>CAYQNR010000001.1:0-140727 GCA_964418945.1 uncultured Desulfobacteraceae bacterium
TGAATATCAGTATAGTAGAATAGGCCGGTCAGGCCTTTATTCTTCACACATATTTGTTTAGTACTACTTGTAGATAGATGATTAATCCGACATCTGTCAAGAGTGAAGACATGACACCTATGTCTTTTTGGAATGATTCAATATTTTAATAGTAATCGTGTAAAAAAGTAGCAGTATAATAATATGTATATTAGTATGAATATATTTCGCTCGAACCAAAGGTATTCTTAATGCGAATAAATAATAATTGTATAATGGTGAAATGAAGTATTACTTATACAAATCGGCAGAACTATTGTCACCTCTCCTCTTGCTAATCCTCGCTTTACTTCTCCTAGCAGCCCTAATTTTTAAATTATTTCAAAGGCCAAAACCATCTGGAGACAAAATTCCCATGTTATTAAACAAGGAATTAAAAGAAAAATATATGGCGAAATACACAGGCAAAGAACCAACGCAAATCGATGATCAAAAAGCCTCGAACAAGTGGAATACAGACGACGGCTTGTAGCCACGCTTGATTCACGACGTTATAGACTTCCCTTATAAATCATACCATTTTTCGGTGTCGTAAAAGTGCAGATTTCTAGCCACGACATGACCCTTTCTCTGTGCTATTCCCATATCGGATATCATCTGAATGTTCCTTCCTTTAAGAACGTTAGAATTTTGACCAAAACAGCAGATATTCAAGAAATAAAGAGATATAGGTGTTTGAAGGCGTTCTGAATGCTGATATATCATCCAGGTATTACCTGTACACTGCCGGAATTATGATTTATGGTTCGGCTATATTTTGAAAAGAGAGGAGATAACATGCTAAAAAGGATATTTATAATTCCAATACTATTTTGCCTGCTTATCTGTTCTTCATCCTTATGGGGAAATGAATGTGCCAGATGTCACATGGAGAGAGGTGTCAGGGAGTCCCCACCCACAACTGACCCAATCCTGATAAAAACAGATGGCAAGACAAGAAGCATTTCTCTTGCAGATGCATTCGCCTACCATGGCCATTCATGTCCGGGAGTTACAACCACCTTTCGCGCAATACAGTATGGCATAAGACTATTATATGGAAGTGATGTACCGGAACAGGGGGATTTGGTTGTCTTTTCCAGGACATCCACACGAGGAAGCAAGGATATGCTCGATCTTCTAATAATAGATCAAAAAGGTGCAAAAAAGACCGCCGTTCCCAAAGACATGAAAGCGGGCAGGGACAACTTTTTTTACACATTCTACAGCAAATCAACTGCTACGGCAGTGGATATACAACCGAAGCCTGAGAATTTTCCCGAAGACTTTTTTAATCTTAAAAAGAAACAGGCTGCCCGGAAATTGCCTTCCGAAGAATGGGATATCCTTCACGACTATATGAAGAATATTATTTTAAGATTTCAGACAATGCCCTTTGAAGAATTATTCGGAAAACCAGAACCCTATAAGGTCATTACATGGGGAGAAATAGATCAGGGGGTGGACTACCCCGCCCAGGAGGCAGGGGATTAAATCGCAAATAGATATAATTTATTGTGAAAAAAGACTGCGCCTTATGGAATAAGAGGAAAGGGTTCTATAAGTTCAGCTTGCTGTGTTGTGTTGCGACAGTATGAAGCGGTCACTCTGGGCATCGCCTTTGGCCAGAAGGTCGAGCCCATTAAATTACGCAAAGCATTTGATTCTACACCAGGGCGGACGCGACCTGAAAGCCGTCCGCAAAAACGAAGACCCTCCGGAATAATCCTCTCATTTTTTTAAAGGTTATCCGGATCAAGGTCTTCCTCTTCCGAAACCAGCCTGCCCGGCAGAACGCTCCGGTCGCCAAACTTGTCCTGTAGGGAATCAATGGCCTTGTTGAGTTTTTCTGATTTTTCTGTCTTTTCATCCCCTGAAAACAGGGACAACTGGCCCTTTATACCGCCGTCATAAAGGGACGACATCGAAACACCCAGCAGTCTTACGGGCCGCGTGCCTGTTTCTGTCTTCTTGAGGAGTCCCTTCGCGGTCGCATAGATACTCATCCCGTCATTCGTGTGCTTATCAAGGGTCAGCGACCTGGTTATCTGTCTGAAATCACTGTATTTGACTTTTAATGTTACTGTTTTCCCTGCCATTCCTTCACGCCTCATCCTTTTACCTGTTTTCATGGCAAGGGCTAATATCTGCTTTTCAGCGGATTCAATATCCAGGATATCTTCCGAAAAGGTGAGTTCATGACCGATTGATTTTGTTTCATGCTCGGGCTCCACATCTCTGTCATCTATGCCCATTGCCAGAAAATGCATCCTTATTCCGTTTTGTCCGAACGCCTTTTCAAGGGTCTCCAGGGGAACAGTCCTTAAATCATAAAAGGTTTTGATTTTACAACGGCTAAGCTTCTCCAGTGTAACCTTCCCCACGCCCCACATCTTTGAAACAGGTAAAGGATCAAGAAAATCATTTATTTTATCAGGCGAGACTATTGTGAGGCCGTCCGGTTTATCCATATCAGAGGCGATCTTGGCGATGAACTTTGATGGTGCCACACCTGCCGACACTGTAAGCCCTGTTTCGTCAAGCACTGTCTTCTTTATTCTCTTTGCCACTGTTACAGGGTCTCCTAAAAGCCTTTCAGTGCCGGTGACATCCAGAAACGCCTCGTCAATGGATAAGGGCTCAACAAGAGGGGCAAACCTGTTGAATATCTCAAATATCCGATTGGATATCTCCTTGTACCGCGACATCCTGACAGGAAGAAAAACACCACGTGGGCAGAGCTTTAGTGCACGGGCAATGGGCTGGGCCGAATGCACGCCGAATCTCCTGGCCTCATAGGAAGCCGAAGACACAACCCCCCTTTTGCCCCTCCCCCCAACAATAACCGGCTTTCCCTTTAGGTCGGGGTTGTCCAGCATCTCAACCGCAGGATAAAAGGCATCCATATCCAGGTGGATTATGGTCCTGCATTTGGGGGTTTTTTTATCCATAAGGGTATTTTTATGATATATTCAGCATAAAAGAAAGCAGATTAAAGAGAATATCAGGGTGAGAATCTATCAGTCAGTTTCTTCGCACTATATCACGCGTCCATGATTGTCTTGACTTACAAGGCTTATCCTCCTATACTCGCACCATAAAAAGGAAAATTCTTATCACCATTTCAGTATGAAGAGGGGCTGGAGAAAAAACTTTGCCCTTCGTTGATTAACTCATGAAGGTCTACACCGAGAGCCAGCTCCGTCCAACACCGCCCTGGCAATTTCGGGATCCAATATTCCGCGAGAATTGGTTCTAATTCAGAGGAGGCAATCATGAAAAATCGACCCATTCCATCTAAGCCACTGATTATCCCCACACTCATACTCTGTGTCCTTTTGATAGCCGTTGTGCAGGTCCGCTCGGAGGTGTCTCCGGCGGAACAGGCTAAAAGCATTCTTGAAAAATCAGGTATCCAGGGCGGGCTTATAGTCCATGTGAATTGTGGAGACGGGATTCTTACCGAAGCACTTAGGGCAAATGAAAGCTTTCTTGTCCAGGGACTGGATCCGAACATCGAAAACGTAAGGAAAGCCCGGGAATATATCTCATCCAGGCAGAAGTACGGACCGATATCGATCGATCAGCTTACAGGTGACTATCTGCCCTATAAGGACAATCTTGTCAATATGATCGTAGCTGAAGATCTGGGCGGTATTTCTAAAGATGAGGCAATGAGGGTGCTTGCTCCCAACGGCGTGCTTTTAACACAGGGTTTGCTCGGCTGGAACAGGTCAGTCAAAGAGAAACCGGATGAAATAGACGAATGGAACCACTATCTGTATAACGCAGCCGGCAATCCTGTCTCCCAGGATGAAACAATCGGGCCGGTACGAAATTATCAGTGGATCGGGAGCCCCCGGTGGGCCCGTCACCATGACACTACGGCAAGCCTGAGCGCGCTTGTTTCCGCAAACGGCCGGATTTTTTACATCCTGGATGAAGGACCCAAGGAGTCCGTTCAGTTGCCGGCCGAATACTACCTGGTAGCACGCGATGCCTACAATGGAACCATCCTCTGGAGAATACCGATCCCTGAGTGGTACAACCACTTATTCAGCCTTAAGAGCGGACCGGCGTACCTGCCGCGACGTCTGGTTGCTATTGGAGATCGTGTTTATGTCACCCTGGGCATCAACGCCCCGCTGAGCGAACTGGATGCCGCGACCGGTGAAATTATCCGAACTTTTGCGGATACCGAAGAGACCTCAGAGATCATTCTTTCGGACAACACGCTCTTCGTTCTGATTGGTCGTCCGGAGAAGTCTGAAGCGACCTATGCTCCCAAGGAAACCTATGTCTGGGACAACGCCGACTGGGCAAGATTGGAATGGGCCTGGGATAAAGAGCCTGCGCAGATCATGGCTATCGATCTGTCAAACGGAAATGCGTTGTGGACGAAAGAATCTCCCGTTGCTCCCCTGTCCCTGTCGGCCGACTCCAAAGCCGTTTATTATTTTGACGGCTCAAAATTGATCAGCCTTGACCGCAAAAACGGGAAACAGAACTGGCAGACGGAAGAAGTAAGCACCCGAAGAATTACAACCGCCTACGCGCCCAGGATGGTCGTCTACGAAGACGTTGTCCTGTTTTCGAGCGGGGCACAATCTCGCTTCAGACAAGGAACCATACATGCGTTTTCCGCTATAGACGGTAAAAAGCTCTGGGATGCTCCACAACCCGGTTCCGGGCATTATTCTCCTGAGGATGTGTATGTAATCGATGGAGTGGTCTGGACCGGACGGACGGCAAATGTTCAAGACGACGGTAAATACACCGGCCGAGACCTCCACACAGGAGAGATAGTAACGGAAATCGAGGGCTACAATGACATCTACTGGTTCCATCAAAGATGCTATCCGGGCAAGGCAACCAAAAACTACATTATTCCTTCCCGCACAGGTATTGAATTCGTAGACCTAGAGAAGAAACACTGGGACGTGAATCACTACACCCGTGGCGGATGCCTTTATGGCATCATGCCCAGCAACGGACTGATTTATACGCCTCCTCACGCCTGCGCCTGCTACATGGAAGCGAAATTGAACGGGTTCTGCGCCCTGGCGCCTGCCGGCAGTTCCGTGCCTGATCCTCAAGCGGTTTCGGCAAACAGACTCGAAAAAGGACCCGCTTATAATAGAGATATTGCGGATAATGGCGGGGCCGAAGACTGGCCCACTTACCGCCACGATACAAAGCGCAGCAGTTATACCACCACAAAGGTTTCGTCGGACGTCGGAATTAAGTGGCAGGTAAAGCTTGGGGGAAATCTGAGCAGTCCTGTTCTCGCGGGCAATAGGATCTATGTAGCCAGGGTGGACGCTCATACATTACACGCAATGGACGCGGCCAATGGAAATATACTTTGGAAGTACACGGTCGGAGGCCGGATAGACTCGCCTCCTACCATTTACAAAGGGCGCGTCCTGTTTGGCTCGGCAGACGGATACGTTTATTGCCTCAATGCTGCTGATGGTAATCTTATCTGGCGTTTTCGTGCAGCCCCCATGGATCTGCGTATGGTCGCATTCGAGCAGGTGGAATCCGTATGGCCGGTGCATGGAAGCGTCCTTGTGCAGAATGACAGAGTCTATTGTGTTGCCGGAAGGTCAATGTTCTTGGACGGTGGAATGCGTCTGCTTCAATTGAACCCCATAACCGGCGAGAAGCTTTCGGAAATCGTCCTTAATGAAATCGATCCGGAAACCGGTAAAAACCTTCATGAGTATGTGAACGGTCTGAATATGCCGGTCGGATTACCCGATATTCTGTCCAGCGACGGGAAGTATATCTATATGCGTTCACAACAGTTCGACCTGGAAGGTAACCGCAAGCATATCGCGGTTAGGGATGTTGGTGATCAAACAGGCGAAGGCGCGCACGTCTTCTCTCCCATCGGATTCCTGGACGATTCGCAATTTTCCAGGTCATATATGATGTTCGGAAAGAGTGTGACCAGCGGTTGGGGTGCCTGGGAGGTCATGGGCCGACTCACGCCCTCCGGGAGGTTGATTGCGGTTGACGATCAGAACGTTTATGGATACGCACGCAAGCCGGAATTCCTGTGCGAATCGATCGTATTGGAATACCAGCTTTATGCGGCGGCCAAATCAAGCCGCCCGGAAGATATCGAGAGAGTGAACCAACCCCTGTTCCCGGCGCCAAAGGCAAAACCTAAAGTGGCGGCTACGGCCAAATCGACAGCAAAGACAGCGCCTTCGACCACCACGGGGCCGAAAACGGCTCCGAAACCGAAAGTGGTCGGAATGGGTAATATGCCTGTCAGTTTTCTTGCCACTGGAGACTGGAAACTCCGGCAGGGGCTTCCCAAAGCCGACCAATCGGCCTTGAGCTTCAAATGGGAGGTGGATAAACCAGACATTCAGGTTCGCGCCATGCTGGTTGCCGACAATACACTCTTTATCGCGGGTCCTCCGGACGTTGTGGACGAAGAAGAGGCGTTTTTCGCAATGGACGATGCGGCTGTTTTGGAAAAGCTGGCCGAGCAGAGCGAGCTTCTGAAAGGCAAAGACGGTGCCCGTCTTTGGGCCGTATCCACTCAAAGCGGCAAGAGGCTCTCCGAATACAGTCTGGATTCCCTGCCTGTCTGGGACGGCATGATTGCGGCAGAAGGGAAGTTATATCTGACAACCATGGACGGCGATGTCGCCTGTCTCGCTGAAAGCCAACAATGATTTCCTATATGTGTGAGAAGTTCATAAGCATGTGGGAAAGCGGGACGTCCCCCCTTTATGGCGTTTATGGGGTCGAGTCTCCGTGGCCGAACGGAGTCTTGACCCCTTCGGGCTTCCGGCTTCTTACATCTGATATGGAAAGACTATCGCCATATTCCGGATAATGGATTAATAAACGCCGTATTCCATGACAGCTTCGGTCATAGCCCGCAGATTATCCGGATCCCCCTTATCAATGGGGGCGCCTCCTGTCAGGATAAATCCGCCCCCCTCACCGCATACTTCTATGAGTTTCCTGCAATACTCTCTGACATTTTTGGGAGTGCCTGTGCGTAGAAGTGAAGTGGGGACATTGCCGGCGATACAGGCGTTATCGCCGAGGATCTTTTTCGCTTGGAACATGTCCGTTTGATCGAAATGCCATATGACTTTGCCCCTGGGAAGGTCTTTGATGGTTTCCAGACGGTTGTTGTATTTCCCTTCCGCGAAAAGCAGTGGTACTACTCCTTCTTCGATCAATCCCACAATCACTTTTCTAAAGGTGGGCCAATAAAATCTTTCATATTGTTTGTTTGACATAAAGGTGTCGTCGCCTTTGTGTAAAGCAAAGAACACGATAGGTACTCCCGACATGTTGGCCCCATCCAATCCACAGGAGATGTTCATCTGAGTCACCTTTTCCGTCGCATTCAGGACCTTTTCCGGCTGACGGTATATATCCGTGATTATGCCCCTGGTCCCGCGAAGGGTATCCGCAAGAATGTCGAATGGGGCATGCGCTTGCCCTCCGAAAAGTGATGGGTATCCCGATGCCATGGCCTCCTTGTCAAATTGTATAAGAGGGCCTATCCATTTCGCGGTCTCCTCGCCATGATCGATGATAGCCTGATATGCGGCCCGAACTTCCGGCATAACGGCAGACATAAGGAATTTATCGGGGAAACCGAGTATTTGGGGTGTGGGTGGAAAATTGGCAAAAGGTGCCAGCGCCCCCAAGCTGCGAGGCAGGTAGCGGCGGAGACAAAAATCCGTGAGGTCTTCCAGGAATAGATCGTACTCATCCGCCTTCATGTATTCGTTTTCGACAAACTGAACCATTGACGTGTTGTCCGGTAATCCATGGCCAGGCCATTTGACGATCAAGGGGTCAATAATCTCCGATGCTTTCCCGCTTGGCACCATCATGGGGCCGAAGAAGGTGTCGGATTCAAAATCAGCAAGGAATCTCCGATACGCCTGACAGAGCAGCTTGTTGTCATGCATGGCTTCTTTCAATGTTATACCCGCATAATACAAGGGGAATGATCCGGCCGGCAGAATGACCGGAACCCTGTCTGGTTCTTCAAGCTTAATAACTTTGATAAACCTGGTGACCCTCTGCTGATAGGCATTTTTAGCCTCTGGATCTTTAAACTCAATATCTTTCGCGTCAAGCCACCGTTTGAACCTCTTCTCCCGTTTTTGTTCCGATGTCGGTTTCTTATCCATTCCCATGACTCCTCTAAAGTCGCTCGATTTATTTCTCGACGTTCCCTATATCAGTGCCGCGAATACTATGGCAGTTGTATAGATTGCCAAGGCGTCTGTATTCCATCCTGCTTTATCAGCTTACAGCCGATATGATTGCTGCAGCGGTCGATATTTACAGGGAGGCATCATAACATGATGCTGTGGTTAAGAGCATGTCTTCAGTTATGTGGTCAAGTCTCCGTTTGACTACAGCAAACAGGTACGCGCGTTTGCCGAGGGCGGCTAGGCTTGAATCCAGCAGTAGCGGCGGATTATTCCGACTGCCCCTCGCCGATGGGGACCTCCGGAATGGTAATGATGAGCAAAAAGGCCAACAACATTGTCAGCGCTCCGACCCAGAATACGCTCCTCACGCTGGCTTCCATGGATGCCCGGATGGCATCAACCGTTTGCTGAAAAAGAGCATCTCCTTCACTTCCCATTTCCATGAAAGCATTTTTGAGCGCTGCCATATCCGGTTCCGACAGAAGCACCTGCGAATCCACCAAAGAGGCCATAGTCGCTTCGTCTGCGACCCGCTCCAATCCATCCGGTAATGAAGCCGCAAGAGTTCTGGCATATATGGCCTGCTCGGCAGAGCCAAGAATGGCGGGGGAAATAGCGACACCCATCATCAGGCAGAAAAAGATAGCGCCCATGGCCGCACCCAGCAGCCTTTTGGGAACCGCAGTCTGGACGACCATCGTATTTACGGTCGGGATGGCGCCCAATCCCAGACCGGCCAGTGTAGAGGCCAACACGCTGAAGATAATAGGGGTATCTTCGGATAACAGAATAACGCCGAACATGGTGGCCGTAAGGATACCGAAGCCCAATATATACATCCATTTGTATCTTCTCGTCCGGGCAAGCAGGAATCCGGTGGGAACCCCGATGAAGGCCATCAGCACACTGTAGGGCGTGAAGATCCATCCGCTTAGAGTTGCGCTGACATCCTGAACACCCTGAAGGAACATGGGGAGATACATCATCATTCCCATCTGCCCGAAGAAGGATAAAAAAGTAGCGGCCGCAACAGTGTTAAAGGAGCGATTGCGGAGCACAAGGGGATCGAGAATGGGTTGCTCCACAGCATACTCCACCCGGAAAAAAAGTATCCAGGAGATCAAAGAGACTCCGAGCAGGCTGATTATGTGCGGCGATCCCCAAGGATAGGTTACTCCGCCAAGGGAAATGCCGATGATCAACGTCGAAGAAGCCAGGATCACCAACAGGCATCCCTTGACATCGATTCTGGGCTTTATGCCGCGATGGGCAAGGGGCGGTATTCCAAGAGGAACCAGTATAAGACATAGGATAAGGAGAGGCACGGTCGACCAGAAAAGGTATCGCCAGCCCAAGGTATCCGCAAACCATCCGCCCAGTGCAGGTCCAAACAGGGCGGCAACCCCCATGGGTATCTGCAGCAGGCCAACCCATTTACTGCGTTTGATCGGCTCAAACATATCTCCTACAACCGCGAAAACGAGCGGCATCATGGCTCCGATTCCCAGGGACCCGATGGCAGCGGCGACAATCAGGAAAACGAACGTAGTGCTGAGTATACTTAGGATGGATCCCAGCAGGGCGAAGATTATGGATATCAGCAACATGATTCGGCGGCCGTACATATCGGAGAGCTTGCCGAAAATGAGGGTTACAAAGGCGCCAACTAGTCCCGGGATTGAGACGGACCAGGAATATATCGCCATGCCGCCCAAATCGGCCGCTATCTTAGGGCGCGCGATATTAAGGGCTTGAATGAAATAGGCCATGGTTCCGTAAACCAGGAAAATGGCCGTTAATCCCAGAACGATATGTTTCCTGTCATAGTCATATTGCGCCGGCAGCTCTTGGGACATTCTGATTTCTCCTCTCATGTGACAATAATAAAAATAAGCCGTACCTTACATGCCTTTCCGGAATCCCGGCCATGCGATAGTTTAGCATATTTTTGCTATTCTTATGTGAAAAATGTTTTGAGGTCAAGTCTCTGTTTGACCATTGATAAAGATTAATAGAACTCAAACGGAGACTTGACCCATTCACAGGCGATAGAACTTCTTGAAAAACTTGCTCTAAAAAAGTATAAATCTGTTATCTTTGTTCTTAAGTTAACTGCGTATACTTACCCATAAGCGCTACTTTTTGGTGTGGTTAAAGAAACGCTTATAATACCACAGTTAACTTGTTTCTCAACCACCTACTTGTTGAACTTATGAGTTGAATTCGAGACTATTTCATGGACAGGCTCATTCTAATAATTGGGATTGCCGTTATCCTTGGCTCTTTCGGGGGAAGGATATTCGCCCGGCTTCGAATACCCCAAGTTGTCGGTTACATCATCATAGGGTTTCTTGCTATTCTTATAGGTGGAGTCTGGTTCCATGCAATTACTCCCGATGATATACAAAGGCTTGAGCCGATTACCCTTTTTGCATTGGCGATTATTGGTTTCAATATCGGCGGCGAGCTTAAAAAGGGAGTATTTCAGAAACATGGGAAGGGCCTTGTCATTCTTCTACTAAGCGAGGGCATAACCGCCGCTCTCCTGGTTGCGATCTTAACGGGGCTGGTTATGTGCCCATGGAGCAAGCTGCCGGATGATGGGATCATTCACGTCCTGACCCATGGTAACTGGTCCCTTGCCATCCTTTTAGGGGCCATCGCCTCAGCCACCGCCCCCGCCGCAACCGTGGACGTTCTTTGGGAATACAAGACCCGGGGAATCCTCACCACCACGGTTATGGCCATTGTTGCTCTTGACGACGGGCTGGCATTGCTGCTTTTTGGCCTTGCGTCCTCTGTGGTGGACCTTTTGTCCGGAACCGCGGGTTTTTCCCTGATGAATATGCTCGGCAAGTCACTTTACGAGATCTTGGGCTCTATCATACTGGGTGCCCTAGTGGGATCTGCTTATGCTATAGTCTTAAATATCTTTTACAACCGGGATATCATTCTTCCCCTGTGTATCGGCAGCCTTTTATCCATTATCGGGATATGTCATTATATGGATCTCGACCTTATTCTGGCGGCCATGAGCAGCGGTGCCACGGTGGTCAACCTCGCTCCGCGTAGAAGTCGAGAAGCATTTGATCAGATATCGCGATTCGCTCCTCCCATCTTCGTTATCTTTTTTGTGCTGGTGGGTGCCCGGCTACAGCCCCAGGCTATGGCCGGCTGGATGATCGTGCTTGCGGTGGTATATCTTATAGGTAGAACGGTTGGGAAATTTCTGGGGGCCTACTTCGGCTCCAAATTAGGAGGACTGCCAGCAAAAGTCCAGAAATATCTCGGTTTTTGTCTCTTCTCCCAGGCAGGTGTTGCCATAGGCCTGGCCATTCTCGCAGGCCACCGGCTACCCCATGAAACCGCTCAATCCATCATCCTGGTAATCACCGCTACCACTTTCCTGGTGCAGATTATTGGTCCCCCCAGTGTACGGTTTGCGATGTTAAAGGCGGACGAGGTCGGAAAGGATGTCACCGAGGAGGATCTCCTGGCCTCCTACCACGTGCGCGAATTAATGGATTCCAAGCCGCCCACGTTAAAGACTAATTCTCCCCTTAAACAGGTACTTCAGACAGCCGCAGAAAGCGACTCCCTTTTCTTTCCCATAGTGGATGAAGGATCACGCCTGATCGGCATGATTTCTTTCCTGGAGATTAAGAACTTATTTGTGATAGAGGGATTGGAAAGCCTGGTTCTGGCCTCTGATCTCATGGAAGAAATTCATGCAGTGACAGTTCCCGAAGCTCGGCTTGTGGACGCCCTGGAGAAGATGAGGGAGGAGGGTGTGGAAGTCCTACCCGTTGTCAGCACATATAAGGACCTTCACCTTGTCGGCATGATCGAGCATGGGAGAATTCAGCAAACTCTCAACAAAGAGATTATTCAGAGAAGGCGTGAAGACACATAAAGACGACTTGAAGTTCCTTCACCCCGTTCAGGCAATATGGGATAATGGAGTACAACAAAAAGAAAAGGATTTCATTAAAAAGAGGATAAAAGCATGGGTATAAGAACTAAGATTTTTTCGGGATTCTTGATTTTAGCCACTATGTTGGCGGTTGCAGGGGTATGGTCAATATATGAATTGAGTAATCTTGGGGCATCTGTGCAAAAGCTGTTGGATGATAATTATAAGAGTATTAGCGCTGCTAAGACAATGATTGAGGCCCTGGAAAGAGAAGACAGCGCGGTCCTGTTGCTCATATTAGGCAACTGGGATGAAGGACGATCCATTATGAATTCAGCAGACGAGTTATTTGAAGAAGGCTATAAAATTGCCAAGAAAAATCTGACAATCCAAGATGAAAAATCATATGTGGATAATATAAGAGCAAAGTATGACGCGTATAAAAGTCTATGGGTTAAGCCGATTGTCGGCACAAATCGTGAAGGGGACCTGGATTGGTATTCGGACAAAGTACATAAATCGTTTTTGGAGGTAAAGGTCTCTGTACAAGACTTGATGAACATAAATGACCGGGTGATGTATCAGACAGCCTCTAATCTAAAAGACAGATCAAACAGGGCGATCATGCCTGGCATTGTGGCTATAGTATCCTCGTTGGTTTTTTCCCTTCTTTTTAGTTATTTTATAAATTTTTATGTTGCAGGTCCTATTATCAGGTTGACTAAAGGAATTGGTGAATTTTTGGAAACACAAAAAGACTTTGATGCGAAGATAGAAACAAAGGACGAGATTCTGGACCTGGCAAATTCAATAAGAAAATTAATGGAACAAACAAAGGTTAATGAGAGCGACTGATGAGACCTCATGTGATATTCAGATACACCGGATTTGTCATGTTGCTCAACGGGATTTTTATGTTCATTTCTGTTATCGTTTCAGCCCTCTATTCCGACAATAGCTTCTTCCCATTACTTTATAGCGGAATAGTATCAACACTGATCGGGATTTTTCCCCTCATTTTTGTACCTCCAGTTACTGATATCAACAACAGAGAAGGTTTTTTTATAGTCGTTACAAGCTGGTTAATTACATGTATGGTGGGGGTCATGCCTTATGTCCTTTGGGGCGGACCTTTTACATTCATCAATGCTTGGTTTGAGAGCGTTTCAGGTTTTACTACAACCGGATCAAGCATCCTTTCCGACATTGAGGCATTACCAATGGGATTGCTGTTCTGGAGATCCACAACTCATTGGATCGGTGGGATAGGAATCATTATTTTTGTTCTCTCAGTTCTTCCTTATATGGGGAGGGCGGGAATGATTCTATACAGGACGGAAATCTCCTCATTGGCAACGGAAAATTTCCATTATCGGACCAAAAAGACCATCAATATATTATTCTATGTTTACGTCACTTTGACATTGCTTGAGATCATTCTTTTACTTTTCTGTGGTATGAACCTGTTTGATGCTATTACCCATTCTTTTGCCACTATTGCCACAGGAGGCTTTTCTCCCAAGAACGTAAGTATTTCATACTATAATAGTCCATCTATAGAAATCGTGATCATCGTATTCATGATTCTATCAGGTGTTCATTTCGGTCTTCTTTTCGGTGTAATTTCGGGAAAGATATCGCAAATATGGAAATCGAGCATTGTTCGTTATTACATATTTGCACTTATTGCGGGTACTATAATCACTGTGATGAGTGTCCGGATGCATAATTATGATACGTGGTTAGAATCATTGCGGTACTCCGCCTTTCAAATAATTTCATTAGGTACATCGACGGGTTTTGCCACGGCTGATACCTCTATTTGGCCTTCTCTTACACAGCTGATCATGATATTTTTTACATTGCAATGTGCGTGTGCTGGTTCTACATCCGGAGGCATTAAAGTAGATAGAGTTGTTATCTTTTGGAAGTCATTCCAAAAAAGGCTTATTCAATTCAGGCATCCCAGAGCTATAGTCGTCCCTAAAATCGATAAGATGGCAATCAAAGAAGATGAGTTAGAGATGGGTATTCTATATATTTGTGTTTATATGGGTGTCGTTTTCATTTCAAGCATCCTTCTAACATCCCTGGGTCTTGATTCTCTCTCGGCATTTTCGGCGTCAGCCGCAACAATGGGTAATGTAGGTCCCGGTTTTGGCATGGTTGGCTCAATGAGTAATTTCGGTTCTATCCCGGATATCGGAAAGTTGATTCTGACAGGAACCATGCTGCTAGGTCGACTGGAAATATTTGGGCTGATTATATTTTTTACGGTAAGATCATGGAAGTAGGGAGGAAGGGGAAAATATTTTAAATAACAAAGTGCTCAAACCAAGGGCTGCTATCCAACTCATCCATGCCCCTTACAAGATCAGCCCTTAATCTAGCTAATCTGGGCATACACCCAAGATATCATTCCGGAACAAAACAGTTATGCACCTTCTGCACGAACGCCCCCTATTATTACATTAGATAACCCATAGGACAATGTGATATAATTCTATTCACCTATGATGATAAGATACAAATATAGTCTACTGAAAAGCGCATTCCTGATCTTAATCTGGATGGGATGCTGTAATGCGTCAGGACACGGTTATGAACCTTTACCAATCACTCAAACAAAAAATCATCAGGAACGGTTAAGGAACGGGAAACACGCTGAAAAAAATGATAAATGGCTGGAACTCCTGACAGATATAAGTGTCTCGCTTGAAGGTGCAGGTGTTTATAAAGGTAATTATCAAGCAAAAACCCGAAGGGAAGTACAATTCGATGCATTAAAAATAAAAGACCTGCATATCCATTTTGGGTTACGGGAAGATATATTATTCAACAGCTCCCCTGAACAGATCGACCATATAATTAATTACATCCAGGCCGGATATGAAATATTTAATGGAAGGATCATAGCCTTATGGGATCATACATGCCACAACCCCAGCAGAGAGCTCGAAGAAAAAGAGACAAACGATATCCACTGGAACGAACTGGGAATAGGTTTTGAAACGAATGGGATGATGCTCGGTCACAAGGATGATGGCATAAACTTCAATGCCAGCTCGAAGTGGCTTAATAGTATCCACTGGAAGGCTACCCTCAGTAAGATCTGGATGAGGACTGAAAATGATTATGAGTGGATATTAAAGTTCGGTGCACGAGATGACATATTCAGGATAGGTACGCATGTCTTTTACACTCAAACCGATCTTGAACTCATTTATGATTACAGGGGTGTTAACTTCAATTCCAATCTGAAGGTTGGGGACAGATTCCATTTAAATGAATATGCCTGCCTGATATTATTTTTAGGCTATGAGCATTTTGATGATTGGTACTATTTAGACCATAAAGAGAATATATTTTCAGGTGGTCTGTCACTCGAAATGGGACTGGGTGGTAAAGGCGATTGGATTCATCCCCCTATAAAGAAACAAGACGTCTCCTGGGCCCCCGATTGCTCCATAACAGGAGGATATTCCAATATTCTGGGCAATGAAAGATACGGTCACGGCAGTGATTTTACTCTTGCCCTGGACCTATTAAAACCGAGGCCTGATACCCTGCTCGGGCTAAATACCTACGTAGGCATTCTTACCCTTCCTGATGATCTGAATCCCCAGTGGATAAAGTATGAAATCGGACCTTCATTGAGGATTGACCTAAATGAATACTATCTGGACCTTGTGTATTCATATTCAAGTCTTTTTGGAGTGGAAACTGACAGATCTATGAGGGATTATCATAAATTAGGCATTGAGATAACAGAAGACATGTGGGCTCACTGGGATATTAAGGCGGGCCTTGCTGCGTATCCGTTAACATCCGGCTTCGATTATGACGGAGAGGTATTCAGCGACCTGACCTTTAAGCTCAACCCAAAAGGAACAACCTTTTATATAGATTGCCTTTTAAAATATTTACAGGGGAGCGTTGATCATCTCGGTTACGCGATTGAATCAGGTGTAACTCTTCTCGGGGAAAAAGGTAACTGTAATATCTACTGGCGTCAGCAAAAGGATATGGATATTTTCAAATTCGAGGAAGGAAAACAGGTATCTCTGGGGATAAGATTTCATTTTTAATTATCTATGTCCGAATCAGGGCTTTGCGGCCACCGGATTCCTCCCGGTGACCCAGCCAAAAGCAGGGAGCTCAGTTCATGGTGTCCGCTCCCTTAAGGGGCAGGGTCCTCCGTGGTTTGCTCCTGGTCCTCGCTTTTCGGGTCCACGTAATAGAACCAGTACGGGTAGTACCGATAATAGGGATCATACCACACGGAATCATGAGAATACCCATGGTAGTAGTGATATACATACAGTTGTTCTTCCTCCCACAGGTAAATCTCTTGGACTGAAAGATAAGGGTAGTGATAGTCAATCTCTCCCAGCTTTATAACCTCTTCACCATCCACCACTCCTGCCACGGTAATCTTCCGGCCTTTACTGTATATCTCACTGTCTAAAAACCCCTCATACAGGGCTAAAAAACGCCCCTGAGAAACGTCGGTATTAACAGGTTTTCCGTAACTATCCATCTCCGTCTGGTAAATCTCCAGGAGAGTGCCCTCTTTCTTGTTTTCTGTCTTGACAATGATCCCTCCCAGAAGAACCACCTTTCCCTTATATGCCCCGGGATCTTTAAGCAATTCTTCAAATCTAATCTCACTATCCACCTGATTCAGGATATCTTTTGAGAATATATGGGCACAACCGGCCAAACCTATCCCCAGAAGCAGAATGCCTGCTAATTTTCCTATTAGCCCGGCGTATATGACATCTTTATCTTCAAGATTCCTGGCAATTGCCATAGTCTCTGTGCCTCCATCTATAGAATCTACCTTTACTGGGTATGCATCAGTTTTGAAACAGCCATGATGGATTCATTCATGCCGTCGAGACGATTTACCAGCAGTTCAATAAAATAGTTTTTGACCTTATCCCGTATACCGGGCTCGACCTTTTCAAAAAAATTCGAATCCATTCTTAATACCTGGACATCATCATTTGCCAATGCGTCGCTGTGGCGGATTTTCTTTGAGAAGAAGGACATCTCCCCGAATATTTCACCTGGTTTTAATTTAGCCAGACGAATAGTGTGTCCATCTGCCTTTTTGACGATCAACACACTCCCTTTGAGAAGAAGATAGATTGCAGTAGATTCATCACCCTCCTCTATAATAATATCTCCCCGATTATACTCCTCGAGCACATGGCCCATTTTTGAGAATGACTTGAGTTCCTTTTCCGAGAAGTCCTTAAACATAGTCATATCTTCAATCTGTTCATATAAAGACATATCCTCCTCCTTTATTTTAGTCTCTCTCACATCCGCCAGGTTACCCTGGGCGCCTTGCGCCGCGGAATCCTGTGATAGCTGTATTTTGGATACCCGATCATCATAGAGCCGAAACACATGTGCCCTTCCGAAAGCGGCATGACCTCCTTCAGGGGAGGGAACGTATTGGCCGCTGCATTAAAAAACCCTGCCCAGCAACACCCCAGCCCCCTGGCCGCAGCCGCCAGTTCAAGATAGGTTAAAGCGATAACGCTGTTTGCAGAGGCCAGGCGGTTTTCTTCTTCCCCGTGGGCCACTATAACTGCGGGAGCGTTTCGAAGGGTAACATCTATACCCTCTTCCCAGCGCCTCACCGCATTATCCAGACGCATTTCCCTGGCCAATTCCGGCATATTATCCATCAACCAGCGCATCCAGTCGACAGTCATCCCCGAAAGCTTGTTCAATTCATCCCTGTTTCCCAGGACCAGCCATTCCACACTTTGAGAATTGTGCCCGGTCGGAGCGTATCGTGCGGTTTCTATAAGTCCTGACAGAACTTCAGGAGATACAGGCTTATCCTCATAAACCCTTATGGACCGCCGACTCTTTAAAAAATGCTCACATTGTTCCGGCTTCACATAAAGCTCTTTTTGTACTGGATCACACTGCTCAACAGACATAACACGATGCTTCAGGCTCCCGGTAGGACAGACCGCCACGCAATGACCGCAACGGATACAGACATCCTCAGCCTCGGCAACAGGTTTCGGATAATCCCCTTTCTTAAAATCAATAAGTCCGGAGGGGCAAACCGCGGCGCAAATTCCGTCCTGAATACATGTCTCCTTGTCTACTTCTAATATATCCAATGCAAACTCCCTTTGTCTAGGTTTATCCGGTCACGGCGGTTCTTTTCAAGACGACATCTATAGTATCCCGTGGACGTGGTCTTATTTTCAAGGGTTTGGCAAACCTTTTCCTGGTGGCAAAGGCATATTCTGCCAGGGGTTCTGGTGGAGCAAACCCTTCAAACAAGCCCACTGCAGGCCTGGGGTGGAATTCTTTTTGAGATGTCGTTTTTCCAAGAACCACCGTGACTTCAGGTCTTAATACTTTTCGAAATGATATCTAAATATTTTGGGCCATTAAGGTACTTATAATAAGCCTTAATCTTTTACTTCTTTGCGTACTCATTAACCGGATGAAACTTTATTTATTAATCACACATCAGCTTCAATCCCCGTATTTATCCATCAGGTCCGCTATGCCACCCACCTCTTCGGCCATATCATCTGTCCTGCCCGTGAATCCGGGTTCTTCTATCACTCCCCTTTTCGAAAGCAATGTTTTTATGACGGCCGTCCCATGTTTGTCATAAATATCCTTCAGATTATTCAGGTATCTTCCTGTTTCCCATACCTGCTTCATATAATCCGGATAATCCCTTCTGTTGCCGTTGAGATTGAGGGAGGCGGTTGTTATCTTTTGCCATGCCCTTGGCGCCAGGTTGGCGCCCTTTGATACAATTCCATGCAGGCTGGGATGAGCCAGAAAATGAGATTCATCCCCGTCGTATATCCGAAAATCGGTTCGTGTCCGGACTACCTTCTGGTAGTTATAAGCCCGTTCCAGTGATCCTGAAAAGATAAGCCCTCTGATATCTCTCGCCCGGACAAGCTCTTTCAGAATACCTGTACGGATGTTACTCCTTTTAAACGGCCTGTTGAGAGGGCTGGTAAGATGGGGATCGTTATGAAGTATAAAAGGTCCATCAGCTATCGAAACCATCTCTTTATAATGATCTGGCAGCCCCCTGTTGCTGTGATAATACAGGGGGGTGTCAACCCAGAATAATGGCCCTTTGTATTTTCGAAGCTCCACTCTCTTTTTGAGGGAAATTAAGGTCTCCCTGGTCTTTTCGTCCGTCTCCCGGCTTATCCACATAAAAACAGGTGCCCGTTCTTGGATAACCACAAGACTCTTTTCAAGCAATTCCTCCCTTTGCTCGGTCCCGAGCTTGTCACCCTCTCCCATATAGGGGCTGGAAACAAACAATGCCTGGACATAGGGTAGGACCCTGTCCAACTGCTTCTCCAGGCCTCTACCGTCGATCCCTCCTTCCCCGGTGAAAGGCGTTACAAGGTCGATTATCAATCCTCTAGGCAGATGTAAAACCGCCATTTAACTTGAATTCTCCTCTCCCCAACAGATCGTGCAGATGTACCACACCTTTCAATCGTTTTTCTCTGTCCAAGATTACCAGATGGGTTATTCCATATAATTCCATTATCCCAAGGGCCTCGGCAGCAAACAGATCTTCACCTATGGTCCTTGGTGACGGGGTCATAATCTGTTCGACCTTCATTGAATAGATATCCTTATGGCCTATCAATGCCCTTCTGAGATCGCCGTCCGTTAAGATACCCGACAGTCTTCTGCTTTCGTCAACAACAACCGTGGCCCCGATCCCTTTGGAATCCATCTCCATTATGGCTTCCCCTACCGTCGAACCAAGTAATGCGGCAGGGATATTATCATCTGTTAACATTACCTCCTTTACCCTGACGGCAAGCCTCTCCCCGAGGCTTCCGCCCGGGTGATACCTTTTAAAGTCCTCCTGGCTGAATCGCCTGAGGTTTATCAGGACAACACAAAGGGCGTCTCCCATAGCAAGAACAGCGGTAGTGCTGGTGGTGGGGGCGAGGTTCATCGGACATGCCTCTCTCTCCACACCCACATCGATAACAATGTCGCTTATCCGCGCCATGGGAGAATCAAGCCCGCCGGTAAAGGATATTATCCTGGCGCCCATCTTCTTGATAATGGGTAACAGCCTGTTTATCTCCTGTGTATGACCGCTGTTTGATATGGCTAGGATAACATCGTCTTTTGTCACCATCCCCAGATCACCGTGTATCGCCTCTGCAGGGTGCATAAACAGAGAGGGGGTGCCGGTGCTATTCAAGGTGGCGGATATCTTCCTGGCCACAAGCCCGGACTTCCCCATGCCCGTTAATACCACCCGGCCCTTTGACTTGAGGATGATGCGTACTGCCTCCTCAAATTCCGGACCCACCCGTTCCACAAGGTCCATAATGCCCTGGGCCTCTATATTCAATACCTCACTTACCTGTTCTGCAACCGTCTTTTGTTTCCCTGAATCCAAAAAACCTGCCCCCTCTTTGATTCAATATAAATGAAATTACTTTACGCCGGTTGTTTATCACTTTCATTGGTGTATGACAAGAATTATCATGTACTATCTTCTCTCCTCTTAACTTTGATTTGTTTATGCCAGGCTGGGTGAGGCCTAATCTTTTTGACAAAGATGTTGCCGTTTCACCCAATTCACGAACTGCCCAATAACAAAATACACTTCTCGGTTTTATAATCGTTCCCTCCCCCGTTTAAAAGTACAAAACTTGAGTTGAATTTAACCTGTTTTTATAATAGTCTTATATAATCTCACACAAAGGATCAAATAATGAAGCTCGATCAATTCCCTGAAGACATAAGGCAGTATCTGATTCCCCAACCGGACGGCATGATGTATTACAAGTGTCTTGGTTGCCAAGGCGAATTCGGCATTGACCGGCTGTTATACACATGCCCTGAATGCGGTAATGTGCTTATGCTCCATGACAGGAGCTTCGATCGCTACAAGGATATCAGCGGACAACTGTGGAGGAAGATCTTTGATTACCGAAAGATGCTGAACAATCAACCCCTCAAGGGTATCTTTCGCTATTATGAATTCATTGCGCCTGTAATCCCCCTTGACCGGATCATCTTTTTGGGAGAGGGTCACACCCCCTTGGTTGAAGCCAATGACACCCTAAAGGATATGGTCGGGCTGGACTTTTACTTCAAAGACGAAGGCCTCAATCCCAGTGCCTCTTTCAAGGACAGGGGAATGGCGTGCGCACTCAGCTTTATCAACCATTTTGCCAAAATCAACAAGCTGGACAAAATGCTGGCCATATGCGCCTCTACCGGAGACACTTCTGCATCCGCCGCCCTCTACGCCTCTTATCTCAAAGATCTCCTTAAATCAGCCGTCCTCCTTCCACAGGGAAAAGTGACGGCCCAGCAACTGGCCCAACCCCTGGGAAGCGGTGCAAAGGTGCTGGAGATCCCCGGTGTCTTTGACGACTGCATGAAGGTGGTGGAGTTTCTGGCGGATAATTATCAGGTAGCGCTTCTTAATTCGAAGAACAGCTGGCGCATCCTGGGACAGGAGTCCTTCTCCTACGAAATCGCCCAGGATTTCGACTATGATTTAAGGAACAAGGCGGTAGTCCTGCCTATAGGCAATGCCGGAAATATCACGGCTGTTATGAACGGTTTTATAAAGTTCCACAGGGCCGGGATCATTGAACATCTCCCTAAAATAATAGGGGTGCAATCCGAACACGCCGATCCGGTGTACCGATATTACCTGGAAAATGACCCCCGGAAACGCCTCTTCAGACCCGTTAATGTTAAATCCAGTGTTGCCCAGGCAGCCATGATAGGAAACCCCGTATCCATACCCCGGGTTATCAAGGTCGCTGAGGAGTATGATAAAACAGCCGGAGGAAAGAGGATCTTCGTGGTACAAGTAACTGAACAGGATATCATGGATTCTATGATTATCGCCAACAGGAACGGGAATATCGCCTGCACACAAGGGGGAGAATCCATGGCAGGGCTTAAAAAGGCGGTGGAAAATGGTCATGTCGGCCCGGGAGAGATCGGCCTGCTTGATTCTACCGCCCATATGCTCAAATTCCTGGCCTTTCAGGAGATGTATTTCACCAACAATTTTGATCCGGACTACGATATAAGACCCCGGCAGGAATTGAAGAATAGCCCCATAATGGTCAAGGCCGAGGGCCAGGTAAGATGTCCGGAAGCCGGCAGGCCCCTTGAAGGGGAGGAAATGAAACGTTTTGTACAGGCTATGAGCTATGAGATAGCTCAAATCCTGGGTTTAGAAAAAAACAGATGAATATCCTATTTGTGTGTACCGGGAACGTCAGCAGGAGCTTTCTCGCCGAAATGCTCCTGAAATATGAGATTAAAAGGCATAAACTGGAGAATGTCACTGTATCATCCGCGGGCCTTTATGCCTACCAGGGCATGCCTGCCGATCCAGAGATAATAGATTACTTGTCGAAAACAGGGGTGCCCTGGGAAAACCATAAGGCAAGAACCGTTACAAAGGAAGACGTGGACCTGGCAGACCTTATCCTGGTGATGGAAAAGGCTCATTTAGAGGCCCTTGCAAGTCAATGGCCCCAGGCGAAAGATAAGATAGAACTTTTAAGCAAATATATCGCACCGGACCAAGCCGAGGACGATATCATCGACCCCTACGGTAAATCCCTCTATCATTATCGGGTCACCCAGGCCCAGATCACCATGGCTGTCAGATCCCTTATAAGAGAAATCCTTCCTCAGAACAAAGAAGCCGGGTGAAAGTTCGGTGATTCGATATCCCAAGGTCCATAATGACCTCTAAACTTGATATTTAGATAGTATTCTTGATGCTTAGAATCAGGTTCATAGTGATCGATCGCACCAGAACTCCCTTTCTAAAGGAAGGTGAAACCCTTTTCCTGAAACGTCTAAGGAGATATGCCCAGATCGAATGGATCGAGGTCAAACCCTCAAAAATCACAAAGGGTCGCCCCCCGCAGGAGATTCTTGACAGGGAAGGCCGGGCAATAGCCCGATTCTTGAATCCGCGTGATTATGTTGTTGCGCTTGACAAATCCGGGCTCCAGTATGATTCAGAGGGTCTTGCCGACTGGTTGAAAAAGCTATCCACCACTACCGGGGGCTGGATATGCTTTGTTATCGGAGGACCTACAGGGCTGTCTGCGGAGATTAAAGGCCAGGCCCAAGAGATCTTGTCCCTGTCCAAACTGACCCTAACCCACGAAATGTGCAGGCTTTTTTTGCTTGAACAGGTTTACAGGGCCTTCACCATAATGGAAGGCAGAAGGTATCACAAATGAAGGTTCTTTAATTGCTCGCGCTGGCCTCCAGGGCAATCTTTATCTTGTTCTTAAGTTCCGTTAAATCAAATGATTTGATGACATAGAAGTCAGCGGCAATGGACTTCATATCCTCCTTGAAGGTATCATAGGCGGTGCAAAGAATAACCGGAAGGTTATAATAATTGTTGCGTATATCCTGCAGCAGGTCAAGCCCGTTATAATCCACCATCTTTATATCCAATACAATCAGGTCAGGTTTTTCTTCCTCTATCTTTTCCAGCAATTTATATCCGCTGTCGGCCGTAATTACCTCGTATCCATCCTCTGTCAATTCCTCGGAATACAGGAAACGGATGTGCTCCTCATCGTCAACAATCAGTATCTTAGCCATAAACTATTTACCCCCTGACAGTACCTCTTATGGGAGATTATCAAAAAATTTGATCCGGTTAATAAGTACGTAAACAAATAAACGATTAAACCTTATCCGCCTTCGCAGAAGACCACGGGTTTACCCGTGGGGCTCCATTATAAGTACCTTAATGGCCCATGGGGCTCTCTTTTAAGCACCGAAAACATTAACAGCATGCGAATTACGTAAGGTGCCACCCAGGCGGGCGGAATACTTATGAGATATTAGAAAATTCTCGAGTCCGGCCAGATCCGGAAAAGGCTACCCGCCCGCCTCGTCTGGTTTTGTGCGCGGTCAGTGCCCATAAACGAGTTCGCCGCTTAAAGAGAGCCCCATGGGCCATATAGCGCAAAATATCTTAGATATCATTATAATTTTATCACAAAACCAAAAAAGGTGCAAATATTATTGTGGCTTGTTTAGCCTCCATCCGGTCTGGAGCAACCATGGGATTACATGAGCAATAGATCCCATTCCGTGGAACTGTCAAGTTCGAAAGGAAAGTACGATTACAGATGGTGCCCTCATGGTGGACTAGGGTGCTATTTATAAATTTACAACAAACAATAATAATGGTATAATTAATATTATAATTTTCAACCTAAACAGGAGGTTTTTTCCAATTGAACCCATTTTACAAAAATCTTGCCCTGTGGCTGGTCATAAGCCTGATGGTAATTATGTTATTTCAGGTCTTCAAACAGCAGGACAGGACCAGCACAACCATTGGATACAGCGATTTTCTCAGCATGGTGGAGAGCGGGAGCGTCATCCAGGTAGTTATTGAGGGCCAAAATATTACCGGGACTTCTTCACAAGGACCCTTTAAGACTTTCGCTCCTCAGGACAATGAGCTGATACCCATATTGAGGCGTAACGACGTCAAGATATCTGTAAAACCCGAAGAAAGTTCTCAATGGTTTCAGATGTTTATCTCATGGATTCCCATGCTGCTCCTTTTGGGCATCTGGATATTCTTTTTACGCCAGATGCAGGCAGGCGGAGGCAAGGCCCTTTCCTTCGGAAAGAGCCGCGCCAGGCTGATGAGTGATTCACAGGAAAAGGTGACATTTGAGGATGTTGCCGGCATTGATGAGGCCAAGGAAGAACTCCAGGAGATTATTGAATTCCTGCGTGATCCAAAGAAATATACGCGATTAGGAGGCAGGATCCCCAAAGGTGTGCTTCTTGTCGGTTCTCCAGGAAGCGGCAAAACACTCCTGGCCAGGGCCATAGCAGGAGAAGCGGCTGTCCCCTTCTTCAGCATAAGCGGTTCGGACTTCGTTGAAATGTTTGTCGGGGTTGGAGCGTCCAGGGTAAGGGACCTGTTCATACAGGGCAAAAAAAACGCCCCCTGTATAATCTTTATTGATGAGATAGATGCTGTCGGCCGTCACCGGGGCGCCGGCCTGGGCGGCGGACATGATGAGAGGGAACAGACCCTTAATCAGCTCCTCGTGGAAATGGACGGTTTTGAATCAAACGAGGGCGTGATTCTTATCTCCGCTACCAATAGGCCCGACGTCCTTGATCCCGCCCTTTTAAGGCCTGGACGATTCGACCGGCAGATAGTGGTCCCTGTTCCGGACATAAGAGGCAGGGAAGGGATACTTAAAGTGCACACAAAAAAGACACTCCTTTCGGATAATGTCGATATAGTTGTCCTTGCCAGGGGAACGCCAGGTTTTACAGGCGCTGATCTGGAAAACATGGTGAATGAGGCGGCGCTGCTGGCGGCAAGGAGAGGCAAGGATAAGGTGGAGATGCCGGACTTTGAGGACGCCAAAGACAAAGTGCTGATGGGAACCGAGCGGAGAAGCATGATCATCAGCAATGAAGAGAAAAAGGCAACCGCCTATCATGAATCAGGACATGCTCTCGTCGCCAAGCTGCTTCCCGACACGGACCCTATTCATAAGGTCACCATTATTCCCAGGGGAAGGGCTCTCGGTCTTACACAACAGCTTCCTATAGACGAAAAGCATACTTATCCTAAAGATTATCTCTTAAACAACATCTGTATATTAATGGGAGGAAGGGCCGCGGAAGAGCTGGTACTCAATACAAAGACCACTGGGGCCGGCAACGATATTGAAAGGGCAACTGAAATTGCCAGAAAGATGGTCTGCGATTACGGTATGAGCGATAAGCTCGGTCCCCTTACATTCGGGAAAAAAGAGGAACAGATATTCCTGGGCAGAGAGATCTCCCAGCACAGAGACTATAGTGAAGAGACTGCACGGATGATCGATCAGGAAGTAAGAGATATTGTATCAAAGGCCTATAATAAAACCCATAAGCTCATTGAGGATAATCTGGATAAACTCCACGCCATGGCCAACGCCCTTTTGGAAAAGGAAACCCTGGAAGGCCGGGATATAGATAATATCATGGCCGGACAATCCGAACCAGGCAAAGATTCGGAGGTTAAACAGGTTTGACAGGTTTCCGCAGAGAGGAGTTCGTCCTTAGATGGAACAATCACTCTTTAAACCTGGGTAAAAGGACCCTTATAATGGGTGTCCTTAATGTTACTCCCGATTCCTTTTCAGACGGCGGCCTATTCTTTAAAAAGGACAGGGCTATAGAACAAGGACTGGCAATGGCGCGTGAAGGTGCGGATATCATTGATATCGGCGGTGAGTCCACCAGGCCCTATGCCGAAACCCTTTCCCATGATGAGGAACTGGCACGCGTTATTCCCGTCATCGAGGCCCTCAGTAAGGAGATAAACCTAATTATCAGCATAGATACTACCAAGGCTCCCGTGGCCGGAAGGGCCTTGAGCGCCGGCGCTTGCATGATCAACGATATCAGCGCCCTCAGGTTCGATCCTGAGATGGCCTCGGTTGCTGCGGAGGCAGGCGTCCCCATCATACTCATGCACATGCAGGGAACCCCTGGCAATATGCAGGATAATCCCACTTATAACAGGCTGATCCCCGAGATATTTGACTTTCTTAAGGATGCCATAGACCGGGCAACAAGAGCCGGCATTAGAAAAGACCTTATAGTTGTAGATCCCGGGCTGGGTTTCGGTAAGAAATTTCATCATAACCTGGAGATAATTAATGGCCTACACCGTTTCAGCTCACTGGGACGACCGGTTCTTCTGGGGATTTCAAGAAAGGCCTTTATAGGCCATATCCTAGACAAGACGCCCCCTGAAAGAGATACGGGAACCATGGCCAGCGTTTCCGCCGCTATAATGAACGGCGCTCACATCGTCAGGGTGCATAATATCAAAATGACATTGGAAACGGTCAAGATTATTGACGCTATCCGGACGGCGGACGAGAAAGGATAAGATATGCTTCTGTGTATTGATGTTGGCAATACAAACATCGTTCTGGGGGTCGCCAAACAGGACCGGATTCTTGCCCATTGGCGAATAAGGACTGAAAAAGACGCCACGCCGGACGAAATCGGGATCACCATGGGCAATCTCTTCAAGTCCTCGGGGCTCCGGATGGAAGACGTCACCGACATTATTATCTCATGCGTCGTCCCTTCACTTTTAAACGTCCTTGAGGAATTTTCCCAGCGCTACTTGGGTATCAGGCCCATGATAGTGGGCCCTGGATTAAAAACAGGCATTCACATTAAATACGATAATCCGAAGGAGGTGGGCGCGGACAGGGTTGTTAACGCCGTAGCCGCTTATGAAAAATACCGCACCGGTCTGATTATAGTCGATTTCGGAACAGCCACTACCTTTGATTGCGTTTCCAGGGATGGGGCTTGGATTGGAGGAGCCATAGCGCCCGGGGTTATTATCTCATGCGAGGCCCTTTTTGAAAAGGCATCCAAACTGCCCAGAGTGGAGATTTTCGCTAAACCGAAAAATGTCATCGCCAAAGACACCATAAGCGCTATGAATGCAGGGATTATTTACGGATTTGCGGGCCTCGTAGACGGGATAGTAAGGCGTATCAAGAAGGAGATGGGTGAAACGCTCACGGTTATAGCAACGGGAGGTATCGCGCCCATCATTCTCAAAGAATCGGAGACTATTGAACACGTGGATGAATCCCTGACCCTCCAGGGTCTGATGATAATCCATGGGAGGAACAGTTGAAAATTAAACCTCCGCCGCTCAGGCCCGGGGATGGGATCGGTATAATTGCACCATCAGGTCCGGTGACCCGATCTGAACTGCAGCCGGCCGTAGATCTTCTTACGGCAAGAGGATATCATGTTATCGAGACCCCCCATACATATTCCAGACAAGATTATCTGGCCGGTCACGATGATCTCCGTTTGAGAGACCTCCATTCCGTGTTTCATGATCAAGATATAAAGGCCGTCCTCTGCGCTCGGGGGGGCTATGGGACCCTCAGACTGCTTGATAGAATCGATTACATCCTGATCCGAAAGCATCCCAAAATCATTGTCGGTTACAGCGATATCACCGCGCTTCTGCTTGCCATATATAAAAAGACGGGGCTGGTGACCTTTCATGGCCCGGTGGTAAAGGATATCTCGGGAGACCGGCTTAAGAATCTGGATGCCTTCCTTGATCTGGCTTCATCCCCGAAGCATTTTTCTCTAAATCTGTCGGATGGGGAAGTCCTCACCAGTGGCAGGTCCAAGGGCTTCCTTATAGGGGGGAATCTGACTCTCATCTCCCATTTGATAGGAACGCCCTTCATGCCTTCCATAAAAGGGGCTATACTATTCATAGAAGAAAGAGGGGAACCCCTATACAGGATAGACAGAATGCTGTCACATCTGAGACTCAGCGGCCTATTGAAAAACCTGGCTGGTTTGATAGCAGGCGAATTTTTGGATTGCGGAGATATTTCAGAAATAAATCGGTTGTTAAAAGACGTTACTTCAAACATCGGGATCCCCGTATTCAGCGGATTACCGGTCGGGCACGACGCCTTAAACCTGTCCATCCCCCTCGGCGTGCGGGCGGTGCTGGACACGATTAACAGGACCTTATCAGCCTCGGAGCCGTGTTTGGCGGTATGAACCGGTTTTTTCTTGACACAAAGTTCCTTAATCGGGGATAAGTATTGCCTGGCTTCTGTTTAGTGTCAGGGGATATCCCCGGCAAAGATACTTGGCCTCAACAATCTCTATCAACTTCATTAGTATACAAATTCCGATACGTTTAAAGAAGGGCATGGATAGCGTCTTTTGCAAGATGAAGTTTTAAGTAGCGCCTTATCAAATGGATTGAGAGCAAGGTTTTATGGTACACAAACTTTTTGATTTAACAAGGAATCTGGGAGCGTGGTCATTGAGGTACGTCTCAGGGATGGGGCTTATGGCCATATTCTTTGTAAAGGCGCTGGTATATTCCGTGACACCCCCCCTAAAGGTTATTGATTTTATAAAACGAATCCGTTTTATCGGCTCCCAATCCGTATTTCTGATCGCCCTTATAGGTGCCTTTTCAGGCATGGTCCTGGCCCTTCAGGGATACCACACATTAAACAGGCTGGGATCAGTGGCGTTCCTGGGGCCAATGGTAGCCCTGTCCATAATAAAAGAACTGGGGCCGGTACTTGCGGGAATAATGGTAACCGCAAGGGCCGGGTCGGCCATAACCGCTGAGATCGGCATTATGCGCATAAGCAACCAGATTGACGCTATTGAAATGATGGGGTTGAATCCTTTCCGTTATCTTGTTGTCCCCAATTTTCTGGCCGCCGTAATCGCCCTGCCCTTGCTTACAGGTATATTCGATTTTGTAGGGATCTTCGGCGGTTACCTTGTAGGGGTAAAAATGCTCGGAGTAGAGCCTGGCACTTATCTCGGCGAGATATCGAATTATCTGGAGATGGGAGATATTCTTGAAGGCCTCTACAAGTCAATCAGTTTCGGTCTTATCATATCATGTGTCTCCTGTTACAAGGGATACTATATGGGCACGTCCGGATACGGCGCGGAAGGTGTAAGCAGGGCTACAACCCAATCTGTGGTCCTATCCTCCGCGATGATCCTTATATGGGATTATTTCATGACCGCCTTACTATTTTAAGGTACGCGATGATACAGATTGAAGACCTGCATAAATCCTTCGGTGAAAATAAAGTCCTTAAAGGGGTTGACTTAACCGTTAATAGAGGAGAGATCATTGTCCTTATAGGGATGAGCGGATACGGCAAGAGCGTTCTATTAAAACACGTCCCCGGGTTGTTTAGACCCGACAAGGGACGGGTGCTTATCGAAGGCGCGGATATAGGCGCCCTTAGCGGCAAGGCTCTGGCCGGTTTGAGGAGTCGCCTGGGCTTTCTCTTTCAGGGCGGCGCCCTTTTTGAATCCATGACCATCTTTGATAATCTGGCTTTTCCCCTGAGGGAGAAGTTGGGTTTGAACAAAAATGAGATAAAAGAAAGGGTCCTCAATGAACTGGACCAGGTGGGACTCTCAGGGGCGGAAAATAAATACCCTTCCCAGATTAGCGGCGGCATGCAGAAACGGGCCGCCCTTGCGCGTGAACTGGTATGGCGACCGGAGATAATGCTCTTTGATGAGCCGACTACCGGCTTGGATCCCATAATCGGTCATGCCATATTGAATCTGATTGAGGACTTGCACGAACGCATGAAATTTACCGGAATCCTCGTCACCCATGAGCTACACAGGGTATTTAAGATAGCGCATAAGGCCGCAATGCTGCACGAAGGGGTCATTAAAGCGCTGGGAACGCCGGATGAGATACTGGCCTCCGAGGACCCCTTTGTCAAGCAGTTTGTCAGCGGAGATACCGAGGGACCCATATCATTCAAATAGTGTTTCTTTAAGGGAACAGAAATATATTCAGGAGGTCAATATGAAGAAATTTGATCTTGAATTATCCGTAGGAATATTTGTCCTTGCCGGTATCATCTGCCTCGGATACCTCTCCGTGAAGCTGGCAAAGATGGAGATCCTTGGCGGGGACAGATATAAGGTTTATGCGATGTTTTCAGATATTGGGGGATTACAAGCCGGTTCATCGGTCTCCATCGCTGGTGTGGATGTAGGGCGGGTGTCTTCAATCAGTGTGGAAGATTATGAGGCCAGGGTTGTGCTGTCACTTCCAAATGATGTAAAATTACAGGAAGATACAATCGCGTCAATAAGAACAAGGGGGCTTATTGGTGAAAAATATCTTTCCCTGACCCCGGGCGGGTCTGAAAACATAATTGAACCGGGAGGCCGGATCAGGGATGCCATTCCGCCTGTGGATATTCTGGAATTGATCTCCAAGTATGCCTTTGGAGAGGTATAGGTGAATCCTATTAAAGCATATTAAGGGGTTCTTTATGTCATTCAATGTTATTAAAAGATTAATCCCTTCAATCTCTCTCTTTTTATTCATCCCTTTAACCGTCATGGCGGGAGAACCCACCGAGAGGATTAGGGCCGTCTCCGACAAGCTCATATCCATTCTTTCCGACAGCACCTTGCTGGACCCGGAGATGGGGCAAAAGAGGGAACAGATGATTATGGAAACGGTGAACAGTGTCTTTGACTGGGAGGAATTTTCCAGGAGAGCCCTGGCAAGGCACTGGGCCAAGAGGACTGATCAGGAAAAAAGGGAGTTTGTATCCCTGTTCGGCCGCTTGGTTAAGGGCGCCTATATGGGCAAGACCATGCAGTATTCCGATGTAAGCGTCCAGTTTACGGATGAAAAGATTGAAGGAGCATATGGTAGAGTATTAACAAATCTGATCACATCAACCGGCACACAGACACCGGTTGAATATCGCATGATTAAGAAGAACGGCACATGGTGGGTTTATGACGTTTATATAGAAGGGGTAAGTCTTGTAAACAACTACAGGAGTCAATTCAACAGTATTTTGGCTCGTTCCTCCTATGAAGAACTTGTTAAACGCTTGAAGAAAAAGGTTGATGAAAGGGAATAGGAGAAAGTACTCATGAAAAAAGCCTGCTTTCTATTTATCTGTGGCGTATTTTTTTTGGTCCATTGTCCCGGTTTCTTATTGGCAGAAGAGACCGGGCCCCCTGAATGGGCCAATGATGCAGATGCCCTTGAGGATTATTACGAACTGGAGGAAGGTTACGAGGGCATATCGGACCCCTTCGAGCCGATAAACAGGATATTTTTTAGTTTTAACGACAAGCTATATTTCTGGTTTCTCAAGCCTGTGTCCTCCTGTTACAGGTTTGTTGTCCCTGAACCAGTAAGGACCAGTCTGGACAATTTCTTTTACAACCTGGAATTTCCGCTCCGTTTTGTTAATTGTGTTCTGCAGGCCAAGTTTGAAGGCGCTGGTTATGAATGGGGCCGGTTTGTAGTGAATTCGACGGTGGGAGCGGCGGGCTTCTTTGATGTGGCAGAAAAACATCTCCAAATAAAAAAATATAACGAAGACATGGGACAGACCCTGGGGTCCTACGGCCTTGGGAACGGCTTTTATATCAATTGGCCCTTCTTGGGCCCATCCAGCGCACGGGATACCTTAGGAGATGTGGGAGATTATTTTCTGGATCCCGTGTTTTATATAGATATCGAGACCAAGTATTCGTTGGCTGTAACGGGCCTTGAAAAAGTCAACGATACTTCATTGACCATTAATGAATACGAAGATCTTAAAAAAGCCGCCTTTGACCCCTATATCGCCCTAAGGGACGCCTATTTTCAATATCGCCAAAGCAAAATAGCTGATTAGGGACATGATTCTATGACAACAGGATCTTTCCCGGCTTAGTATCTCCATCCGGGAATTTTTTAGTTAATCCGGTTAATGAGTACGCTAGTTAATGATATCTAAATACTTTGCTCTATATGGCCCATGGGGTTCTCTTTTAAAAGGCGAACTCGCTTATGTGCAATGACCCTGCACAAAACAAGACGAGGCGGGCGGGTAGCCTTTTCCAGACTTGGCCGGACTCGAGAATTTTGTGTTATCTCATAAGTATTCCGCCCGCCTGGGTGGCACCTTACGTAGTTAGCATGCTGTTAATATCTTCGCCGCTTAAAAGAGAACCCCATGGGCCATTAAGGTACCTGTAATAAGGTTTGATCTTTTTCTTCTTTACGTACTCATTAACCGGATGAACCAATCTTTATCACTATTCAGGAACATAGGCTGTGGACATTTAGACTATAGTCGATAGCGCAGGGGAAGACCTAAAGCTAAATAGACTGCCGCCTATTCCACCTGATATAAAAGCAATCCTTTTGTGAGGGAGTCTAAATGACTGAACAGACAAGGATGGATCCCGAAGACCTTTCCATGGTCCTTGATACCATATCCAAGCTGGAGAATGAGAAAATAACTATTGAGAACAAGCTTGCCATGGATCAGGAAGGTCTCTTTCCCACGGAACTTATCCGCTTCATGCTGGGGCCTGAGGTGGCCCTTCACCTGATTTTTATACCCGCAGAATACGGCGGACTAGGCGCCGGCGCCATGGATATTGCAATAGTCTCCGAGAGGATGGCCAAGATGGATCTTGGCATTGCCACCTCTTTTCTTGCCATATGCCTGGGTATGGATCCTATCAGGGTAGCAGCAACCCCGGAACAGAAGCAAAGGTTTATAACCAGGATAGCCGAACAAGGCCTTATAGTGGCATACGGCATCACCGAGCCGGAGGCCGGATCCAACGTGCAGGCCCTAAAGACCAGGGCGGAAAGAGTGCTGGATGAGAATGGAGGAATTATAGGATATAATCTAACCGGGCAAAAACAGTTCATTACAAACGGCGGGGTGGCCCAGCTATATACCATACTTGCCGAAGCCCCAGACGGCCCTTCCTTTTTTATAGCCGAGGCCGGGGCACAGGGGCTTTCCGCTGGTAAACATGAAGACAAACACGGAATAAGGGCCTCCAATACCTGCCCACTGATCCTGGAGGATCTTTTTGTCCCAAAACAAAATCTTATAGGCGACATTGAAGGGCAGGGTCTGAAGCAATCCAATGAAGTGTTCGGCTACACCAGACTTATGGTTGCTACCTTCGGACTGGGGGGAGGCATGGCCGCCCTTGAAAAGACTATTGCCTACGCAAAGCAGAGAGTACAGTTTGGCTCTACCCTTGCGGAAAAACAGGGCTACACACACAGGCTTTTGGTCCCCAACGCGGTACGGCTGGAGGCGGCCAGGGCGTATATAGAGGAAGTTGCGTTCAGGCTGGACTCGGGTGAAAAGGACCTGCAAATTGAGGGTTCAATAGCAAAGTATTTTGCCACAGAGGCCGGGGACGCCATGGCAAACGACGCCATACAGGGCCTCGGAGGCTACGGTTACATAAGGGAATATGAGGTGGAGAAGATAAAGAGGGATATCAAGATCACTACTATATACGAGGGGACCAGCGAGATACAACGCAGGCTAATTGCAATGTTCCGTTTGCAGAAAACAGTACGCTCAAAAGGGGAGTATTATTCGGCTATGGCCGACGCCGTGGTAAAACTTCCGGAACACCAGGGGCCCGGCTACCTTGCCAAGGCAATCCGTATAATGAACGATATCATCCTCGCTGCGAGAAGGTCCAAGCTTACCAAATCCCAGTATGTCATGTTCCTTCTGGCCGACATGATGACCTGGTGCGAAGTAGGGGCGTCCCTCTGCAAAAAGGCTGCTGATTACAAAGCAAAGGAAAGGAGCCCTGAATTCATGGAGGCCGCGGCCCGGCTCTTCGCGAGGGAGGTTTCGGAAAAGGTCTATATCAACGGTCTGAAGATATGCACGGGCTGTGAAACAAGACTAGATGAACTGGCCGCAGAACTGAAAGGCATTAGCCTCGCCAACCTGCTAAAAGACAACCTTAAAGACATGGATATAGTCGCGGCCGAATTGGTCAAATGATTCTCAACCCGAACTCTTTACATTCTCAAAGAAACCTTTTGCTCAACATCACAGAGTTGGTGGTTTAAATCCAGCTGTTGTATAATGTCATTTAGATAATAACGGTTAAAGAGAAAGGAGCAAGGTCAAAATGAATGATAAGAAAGTAACGAAGGATACACAAATAATGATGCAATGTAAAAACTGCGGTTATCGAGTCATTCAATCAGAGATTGACGAAAATGAAGGGAATTGTCCTAACTGTAACGAAGAATTCCAACCTCTGGATGAGTCTTCTCAGAGTTGAGTCATTCGAGGAACAAACACGCCGGCCTAACTGACTTTCTTGCGTCTACCCTGTATCTACACATCCAGGTTGACAGATACTTTTGCTTCATCCGGTTAATGAGTGCCCTAGTTAATGATATCTACATGTTCTGCGCTATATGGCCCATGGGGTTCTCTTTTAAGCGGCGAACTCGTTTATGTGCAATGACCCTGCACAAAACAAGACGAGGCGGGTGGGTAGCCTTTTCTAGACTTGGCCCCACTCGAGGATGTTCTATTATCTCACAAGTATTCCGCCCGCCTGGGTGTCACCTTACGTAATTAGCATGCTGTTAATATTTTCGCCGTGTAAGAGAGAGCTTCATGGGCCATTAAGGTACTTATAATGGAGCCCCACGGGTAAACCCGTGGTCCCATTAAAATACCCGTCTTTCCATCCTCCGTAGCCCGTCCTCCGCAGTGGCCTGCTACGGAGGATGGACAGGCTACTGCGGAGGACGGGCGCCTCCGGCTACGACGCGGTTATCCGCCTGAACTGGGGGCGACATCGCGCCGTAGCAAGCCATCATTTGCGCATTCAACCACGGGCAAGCACGTTGTCTTCTGCGAAGGCGGATAAGGTTTAATCCTTTACTTCTTTACCTACTCATTAACCGGATGAAACTTACTTTTTGTGAATTGGCTTCACTTTTATCCTATGATATTATATAATATTTTGAACAAACAAGGAGATGATTAAACAATGGCTGAAGGACGTCAGGCAACATATCCTGCACAGTATGAGAACGAGGTCCTCCTGAAGGACGGTTCGCGGATCTTGCTGCGACCCATCAGGAGGGATGACATTGAACGGTGGCTCGACTTTATCTCGAGGCTCAGCGATCGCACCAAATACCTGCGGTTCCATTCCGTCCCGAAACTGGGGCGTGAAGACGCTATTCGATTCTGTTCAGTGGACTATGACAATGCCTTTGCCTTTGTGGCCGAGGTGCTGCGAGATAGCCAGCGTCACATCATCGCTATCGGGCGGTATTACCGCATACCCCACAAGCCCTCGGCGGAAGTCGCCTTTGTCATTGAGGACGCATATCAGGGAAAAGGCATCGCCACCAAGCTTATGGAATGGCTTGCCAACGTCGCTCGGGACAATGGTATTTCCATCTTTGAGGCCTCCGTGCTCGCAGAAAACAAAGAGATGATGACTGTCTTTAAGGACTACGGTTTCCATCTCACCAGCAAGTTAGAGGAAAACGAGTACCGCGTTACTTTCCCCATAGCCAAGACCAGGCTAGTGACTCAGAAAGAAGAACAGCGGGAGCGTATCGCAACGGTGGCCTCTCTCCATTCCCTCCTATACCCCCGTTCGGTAGCGGTGATCGGCGCCTCCCGGGAACCGGGCACCATTGGACAGCTCCTCTTCCGGTGCATTATGGAAAACAGGTTCTCCGGGGTCGTCTATCCCATAAACCCCAATGCCGAGGCTGTCATGTCGGTGAAGGCCTATCCTTCGGTCCTTGACGTACCCGGTGATGTCGATCTGGCGTTGATCGCCGTTCCAGCGCCCCTGGTTGTCAAAGTAACCGACGAGTGCGGACGAAAAGGGGTGCGCGGGATCGTGGTCATATCGGACGGATTCAAGGAAAGAGGGGGGGAAGGAATACAGCGGGAACAACAACTCCGGGAGATCGCGCTGGGCCACGGTATGAGGATAGTAGGCCCAAACTGTATGGGTATTATCAACACCGACCTCTCCACAAATCTCAATGCCAGCTTCTCTCTGGTTTATCCGCCCCCGGGCAATGTAGCCTTTCTCTCCCAGAGCGGCGCATTGGGTCTTTCCATCCTTGAGTATGCCAACAATCTAAACATCGGCATTTCCACCTTTGTCAGCGTAGGCAACCGAGCCGACATCTCCTCCAATGATATGCTGCAGTATTGGGAACAGGATAAGGCCACAAAGGTTATCCTGCTCTACCTGGAATCCTTTGGTAATCCCCGGAAATTCGGCCGTATTGCCAGGAGGGTCTCGGCCAGTAAGCCCATCGTTGCGGTCAAGGGCGGCAGTAGCACTGCCGGTTCGCGTGCCGCATCCTCGCACACAGGTGCGCTGGCCACCCCACAGATAGCCTCAGACGCCCTCTTTTACCAGGCTGGCATCATCAGGGTCAATGCCCTCGAGGAGCTTTTTAACATGGCCACCCTCCTTTCAAACCAGCCGGTACCCACGGGAAAAAGGCTGGCTATCTTGACCAACGGAGGCGGTCCGGGTATAATCGCTGCTGATGCCTGTGAGCATTACGGGCTCACACTGCCGGAGCTATCCGATAAAAGGATCGAGGCACTCAAGTCTGTGGTGAAACGTGACATTTCCTTCCGTAATCCTCTGGACCTCACCGCCGGCGCCACAGAGGATGAGTTTAAGACTGTACTCAAGATATTGGCCCAGGATAACAGTTTTGATGCTGTGCTTACCATCTTTATACCTCCGACTGTCGTCGATCCAAAAGGAGCAGAAGACGCCATACGGGAGGTAGCCCCCCTTTTCCAGCGCAAAAAGAAGACACTGTCAGCCTGTTTTATGGGACAACGAGGTTTCAACATCAAGCTGGGAACCACTGGAAAACTTATCCCCTGTTACGCCTTTCCCGAAGAGGCTGTCTCCGCTCTAGCCAAGGCAGCTGAGTACAATGACTGGCTGAAAAGGCCCAGGGGATCCATGCCCAAGATTCGGGGGCTCAAACGGCAAAAGGCGCGAGAGATCATCGACTCTGCCCTCACCAGCAGTGCTGACAGGCCCCTATGGCTTTCAGCCCAGATGACAGCTGATCTGCTTAAGTGCTACGGCATCCGCATAGCCGAGACCGCGGCAGCAAAAACACCTACTGAGGCTGCTGCTGCGGCCTCAAGATTGGGCTTTCCTGTTGCTGTTAAATTAGCCTCCTCCACCATCGTGCACAAGACAGATGTCAGGGGAGTGGTCCTCGGCCTTAATTCCGAAGATGAGGTGGAAAAGGCCTTCAAAGATATAAAAGCCAGGCTCGCTGAGACGGGCCGCCAGTCAGAGATGTGGGGCGTTACGGTGCAACGCATGGTTACAGGGGAAGTAGAGGTGGTCGTAGGAGTGACCCAGGACCCCTCTTTTGGGCCCATCATCATGTTCGGCCTGGGTGGCATCTATACCGAATTATTGAAAGACGTAGCAGTTAGATTACATCCACTCACCGACGTGGATGCCCACGAACTGGTAAGCTCTATCAAGACGTCAAAGCTCTTTGAAGGGTTCCGGGGTGCACCTCCCAGTGATACCCGATCCCTTGAAGATTTATTGCTGAGACTTTCGGCTTTGGTGGATAATATCCCCCAGATCGCCGAGCTAGACCTCAACCCTGTAAAGGTAATGGAGCGTGAGAAAGGATATTGGGTGGTCGATGCGAGGGTTATGGTGAGATAAATATCCGAAGCCTCATATGCCCCTATCATATCTTTTGCCTTGATAAATGAGATTATCGGCGCAACAATAAAAACTGGATGAAGAACAGAAGACCTCATTACTCCAGACAGAGTAGGCCCCCCCTGAAGAAATCCGGTAGATCGGGAAAAGGGCTTTATAAAGATTGCAGGCTTGATCCTGACCTAAGACATGTCTTTGGAAAGATAGGTGTCCCCAAATCCGAACCCTTTACACCGGATCCCTTTCAGTTGGAGGCACTTGAAAAGATAGAGGATAATGACGTACTGGTGAGCGCTCCCACGGGTGCCGGTAAGACATGGATAGCCTCACGGGCAATAGAGAGGTACCTCCAAAAGGGATTAAGGATCTGGTACGCCTCCCCCCTCAAGGCCCTTTCCAATTCTCTTTACCAGGAATTCTCCAATGAGTTCGGGCCCCCTTCGTGCGGGATCCTGACCGGCGAAAGAAAGGAAAATCCCGATGCCCCTGTTATCGTGGGAACCACGGAGATACTCCGAAACCAGCTCTACGACGCCATGCATGAGGGAACCAGCGTTTCTTCCGACCTGGTTATACTGGACGAGGCCCATTACCTGAGCGATCCGGATCGGGGCGTGGTATGGGAAGAGGTCCTCATTTACCTGCCCCCCCGTGTAAGACTCCTGCTCTTATCTGCCACCATATCAAACGCCGAAGAGGTGTGTTCATGGCTCAGGAACAACAGAAAGACACCTTTTGCCGTAGTACGTGCCCACCAAAGACCGGTTCCATTACAAACCCTCTTTTTATTTCCCGACGGCCTTATCAGTCCCCTGTCGGGTAAAAAGGGCCTGGCACCAAAGGTGAAGAAATTTATCCAATCACGCACGATATACGGAAGATTCCGGGGTCGGGGAAAGACAGAATTTGGCGACATCATATCCTGTCTCAGAAAATTCGATCTTTTGCCGGCCATCTTCTTCCTCAAATCAAGAATGGACTGCGACCGGGCACTGGATCTGTGTACTATGCCTGAAGGCCGGGAAGGATTAAAGGAGCATCTCAAGGCGGAGGTAAGCTCATTCCTGCGTGAATACCCTCACCTGAAGGATCATAGGCAAATGGATCCCCTGCTGCGCTCTCTGGTGGTATCCCATCACGCGGGTCAGCTCCCCTACTGGAAGGTCCTTATCGAAAAGATGATGAACAAGGGTTACCTGGAGGCCATCTTTTCCACCTCAACCGTCGCTGCGGGGGTCAACTTTCCCGCCAGGACCGTGGCCCTGGTCCAGAGCGACAGGTTTGACGGTCATGAATTCACCGACCTTACCGCAACAGACCTTCATCAGATGATAGGCAGGGCTGGCAGGCGCGGTATGGATAATATAGGCTTTGCGCTGGTCATTCCCGGGATCCATCAGGATCCAAAACTGATTCATGAACTGGTGTATTCTCCTCCCGAACCCCTTTTAAGTCAGATCCGCATCAATTTTTCTATGACCTTGAACCTGCTGTTATCCCACAGGCCCAAAGAAGTAAAGAATTTGCTTGATCTGTCCTTTGCCGCCTTTCAGCACGTTCGTTCAGAAGCACCCATTCAAAGTCAGTGGGATGATCTCATCGACTCTCTCAAAAGAACACTTCCCAATGCTGTTTGTGATACAAATGACCCATATGAGATACTTGAATACATACGAAAAAGGTCCGAACTGAGAAAAGAAAAGCGAAGGCTTGCCGGAGATGAAGCCGATAAAAAATGGATAGAATCCCTAAAGCCGTTCTTAGAAAAAGGAAGACTATTTCATCATAAGGACAAGGGAATCCATATCCTTTTTTATTGGTACACGGATCATGAAAGGCTCATCTGTGCCTCACATAATATTGATAAAAAGGTCCGTCTCCGCAAGGGAAAGATCCGCCTCAAAAAGGTACCCTTCACCAAGATCAGCCGCCTCTATGATTATATCTTCGATATTCCGGAAAAATACACCACGGGCAGTCTGCAGACTATGCTTGACTCCATAGACCGAGAAGGTCTGAAAACACTGGATACAGCCCCCCTTGTACAGGCCGATAAATCTGCAAAAATAAAGGCTGTGGAAGAAAGAGAAAGGGGTCTTCCCTGCGAGCACTGCGAGCATTTTCGTGACTGCCACGGCAAACGGAACAAAGATCTTCACAGGATACTGAAGACCTTCAAATGGCTTTCCAACAGCATGGGAGGGACAAGCAGTGGATTGTGGCTGAGTTTCAAACGACACCTGAGATTTCTTAAGGAAACACGGTTTGTGGATGAAAAGGACAGGCTTACCTCCGACGGGATATGGGCCTCCAAGCTAAGGCTTGACCAGCCCCTTCTTATTGCTGAGGCCATAAGAAAGGGTGGATTCCGGGACCTCGGGCCTGAAGTAATGGCAGGCTGTATCGCCGTTTTTGTATGGGATAAGGACCAGGACGTCGAGATGCGGACAGGAGACCGTGAAGACCTGAAAACTATGGAAGATGCCTTCAACAGGCTTCTTGTCAGAATGGAACATGTCAGGAGGTTAAAGGCGGCAAGGGGATTTGATAATCCCTCTGTGCTTTACTGGCCCGCGGCCGCCCTCTTCCTGTGGTCAAAGGGGACTCCCTGGGAAGACTTGTTATACTATGTTCCCATCGGAGAAGGAGATATGGCCTCCATGATTACCAGGACAGCCGATCACTTGCGACAGGTTGCAACCCTCGAGGCTACACACCCTGAACTGGCCCTGGTTGCCGTAAGGGCGATAGGCCTCATCCTGCGGGAACCTGTGTTTATCCCCTGAAAGTTCCTTCCTAACTCGCGCCGGCCGAATTTATTGGAATATATAAAGGAAATAGGATATAAAATCATATCCACATTGATAAAACCTGAAGATATGCTGAGGAGAACCGAACCAGTTCTGGTAACAGGGTCCACGGGATATGTGGGAGGCCGTCTTGTACCCCTCCTGCTTTCATCCGGCTACAGGGTCCGGGCCATGGCCCGGTCTATGAAGAAATTGCGGGGCAGGAGATGGTCAAACCACCCCGGTCTTGAGCTGGTTCAGGCGGATCTCTACGACCCCGGATCCCTAAGAAAGGCTGTTGAGGGAGGTTCCGCGGCCTATTATCTGGTCCATTCCATGAACCCCGAAAACAGAGATTTCGCCGAGGCGGACCGCCTCGCGGCCCGTAATTTTGCCGATGCCGCGGCCGGGGCTGGACTGGAACGAATCATATACCTGGGCGGGCTAGGCAGAGAATCCGCGGACCTGAGCACCCACCTGAAAAGCAGGGCCGAAGTAGGGAAGATCCTTCAAACAGGTCCTACACCTGTCACTGTTCTACGTTCCGCTCATATCCTGGGCTCCGGGAGCGCCTCCTTCGAGATACTCCGTTACCTGGCCGAACGCATGCCGGTAATGCTTATACCGGCAGGAATATTGAAAACCAGGATCCAGCCGATATGTATCCGTAACGTCCTTAAATACCTTGCCGGATGTCTCGAGAAGGAGGAGACAACGGGCCGGACATTTGACATAGGGGGTCCTGATATCCTCGATTATCGAAGCCTTATAGAACTCTATGTGGAGGAGAAAGGGCTGCGCAAACCAGTATTTATCTCTGCCCCGTTTCTATCTAACTCCCGTTTGGGATACATGCTTTCCATCTCTTTGGCCAAACTTATTCTTCCGGTCCCTTCAAGCATCGTGGAACCGCTTCTTAAGGGGGCTGTAAACGAGACCATAGCTGAAAACAACCAAATCACCCGGATAATCCCCCAGGATCTAATGCCCTGCCGAGAGGCCATCAGGCGGGGCATTCAAAAAGACTCTCTAAAAATAGTGGAGACCCGCTGGACGGACGCCGGTGATCTGAATCCTCCCGAGTGGGTCCGCTGGGGGGACGCGCCCTACGCAGGAGGCACCCTGCTTCAGGGGGGATTCAGGGTGGTTCTTGCAGCTTCGCCTGAAGAGATATGGCCGGTCATCAGCAGAATCGGCGGTAATAACGGCTGGTATTACGGGGATTTTCTTTGGCGACTGAGGGGCTGGATGGATACTCTGGCTGGTGGCGTCGGCCTGCGGCGGGGACGTCGTCATCCCGAAAACCTGCTGGTCGGCGACGCCCTTGACTTCTGGCGTGTTCTGGACATCTCCCCGCCCAGGCGTCTGATCCTGGCGGCAGAGATGAAGCTGCCCGGAGAAGCGATTCTGGGTTTTGAGATCATCTCATCCGATTCCGGGGCGGAACTCCGGCTGGGCACCAGATTCCGGCCCAGCGGGCTCTACGGGGTCTTTTACTGGTACGCGCTGCTTCCCTTTCATGATATCCTTTTCGGAGGCATGCTAAAGGAAGTGGCAAAAAGGGTAGCCCGGCCTGTTATAAACGGCCCCTTGAAATTCAAACCCGGACCTATCTCCTGAAATTATCATTATGGGTAGTGGGACGCTCTTTAATAATTTAAAAACTTATCTTTCAAGAGAATAATTACCCTCTTTTGCGATTGATTCTCCCCGTTCAACGGAAAATCCGACACCAGCTAAACTCATCTCTAATTTTTTGGCCAGGGATGTATGAGACAGGCCCAATTCCCTGGAAGCCCAAAAACATAAAAGACTCCTCGCCTTTACTTTTCTGTCCTGTCGCCCCTTTGAAAAAACTTCATCCGGTTTCATCCCTAGTACTTCCGAAACCCTCTTGGCTATACCATCCAGATCATATCCTTTCCGCCTAAGTCTATGCCTTCGCTCATAGTGTTCCTCAGATTGTGAAATGACCGAATCAACAAAATCAGAATCCCCCAGGATTCTCTCATCACTCATAATATGAATACCACCCTTCAAAATTTCTCGGGCTTCAGTCCAACCACCAAGACTGCGGATTAATCCACCACCGGTCAATTGTTTCTTTCGGCCTTGGGTAAAACCTTCTTTAACAAAGGATTCATATTCTTCCCTGGCTTTACTCTTGCTTTTACTAAAATAGCCGAGAACGTAATCAGTATCCTGCCATTTACTTTCCGTTTTACCCATTAAAGTGCTATGCCCGCAATATTTATAGCTCTTCAATTCATCAAGCGTTTGAACAATTCCTGATCGAATAGGATTCAGATGAATATATCGGACCAATTCTTTAAGATACCCATCTTCCTGACAGATTATAGATTTGTACCTGTTCTGAAATAATTGACCACTACGTTTATGTCGGCGGTTAAATCTGATAACATAACCAGTAAGCAAACGTCTCATGAGTCTGGATAACGGCACCGTTCCGGTACGAAAAAGAAAATGTGCGTGATTAGACATGAACGCCCACGCATAACAGGTTGTCTGCGTTGTATTACATAGGTTCTCAAGTCGTTCGATAAGATCCTCACGATCTTTATCGTTTCGGAATATCTTCCTGCGTTCTATCCCCCGAATCATGACATGGTGTAGAACACCTGGAGCATCAAGTCGTGCTGTTCTAGGCATATTTCTTTTTTAATATCGCCATCCTACAATGTCAATTAAATTATTAAAGAGCGTCCCCTTTTGTCACTTTTGTCACTTTTCCTTAACTGCCCTATATCTTTCCAACTGTTCCGCAGTAAGGATACTGGAGAGGCCCTCTTCAAAGGTCTTTTTTGTCTCAGCCAAATCACCCCTGTATTTTTCCAGGCATTTCCTCCTTTCCTCTTCATTCTCCTCCATTAAGGTTCTTATCCTTTCTTCCTGTTCCTGTGAAAGATCCAAACAGTCTTTCAAGGGGTCAATAAACCATCTATAATCTTTCTGGAAAGGCTTTACGTCGGGTGACCCCGGGACAGGGGAATGCTCGGGTATCCACCGTGGAGGCATCTGCTCGGGGACATCCTTTGGACGACCTTGTTGTTCAGGGGCCCTTTGAGAATGCGCTTGTCCTCTTGGAAATCTGTCCCGGATATCCTTCATCCTCTGAACCAGTTTATCCAATTTATCTTTTTGCTCATCAGTCAGTCTATCCCTTATAGATTCAAAGGTCTGTTTGTTGATCTCCTCTATTTCAGGGAAGACCCTACGGCCGAGGGAAAAAATCTTTTCCTGGGATTCCCTCACGATCTTTTCAATTTCGGCCCTTTGATCATTCGTTAAATTAAGGTCATCTGAAAACCTCCCTGACACTATCTGGACCCTTTCAGATACCGGAGGGCCTCCGGCTTCAAATTTTTCCACCCGCTTCTTATAATAGACAACGGTCCCCAGGGACCCCGCTAATGCCCCTACAATTAAGAGAATACTGACTCCGGCGGCAAGTTTTAATTTATCCATAAATACCCCACTATCAATTATTCATGGCCAGCAACATAAAGTCTTTCGGATCGCTTACAAATATCTTGGCGAGCTCATAATCGGGGAAAAAATCCATCTTGACTATGGTAAATGTCAAAGCCACAGCCAATACGCATGCCACGGGAGCAAGCCGCCATAGGAATTGCTGGAAAAGCTCAAAAAAATAGCCTGCTTCAGAATAAAAAGGGGTCAAGTTTCGAATATGCCCCATCACTCCGGCCTTCCACCACATATCGCTCACCTCAGCTTTTTCCCTTGCATAATAAGCTGGAACAAAGGCCGCCATTATTCTGGCAATATTTTTTCTTTTAATGGATTTCATATCTTCCTCCGGCTACCTTTTTATAACCTCCGCCAGGATCCTTTGAAGCCTTTTCCGGGAACGAAATACCCTGACCTTTACGTTTGAGAGCGTCCAGCCCAACAGAGCACCTGCCTCTTTAGCTGTCAGCCCTTCTAAATAAACCAGCTCAACAACCATTCGGTCTTTGGGTGAGAGTTTTGCCAAGGCCCAGTCCAAAAGCTCCCCTGCCTCCCTTTGCAATCCTTTCTTTTGAAGCACGGATTCCGATTGGTCCGATATAACTCCTTCCAACCACTCCCGGTGTCTCTCGGTGAGGGAACACATGGGAATTTCTCTGGACCTGTATGCCTTTCGCCAGTAATCATAACACGATCTCAGTGTAATCGCGGAAAGCCATTGTTTGAATTCTCCTTCACCTTTATATGTGGAAAGGGCCTCAAATACCCTAATGAAGGAATTCTGGGCCACCTCCTCCGCTTCGCTAAAAGGTACATGTCTTTTTACGATATTTGAGACAAGCCCCTTATACCTTGTCAGTAGAGATTCAAACGCGTTGGTGTCTCCGCTGAGGACCTGTTGAATAATTTCTGTATCGCTGACTCTAAGATTTTCATTCCGCATTTGGCATTCGGGCCGGCTTAACTAAGATTCTTTATTCGTCAGGTACTTTATATCAAAAAAGCTCGGCAATAGACAATGATTATATCGGTCATTATGTATCTCAGCAATCCTGGATTTACTGTTCCTCAGTAATTCTATCACAGGACAGTACCGCTATCCGATTCACTCTCAGCAAAAAGTATCCCCGCTATATTGACCGTATTTCCCGAAACGACCCTCTTTTGCCCAGATACAATCTCAAAAACAACATATTCGCATAAGCGGCTTATTTCAATACGTTATATAATCCCCCTTTCTCAACTATAATTACCCAATTTCTCTTTGGTCCTTATGGGTTTAAGTCGCTATCCATATTGAAAAGGTTACATATAAACCATCCAGATGAATAATCTGTAACCTTTCTGGAACCCCGACGTCTTATAATACAATAATAAAGCTATAAGCACCAAAACCGGTGTACGGTCCGTTGTTCGTGGCCAGTTACCTGTTGCCAAAAGCAAAAATATAATTAATTCGGGTACATGAAAGAAAAGAAGCGGAATCAGATGATCTACCCTGATTATCTGAAAACCTATATCCAACTGCCTACCGACAACCAGAATAGGCATGCTATTAAAAGCAGTTGGTTCATCCGGTTAATGAGTAGGTAAAGAAGTAAAGGATTAAACCTTATCCGCCTTCGCAGAAGACAACGTGCTTGCCCGTGGTTGAATGCGCAAATGATGGCTTGCTACGGCGCGATGTCGCCCCCAGTTCAGGCGGATAACCGCGTCGTAGCCGGAGGCGCCCGTCCTCCGCAGTAGCCTGTCCATCCTCCGTAGCAGGCCACTGCGGAGGACGGGCTACGGAGGATGGAAAGACGGGTATTTTAATGGGACCACGGGTTTACCCGTGAGGCTCCATTATAAGTACCTTAATGGCCCATGGGCCATATAGCGCAAAATACTTAGATATCATTAACTAGCGTACTCATTAACCGGATGAAACAACCAGTTTCTTCTATAAAAACAACAAAAACTTTGATATAAATAAAAAAGACAATCACCTCGACCTTAATACTTACATTCTTTTTTAGTTCGGTGTTCATGCCCCTCGGAGATGCTGCCCCCCACGACAGGCCTCGGCCCAGGAATAACGCCCCTGGAAAGACGGTGTCCGTGAGTGTTCCCTTGCTCAACGTCCGTTCGGAGCCCGGATTAAATCTCCCGGTTATCTTTCAAAATATCCCGTAATATGGTTGCTTAAAACAACAACTTGCATTATTATGACGGGAATTGTAGAAAAGATTACTTTATTAATTCTCTTTAAATGGAAAAGGGTGCTTGCATAAAATGATATCTGGTCGATCAATCCAAATCCTTTTTATTCTGATTCCGGCGTTATTATGGCAGTTATCTATATCAAAGGAGTGTCAGGGGGCTGCCTTTGCCTATATCCCGAACAGCGGCGATAATAACGTGTCCATTATCAAAGTCCGAGACAGTTCGCACCAAGGCACAGTCAATGTCGGGACCGGCCCATATGGCGTGGCTCTGGGAAAGGAATATTCTTTCTTGTCCAACTCCTCGGACAACACCGTTTCAGTCATAAGCATGTCAGATAACAGCCTAATCCGGACACTGGATGCCGGGCATTCCCCCCGTGGCCTTGCGGTAGCATCCGACGATTCATATGTATATGTCGCAAACCATTCAGCCAACACGCTGTCCATCATAAACGCTTCTGATAACAGCCAGACAGCTTTGGACATCGGGGCAGGACCTATAGGAGTAGCCATTAGTCCGGATGGAAACTATATCTATGTCACGAATAATTCGGATGACTCATTATCCGTCATTTCCACACATACCCCTGAATTGTTTGTCGCCCTTTCCAATCATCACTATATTAAGTACCTTGATGATCCTGATGAAGACATTGCCTTTGATAAACCGTACGGTGTGACAGTATGCCCTGAAGGATACTATATATTCGTAGTCAATAACGGCAATAATACATTATCGATATTATCCGCCTATGAGGTATACAATCAAGGCGACTACTTCGACTGGGCCGATTATGACCCCGATGATGACGACCAGGGCCCATACGGTCTTTCCCAGCCTATCGCTATAGGCAATGACCCCCGCTGCGTGGCCGTGACCCCGAACGTAGCATATGCCTATGTCACAAACTACGCAGACGATACGGTTTCCGTTATAGCGCTTGACAACTATGAAGTCATACAAACCATCGACGTGGGAGACGGCCCTTACGGCGTATCAGTAACCGATTCCGGGGAAATTGTGTATGTCGTAAACCAGCTGGCGGGCACTGTCTCTGTTATTGATATTTACGACGATGACGGCGAATTCACTAATACTGTAATGGAGACTATAGCTGTTGGAGATACGCCTGTTGCTTTTGGTAACTTCATCGGTGGAAAGACTCCCAACCCGCCCTCCAATCTCAAGGCCACCCGGAAAGGCACCTATGAAATCAGCCTGACCTGGGATGACAACTCCGACGATGAGCTGATTTTTAGGATCATGAGAAAGCACTATATTTACGGGAGATATACCCAAATAGCCATTTTGGATGAAAACACGACAACCTACACGGAAAAGGGCCTTGTAGGCGAATCTAATTATTATTACATGGTGGCCGCCCAAAACCATGTCGGGTATTCGGATGATTCCAACGAGGCCTACGCAACTACAGGAGATGACTCATCAGGATGTTTTATAGCCACGGCTGCATACGGATCCGTTCTGGAGCCCCACGTCAAAATACTTCGCGATTTTAGAGACCGATTCCTGGCCACCAATACTCCGGGCAAGACTCTCCTTAATATCTATTATAAATATTCACCACCCCTAGCCCATCATATACAAAGCCATGATATGCTTCGCATTGCGGTTCGCTGCGGTCTGTTGCCCGTGGTAGGGATATCCTGGCTCGTTTTATCCATCGGTCCGGCTTCTGCCCTAGGGATTGTTGCGATCTGCATGTTTTTAGGCATCATAGCTGTAATATTTGGCAGACGGCGGGTCCTTTCAGGGACATAAGATCTCGTTGCCCATTGGCCGGAAGGGGCAATCCCAGAAGAGTTCTCCCCGCAGAATACTTGTTCCAGTATGTTTATAACTCTTTGTAACCAAAAAGCTGCCACTTGTTCTCCTTAAACTCAAAGGAAGCAAAAAACTCTCCATCACTTGAGGGTGCACAATGTTTAGAGTACTTCACCAGGGCATATCTGCGATCTTTAGAAAACGCAACTTTTGAAACAGTGTAGTAGGAACGATATTGTTGGCCCATACGGGTATATACATTAACATTCCCTTTCCCTTTTTCAACCAGGCAAAACTCGTCTCTGTTCTTTTGGATTGAATTAAGGCTATATTCTTCCGGCAAAAAAACGGGATCAAGGGTTGTGCAGTTCCAATTCACAGTGCTGTGCGTTTTATTTACGCTATAAAGCTCTTGAACAAGTTCGATTGATATATCTCCCAAATCCTTTAACCACTCTTTCCATTCTTCCTCTTTATATGGGTTTTCAGCAAACCACCGATCCTCAGTTGTGTTTGCCAGATAAAAATTAGGCTTCCTTATTTCTTTAAAGAGATCAGAAAAAAGTGCTTCATAGATCTTTTCTTCCGTTGCCTGTCCGTATCCGGGTATTGAACTGGATTCTTCCAAGCTCTTAAAGAATGCGCCGTCAAAACCTTCGATTGCGGGTTGTCCATACGAAATGGAGATGTCATATTCATATCCGGTAAGAATAATAAGGAGACATATTGGTATTAAACTAATCCGTTTCATGTTTTCCCCGAGAGTTTAACGATTTTTCTCTTATAGCCTTAATCCTGAAGGGGTTTGGCTTCTTCGATCAGCATAATGGGAATGTCGTCCTTGATCTCGTACACAAGTTTACAGTTATCGCATATCAACCCATCCCCCTTCTCGTTTAGGTAGATATCCCCCTTGCACTTAGGACACGCCAGAATATCCAGCAACTCTTTACTTATTGCCATAACGCCGCTCCTTTTCTGTTTTATCTTTATGTACCACCTTTGGAATTATTTTACTCCTTAACTGGTCATTAATCTCATCCAGCACCGGCCCGATGTCAACATTATTGCAAAGTCCTTTTTCACATTTCCTTTTAAAACACGGACCACAGTAAGGTGAAATTTGTACAACCTTGTCCGTGCTTCGCCTGGGTCCTGAGTACTCTGCTGAAGAAGGGGCGTAATATGAGACGGTCGGGGTCTCCACAGCACTGGCCGCATGCACCGTCCCCGTATCCGGACCTATTACGAGACGAGACAACCTCAACAATTCTATAAAAACATCAACAGGCAGATCTCCTATCTGGAACACATGGCTCTCGGCCAGGTTTGAAATCCGTTCAGCCCTTTCCTTTTCATATTCTCCCGCCCACGAAACCACCGGCTTAAGTCCGTTATGGCTTACGCAATTACACAATCGAGCAATAAGTCCCTCCTTCAGCAATTTTGTTTCCCATCCTCCACCCGCCGCAATAACGGCAAAATCTCCCGGAATCAGGCCTTTGTGAGCAAGGATTTCCCTGGCTTCGCCTAAGGCACTCTCACTAAGGGGAAGGGATGGAGAGATATCTCTTTCTATCTTCACATCAAGTACCTTTTCGAGCAAGCCAACCGTCTGATCAACCACATGCCCGGAGGAAACGAAGAAGGTCCTGTCTAAAAAAAGAACGCTGTGCTTTTCCTTGCAGAACCGGGAATCCCTTGAAAAACCGACTCGCCGATCTGTTCTGGCCATACGAGCGAGAATCGAACTCCTGAGCAGGCCGTTAATATCAATCACCATATCGTATTTGTTCATTCTCAGGATGGACAAAAAGTCTGATATCTCCTTCCAGGTCTTCCAACTCAAAAGAGACCTCCTCCAGTCCTTGGTGTTTATAACTATAATGTTATTCACATCCGGACAGTTTTTGAGGATAGGGCTCCACTCCTTCTCTACCAGCCAGTGTACTTCAACCTTCCTGTTATACTGTTCAGAGTATTCCCTGAAACAGTCCATAACCGACAATGAATGGATGATATCTCCAAAAGCGCTTAATTTTATTATTAGAACACGTAGCAATGGGATACCCTCAGGATCTTTCTTGTTATAAATCTTTTCATGACATCAACCTTTTCTCCACCCTGTCGCTGACCATATTAAAAAATCTTTCCTCCCCGGGCAACAGGGAAAAATCTATCACCAGGTAGGCTAGATCGGGAAATTCGAAGTGGACATCTTCCAACTTCACCCAGTCTTTTTCGGTAGTTATCAGAAATTCTGCGCCCCTCTTCTCTTTTTCAGCCATTAGAGCGTCCAATTCACGCCGCCTGTACACATGATGATCCCTGAATCCACTGAATGATAACAGATCGGCTCCCAGCTTTATCAGAGTGTCCTCAAACGCCTTAGGTCTGGCGATACCCGCAAAGGCTATTACCCTTTTCCCTTGTAAAAACGCCGGTGAATTGTCTGTACCTTTAACGGGGAAAACAACCTTTTTAGGGATATGTTCGGCCCTGAAAAGGGGTTTTCCCTGCACTATTCTTCTTAGCCTGTTCTCCAATCCATATCTCAGGGGCCCGGATCCGGATCTCGTGAATATAGCAGCATCTGCCCGCTTTGCTTGTTTAACAGGCTCCCGAAGGGGGCCCCACGGCAAGAGATGTCCGTTACCGAACGGTTTTTCCGATGCCTCGATCAAAAGGAGGTTCAGGTCCCTTTTTAACATCAGATGCTGGAAGCCATCGTCAAGTATAAAAAAATCAGTGCCGAAATCTTCATGGGCCTTCAACCCTGCCAAATAACGGTTCCGAGAGATAATTACCGGGACAGATCTCAACCTGCGGGCTATGAGACAGGGTTCGTCACCTGCTGTAGCCGGTCCTGCCTTAATATTATGCATATCGGATAAGACTAAGACTTTTTTTTGGTAATTTCCTCCATAACCTCTTGACAGCACCGCCGCGCGGTAACCCTTGTCCAGGGCCCATTGCGCCATCATTATAGTCGCGGGTGTTTTGCCCGTCCCCCCTGTTGTCAGGTTCCCTATGCTTACCACAAACCCTGGCAGCTCTTTCTTCCTTCTCTTTCTGAATGCGAAAATCCTTAGCCTTACCCCCAATCCATACAAAAAAGAGAGCATGGCTAGAAAAGGCGTGCCGCCATGAAATCGTCTTTCTTCATGGATGCATGTCCAGTCAGGCAGTCTCAATGTAATCCCCGATATATTCCATAACCCGTTCCACAGCTCCCTTGTGCTTTTCCACAAACTCTTTTGCCCTTGCCCCCATTTGGTCTAAAACCGATGGATCGGAAAGGAGCCGACGGACCATGACAAAAAGCTCCTCCGCCCCATATACTCTCTGGCCCCCACCGGCCTTAATCAAGAGCTGAGACATAAGGTGAAAATTATAGGTGTACTTCCCGAAAAGAACAGGGCAGCCGAAACTGGCAGGTTCCAGAAGATTATGGCCCCCCACCGGTACCATGCTCCCACCCACGAAACTTATGTCCCCCAGGCCGTAAACGCGACTTAGTTCTCCCATGGTATCCAGAATCAGGACCTGATACGGAGGCTTACCATCTGCCTCCAGATCGCTCAACAGTACTGTCTCAAGGCCCATTCCCACACTCAACCCGTATACATCCCCGGACCTTGTGGTCTTTCTGGGCACAATAATAAGAATAAGATCTGGAAAAATATCTTTCAGCATTTTGAATGCCTCCAGAAGAACCCCTTCTTCCCCTTCATGCGTGCTTCCGGCAACCCAAATCCTGCTTCCTGTTTTTAGGCGAAGTCGTTCCAACCAATAGCCGCGCTCCTTTTCATCCATCGGTTTCCATTCCATGTCAAACTTGATATTCCCGACAGCAGCCAACTTGTTGCTCTTCATGCCTATCTTAAGTAACATTACCTTGTCCTGCTCCGATTGCATCAAGCACATGTCCAAGTAATCCAACATTCTCCGGGACAAAAACCAAAAACGTCTATAAGCCCTGAAGGTGCGTGGAGAGATACGTCCGTTTATCAAGATGGCTTTTACACCCCTCTTTTTAAGAAAAGAAAGAAGCCCGGGCCAGATATCGCTTTCCACCAGCAACAGAATGGAAGGACGGACATAATTCACAACTCTCCTTATCGACCACCAACAATCCAATGGCATGGGAAGCAAGATATCCACCTTACTTCCGAGTTTTTCACGGGCAATCTTCATCCCATGTTCTGTTTTCACCGTAAAAACGATGGTTCTTGAAGGGTATTGCTTTCTGATTCCATCCACAAGCGGTATGGCGGACATTACTTCACCCACTGAGAGGGCGTGAATCCAAATATTTTTTCTCCCGGTCGGTACAGGGGGTAATTTCACGGCCAATTTCTCATAAAACCACTTGTCTCTTGATAGAAAAAATATGGGGAGGGAAAATATTAAAAAGAGGCTCCAGGCAAAATCATAGAGAAAAGAGAATTTCGGCATAATATTATTCCATTAACCCTCGGGTGTGAAATCCTTTTTCAAGGAGCTATGATTCTCTCTCATCACACATTTACCGGGAGTTCTATAATAAACCTTGTCCCGCGAGGCTGATTGTCCTGGACCTCAATAAACCCGTTATGATCATGTACAATCGTATTTACTATAGCCAGGCCCAGCCCGGTTCCGTGCTTTTTGGTTGAAAAATAGGGTTCGAAAAGCCTTGTCTTCGCATAGGGAGGTATACCCTTTCCATTATCGGCAACCACTATCCTCACTGTCTCATTTTCCTTATCATGGCTGAGATCCACCACAATCTCTCCATCCGGCTTGTCTATCGCAGCTATTGCATTGTCTAACAGGTTAATCATCACTCTTTTAATCTGCTCTTTATCCACTCTAAACAGCGGCAATTTGTCTGTGTCGTGAAAGATCACTTTAACATTATTCTGTGTCTCCTCATAGAGGCCTACCGCTTCCTTTATAATTTGGTTTATATCCTCCAGTGCCGGACTTGATGCCGGCATCCGGGCATAGATGGAAAATTCGTTTACCAGACGCCTTAATCCTTCGACCTGATTGATTATCATATCCGTACATTCCTCAAAGACCTTGCCGTCAAACTTACTCACCATGTTCCCGTATCTCTTTTTAAGCCTCTGAGCAGAGAGCTGAATGGGTGTAAGGGGATTCTTTACTTCATGGGCAATACGTCTTGCCACCTCCCGCCATGCGGCCATCCTTTGTGCCTTCTCGATTTCTGTGAGATCCTCAAACACCGCCACCAGTCCGGAATATTTCCCCTGATCATCACGCAGCATATTGATGGAAAACAGCAATGTTAGATTCCTGTTCCCGACCGACAGGTTTATCTGCTTTTGCATAAAACCTTTCCGGAGAAGGGTCCTACCCCCGACAAAATCATTGATTACCTTGATTTGTTCCCGATTCAATATATCCTTATAATCTTTACCGATAATATTTTCAGCCTTTATATTCAACATCTCCTGCGCTGATTTGTTGATAGTCAGGATCTTTCCTTCCATATCGGTGGAGACTACACCCGCTCCAACATTTGCCAGGACAATCTCCATATAAAGGCGCCTTTGTTCTATCTCCGCATTCCGCCTTATCAATTCCTCATTTGTTGCCTCCAGCTGTTTTTTGCTGTTTTTGAGATCGAGGGTCATTCTGTTAAAAGAATTTACCAGTACACCTATCTCGTCGGGCGCCCCCAGATCGATAAAAAAGTCATAATCACCCGAAGCAATTCGTTCGGTCCCTTCGGCCAGTTCCTGAATCGGAACAGTGATGCCTTTCGAAAGGAAAAAACCGAACCACACGGAAGTAAAGATAATGAGAAGGGTTACAATGGATAACGTAATCATATGGTTTATCTTTATGGGCCTTTTCAGTATTTTAAACTGTCTGTACTCCTCCAGCCCTCTTGATATGCCGTCTACCCTGCTGACAAAAACCTCGGGAATAAATTTTGACAAAACAATAAAACCTACCACCGCCTTGGACTCGGTCCTTGAAAATATAGGTACAATTACACTCACCAGTTCTCCCTGGGCCGAGGACTGAATATCCTGAACATCCGTGCCTTTCTCAAAACTCTCCCACAGGGAAGTTTCAGGTGGGTTTTTGAAGGGAGACAATTCTGTACTGTCATCCATTGCGGAGGCCCTTAACTCCATTGATCGAGAAAAGACCTTTATTGAGGTAAGGTTGTATTCCGAACGTTTTTCGTTGATGAACTTCTCCAGATCCTCTGTCCTGGAAACCAGCATATAACCGTGATACGTTATCAGCTGGCTGAGATTGTTGCCAAAGGAAATAATCTCATCATTAATATATTGATAATAGTCCTCTCCCACTTCCACAGAATTCCTCAGTGATCTCTCAATGGGAAGATTATACCAGTATTCAATAGACACGGAAATAAACTGAACAGAGACAAAGAAAAGGATTATCGTCGGCAGCAAGGAGAGTGTTATAAAGGCCACTACCAGCTTGGTCCTGAGCCTTGCCCCCATAATCTTTCTTTTTCTTTCAAAAATCAGCTTGACCAGATTCCTCATGGTCAGGAAAAGCAGAAGCAGGAGCAAAATAACATTGATGTTAATAAGTGCGAAAACAAGAATACTGTTTGATATGGGAAGATCCACACCTAGGTCATAGATCTTGAAACCCAGATAGGACAGGAAAAAGACAACGACGATGAGGCATGCTATGATAACACGCTCTCTTCGTTGCCTTTTAAGATCCTTGATATTGTTCTCCTGATAACTTTTCATCTTTTCCTGATATTTTGGATCCCTGGAAGGTTCAGGCGGCTTGGGGCCCTACCGGAACTTGTTGGTATATATCGATATTTTTATAAGGTATGATATCCGAGGGAAGAGATAAATGCAATAGTAATCACACCCCTGATTCACCATCAGGAGTCATCTGTGACCCAACTGAATGAAAAGATATATATTTTTAGGTATAATAAGACTCTAATTAGGCAGCAACAGATTCCGGCGATCCAAATACCGGGATTTTCACACTGGCTTCGACCCCGTCTTCCAGGCTTTCCACGGTCAATCTCTTCCAGTACCTCTTGCTGGCGGTCAGTTTCTTTAACATGGACTGATTGAGTGAATGCCCCGACTTCTGTACATAAAAATGTCCGATAACCGGTGAACCTATAACCGCAAGGTCCCCTATAAAATCCAGAATCTTATGTCTTACAAATTCGTCTTTGTACCTAAGGCCATCCTCATTCAGCACCCTAAAACCATCGATAACAATGGCATTGTCCAAGGATCCTCCCCTGGCTAACCCTGCCTCCCTTAAGGCCTGAATATCTTTCAAAAAACCGAAGGTGCGGGCCCTGCTTATCTCATCAATAAAACTCTTACCGGAAAAGCGCAGGTTATATCTTTGAGTATTTATCAGCGGGTGCCGAAAATCCACTGTAAAGGATATCTTAAGCTGTTTTGACGGCTTTACGATGATTGATCTATTACCTTCCTGAATCTTAAATGTCCTCTTTATTACAATAAACTCTTTGGGGTTCTTTTGTTCTCTAATACCGACACTTTTCAAAAGGAAGATAAAGGGGGCCGAACTCCCGTCCATAATAGGAACCTCGGGGCCGTCGACCTCCACTAGGGCGTTATCAATTCCGAAACCGAAAAAGGCGGCCATTAAATGCTCTATTGTTGAGACCTTGTTCCCGTTATTATTCCCTATGGTGGTAGACATGTTAGTATCCACCACGTTTTCAAACCGGACCTTTATTGCTCGACGTCCGGGTAAGTCCTTCCTTAGAAATTTAATCCCGCTGTCAGGCGGGGCCGGTTTAATGGTTAGCCTTACCTTTTTCCCGCTATGCAGCCCAATTCCTGTACAACTTATATTATCTCGAACCGTACGTTGTTTATAATCCACATCATGCCCCTGTTTAAACTAATTGAATTGAATTAAATAGCACCCTCATTCCTGCAATTAACGTGCCATTACGGTTAAAGTCAAAGTGAATAGCCATGTATCTGTTTTTGCTTTTGTTTTTGCTAATTCATCCTTGAATTGCAGGATCCCCTTTTGCGGTGATATCAGTCAGTGTGGTATATATACCACATACGTATTCAACCCGGTGAGGATTGATTGGCCCTTCCACTCGGCCTGACATCCGCGAAACAACCCTATTGTCTAAATTTTGGTTCATCCGCTTAATCAGTACGGTAGCTAATTATATCTAGATACTTTGCGTTACATGGGCCATGGGGTTCTCTTTTAAGCGGCGAACTCGTTTATGTGCTATGACCCTGCACAAAACAAGACGAGGCGGGCGGGTAGCCTTTTCCAGACTTGGCCGGACTCGAGAATTTTGTGTTATCTCATAAGTATTCCGCCCGCCTGGGTGGCACCTTACGTAGTTAGCATGCTGTTAATGTTTTCGTCCCTTAAAAGAGAGCCCCATGGGCCATTAAGCTACTTATAATGGAGCCCCACGGGCAAGCACGTGGTCTTCTGCGAAGGAGGATAAGGTTTAATCTTTTACTTCTTTACGTACTCCTTAACCGGATGAAACTAAATCTTTATGTCTTTTGTCTCGATAATTGTCTCTTTGTATGCTATAAGAATATAATAAAAGTCAATGCATTTCGGTAAAGACTTTGCCTATACTATCTATCATGCTATATTCTAATCGGAGATTATTGAACATATACAAGCTTCCCAAGACATATAGGTATAATTCCCCTAAAAGACAATAAATCATGGAAAAAAGTGATCCGGATATATCACAAAAGATTGCCCATGTCTTGTTAATCATAATCTTTTTTATATTCATCGTCGGCTTATGGGCTTGTTACCGCCCCCTTGAAGAGGCCCCCCAAGTGCCTGAACAGGCCCTAATACCGATCAAGTACTTCTATCCCGAATTCAATGATGACATGGATTTCGGCTCCCTTGCCACTGCGATAGAGAGGAATTTCCAATATCTGGACAGACTTGATCCGGAACACGTCTTTTTCTACGGTCCCCACAAATTCACCTGCCGGCAGGTACGTGAAAGTCAGGAAGCCTTTTTAGAACTTATCCTAGGCATCCGTGGCTCTGAGGAATTGAATAGAGAAATCAAAGAGAATTTCAATGTCTATCGGGCTGCAGGCCGGGTCGGCAACAGGAGTATCCTGTTTACCGGTTATTTTGAACCCATATACGAAGCAAGGCTTACCCCTGACAAAGTCTTCAAGTATCCAATATACACCCTCCCCGGTGATCTGATTAAAATAGATCTATCCCCTTTCAGCGAAAGATTCCAGGGGCAAAGTATTACAGCAAGGATAGAAGGCAACAAGGTACTGCCATATTATTCCCGAAAACAGATAGAAACAGGAAAGGCTTTGGAGGGGAGAAACCTGGAGATAGCCTGGTTAAAAGATTCTGTTGATGTCGCCTTTCTGCATATCCAGGGTTCAGGCCGTCTAAACTTGCCGGATGGAAACAGGATCACCGTAGGCTACCTGGCATCAAACGGGAGGCCCTATCACAGCATAGGGAGATACATGATTGATAAGGGTTATATGGGTAATGAGGGGATGTCAATGCAGGGCATCCGCGATTTTTTCAGAAAACACCCTGAAGTTATTGAGGAAGTGCTGAATCATAACCCCTCTTATGTGTTCTTCAGGACTCTGGATAATGGCCCTCTAGGCAATATCCGCGTTCCTCTCACCGCCGGGAGATCTATTGCACTGGATTCGGGACTTTTCCCCAAAGGAGCCCTTTGTTTTATATCATCCGAGAAACCTGTAATAGAACATAATGGAGAGATAGTCGGATGGGCAGCGTTCTCCCGTTTTACCGTAAATCAGGATACTGGTGGAGCCATAAAGGGCGCGGGCAGAGCGGACATCTTCTGGGGAAATGATAAATATGCCGAGTTAGCAGCCGGCCATATGCAGCATGAAGGAGATCTGTACGTCCTTATGAAAAAACCCGGAAGATGATACGAATAGTAGAATATTAATCTATAAATGATCTACTAAATAGAAAACTTGGAAAAATCTGCCATGGTCAAAAAGAGTTCTGCAAGGTGTTGCAATAAGGCTACCCGGTTATCTCTCAGCCCTGGATCTTCCTTTGTCAAGACCTCCACACCATCAAAAAATGCGTCTACCGGTCCCTTGAGCTTGGCCAGGACATTTAGTGCATTGAAATAGTCCCTCTTTTCCATAAACTCGCGGATCTCTTTTTCAAGTTCCTGAGAGGCCTTCCAAAGATCCGTTTCACAGCTTTCTTTAAACATGGACTCATCTACTTTTAGAGGCTCCTTCTGGCCTTTTATTATATTGGAAACTCTTTTAAAGGTAAGGGCAAGAGACTGGAAATCGTGTGATTCCGATATAAATCTCCTCAGATGCTCCATCCTGACCGAAAGTTCACAAAGGTCGTCAAACTCCGCTGAAACAACCGCTTCAATAAGGTCAGTCCCATATCCTAAAGCAGACATCCTGTTTTTATATCGCTCTCTGAAAAAATCAAGCAGGTCACTGAAGGTCTTATCGCTGTCAAATCTTACATGCTCTCTCAATATCTCCAAAGACCTTGAGATCAGACCGGAAAGGGACACGTTCCAAGCGTTGTTCTCCAGGATTCTTATTATGGCAAGGGCGTGCCTGCGGAGGGCAAAGGGATCCGCCGCTCCGGTGGGCTGTAATCCGATTGCGAAGCATCCTCCTACCGTATCCATCCTGTCCGCCAATCCCACAATAGACCCTATCGGTGATGAAGGTAAATCGTCATCTGCCTTAGCTGGAAGATAGTGTTCATGAATCGCCACGCAGACCTCTTCCGGATGGCCGTCCATCCTGGCATATTCCCTGCCCATAACACCCTGCAGGGTCGGGAACTCCATAACCATCTCGGTAACCAGATCGCATTTACATAATCTTGCGGCAAGTTGGACATTATCGCCCTTTTCCGGTGCTATCTGTTCGGCCAGGTATCTCGCCAATTCCGTAAACCGCTGCACCTTGGCAAAGGAGGTGCCTAGTTCGGCCTGGTAAATGACCCCTTTCAGGTCTTCTAATCGGTCTTCAAGGGGCCTTTTTCGGTCCTCATCAAAAAAGAAAACCGCATCTGACAGCCTGGCCTTTAGAACCCTCTCATGCCCCTTTGTGACAACCGAATCATCCTTGGGAACGGTATTATTTACGGCCACAAAATGGGGTATTAAACTTCCATTCCTATCCTGGATTGCAAAGTATCTTTGATGTTCTTTCATCACCGTTATTAAAACGGGTTCGGGAAGATCCAGGAATTTTTCCTCAAATCTGCCGCATATGGAGTAAGGAAATTCCACAAGATTGGAAACGGTTCTTACCAGATCCATATCTTGCACGGGGACCCCACCAACATCCTTCGCCTTTTTGATTGTCTGGTCTTCGATCTCCTTTCTCCTATCCTCGGGGTTTATCATCACCGAAGATTCTTTCATCTTCTTGAAATAATCCCGGAGGCCCTTTACTTGCAATGCGCGGGGAGACATAAACCTGTGTCCCATGGTCCTGCTCCCGCTCCTTACTCCTGCCGTTCCAAAAGGGATCACTCTACCGTCCAAAAGGGCTAGGATCCAGTGAACAGGACGAACAAAGGGGAAACCAATACTTCCCCACCGCATGGATTTAGGCCAGGGAATCCTGGGTATTACCTGGGGCAGGATCTCCGACAGGACTTCACCGCTAGGCCGACCGGGTATGTGACGCTTTAGACCGAGATATTCACCTTTCTGAGTCTCTACAATCCGGATATCATCAAGAGTAACCCCGTATTTTTGGGCAAAACCTATGGCAGCCTTTGTGGGATTTCCTCTCTGATCATATGCCGCTTTCCTCGACGGTCCCATCAATTCCTGGAACATGTCTTCCTGTTTCTCAGCAACCTTCCGGCAAAAAAGCACCATCCGCCTGGGCGTCCAGTACACGAAAAGTTCCCCCGAAATCACGATTCTGTTTTCTTCCAGACTTGACTTTGTCAGGCGCCCGAACTCTTCCGGGGCACTATCGAGATAATCCGAAGGAATCTCTTCCGTCCCTATCTCCAACAAAAATTCAGCAGTCATGCTTCCCTTTCAACCTCAATCTTTTTGGTTCATCCGGTTAATGAGTACGGAAAGGACTTTATATAAATACTTGGTTTGGCCCATGGGGTTCTCTTTGCGACAGGCGAACTTGTTTATGTGCAAGGCGCGGGCAATAAGCCGGACTAGGCGGGCGGCGGGCTATTGGAATAATATACCAGGACCGGAAGTCCGGCTATCATCTCAGAAGTTACCCGCCCGCCTGGCAGGCACCTTATGCTATTATCTTGCTTCTAACCTTTTCGCCGCTGCAAAGAGAGCCCCATGGGCCGAATATCACCAATCTTGCTATAGTATTATCATTAAGTGTGCTCATTCGCCGGATGATCCGAATTACCTGTCAGGGATATAGGAGGATTAAGGTGTTACTCTCGGAACAGAAACCTTTCGATGAGATATTAGGGTATTTGGAGCATGAAGAGAAAGTATTTATTTTGGGCTGTGACGGATGTGCACAAGCAAGTCAGACTGGAGGATTACCTCAAGTGCTGGAGATGAAAGAACGATTGAAAAAGGAGGGGAAAACAGTGACAGGTTACCATGTGGCTGATTTCCTCTGTCAGAAGGCTTTGGTGGCTTCAAGGCTGAGGCCCCTGGAAGATACCATAATGGTGTCAGATTCCCTCTTGGTTCTCTCCTGTGGTATTGGCATCCAATGTGCAGCCGCCATGGTAAAAAAGCCGATACACCCTGGCTGCAATACTATCAATCTTGGTGGTTCCCGGGGAGAATGGAAGGGGTATGAACGTTGCCTGGAATGCGGAGATTGTTTACTGGAATATACTGGCGGTATTTGTCCACTCACAGTGTGTTCAAAAGGACTTAGGAATGGAGCATGCGGAGGGGCTTCCAACGCTAAATGCGAAGTAAGCCGTGATAGGCCCTGCGGGTGGGAGACGATTTACACACGCCTGAAGGAGACAGGAAGAGTCGATATGATAAAGAGATTTATTCCTCCTAAGGAATGGAACAAGATGAGGCCCAGATCAGAGATGCTTTCCACACCCATTTGGGCTCTTGAGCAAAGAGATGGGTCAAGAGAGGAGCGGCCAGGATAATGGCTTTCAAAGAAGCCCTAGAAAGCGGAAAATTTGTAATTACCACAGAAATCGGTCCCTTAAAGGGAACAGACATATCGGAAATTGTAGAACTGGCAAAGATCCTTAAGGGAAAAGTGGACGGGATAAATGTAACTGATCAGCAAAGCGCTGTAATGAGACTGGGATCACTTGCAGTATGCTCCATACTGGTGAAAAAGGGGGTAGATCCTGTATTCCAGATGACGTGCCGTGATAGAAACAGGATTGCACTTCAGTCCGATCTACTCAGTGCATCTGTTCTGGGAATCAAAAACCTCTTGGTTATTTCAGGTGATTATCCCACTCTGGGAGATCACATCGATGCCAAAGACGTCTATGACCTTGACACAGAGCAATTGATCTGGACAGTCAACCGCATGAACCAGGGCTATGACCTAACCGGCAATGAACTTCAAGGTAAAACTGATTTTTTGGTAGGGGCCGTGGTAAAACCAGTATCTGATACAAGTGAATCCTTCGAGCTCCAACTTACCATGATGGAAAAAAAGATTAGTCTTGGCGCACGGTTTTTCCAGACGCAAGCCGTTTACGACGTTGAGGCATTTGAGAGATTTATGAAACAGGCGGCACAGTTCAAGATACCTGTTTTGGCAGGAGTTATCCCTCTGAAATCCGCTGGTATGGCACGGTACATGAACAAGAATGTGTCCGGCGTATTCGTTCCTGATCATATGATCGAGGATATGGTCAATGCAAAAGATAAGACAGCAACTGGATTGGAGATCGCTGCCCGTCTTTTAAGAGAACTCCGGGAACTCAGCCAGGGGGTCCATATAATGGCAATCGGCTGGGAGAAAAAGGTTCCGGATATTTTAAGGCTTGCCGACTTAGGCTGATGGAGAACAAGAAAGATGTTGATCATACCCCTTATAGAATATTTAGGTATCTTCTTGAATCCCTTATTCTCTTGCGGCATTCCTGCATGGAGACTCTGATTCTATGATACAGAACAAGGTAGTTATACTTGGCGTTGGAAATCTGATCCTCAAGGACGAGGGCGTGGGAATTCATATAATAAAGGAAATGAAAAACAAGAAACTGCCGGTAGGAGTTGCGGCTCTCGATGCTGGTACTGCTGCCTTGGATCTTTTATCAGTCATCTGTGAGAGTGAGAAAATCATAGTTATCGATGCCTTGAGGTCAGGTGGAGAGCCTGGCACTGTCTACCGCTGCCTTCCCGGGGAGCTTGTGGACACTGACAAGGAATCTCTCTCCCTTCATGAAGTTGATCTTTTAGATGTTCTGCTCATGGCACGGCAGCTTGGCGGACATGCCTGTGTTGTCATTATAGGAGTCGAACCTAAAGAGATTGAATACGGACTGGAACTCACCCCTAAGGTAAAGGCGGCAGTTCCAAGGGTTTTACAGGCGATTTTTGAGGAACTTAAGGAAATGGGATATGCATGAATTCGGGATAGTACAGAGTCTCCTGGAGATTGTTGAACAGGAAGCCCTCCCATACAAAGGGGCAAGGATTGCTAAGGTTACAGTGCAAATTGGGACGTTGAGTGGAGCAATGCCGGATGCCCTGAGATTTGCCTTTGAGGTTCTCAGGAAGGGAGGCATAGCGGAAGACAGCTCACTCGAGATAGAGGAAATACCATTAAAGATACAATGTCATCAGTGTGGGAAGGCCGCTATTCTAACGGATCCTTTCTTGATATGTCCATATTGCGAAAATATAGACGTAGAGATACTAACTGGAAGAGAGTTACAGATAAAAAACATGGAGATAGAAAATGGAAATTAAGGTAGTCAGGAATATCCTCGAGGCAAATGAGGTAATAGCTTCTCAAAGCAGGAAGCTCTTTGCCGAGAAAGGTATTTATGCTCTTAACCTGATGGGAAGCCCTGGAGCGGGCAAGACGACACTCCTTGAAAAAACAATAGAATATTTAAAAGATAAAAATCATATTGCAGTGATAGAGGGAGACGTAGCTACCTCACGGGATGCGGAACGTATTGCCCAGCATGGCATTCCTGCTTTGCAGATAAACACAGGGGGGGCATGCCACCTTGACGGGAACATGGTGCACGGAGTCCTGGATGAGTTTGATTTAGACCGGGTAGACCTTCTTATCGTAGAAAATGTAGGAAACCTTGTGTGCCCCGCAGAGTTTAACATCGGTGAGAATGATAAGGTAATGATCCTCTCTGTTACGGAAGGTGATGATAAACCGAAGAAATATCCCCTTATGTTTCAGGTTTCCACTGTATTGCTATTGAACAAGATCGACCTTCTCCCCTATGTGGATTTTGACATGGAGCGATTCCAGAGTGATGCCCTCAAGGTCAACCCAAAACTGAAAATCATGACTCTATCCTGCACAACAGGTGAAGGGTTTGATGACTGGTTGAACTGGATTGAGGACAGAAAACAAATAGCAAGGGTGAAATAATGGAGTCTGTCAGGGCCTGTGTACAGGTAAAAGGTGTTGTTCAGGGTGTGGGGTTCCGCCCTTTTGTGTACGACCTGGCAAAAGAGAATGATCTTAAGGGCTGGGTCCTTAATGATGAAAAAGGGGTTATGATAGAGATAGAAGGGCAAAAAGAGAGAGTGAAGAACTTTCTAACAGGCCTCTCTTCCCCTCCTCCTATTGCCCGAATAGAAAATACTGCCATCCTTTATGAAGCTCCTTTGGGCTATAGCGACTTTGAGATAAAAACCAGCGAAAATGGCGAAGACAAATGTGTTTTGGTCTCTCCTGATATTGCAACATGCCAGGATTGCCTGGATGAGCTTTTTGATCCCCACAATCCTCGCTTTTACTATCCCTTCATCAACTGCACAAACTGCGGTCCTCGGTTTACTATTATTACCAATGTTCCCTATGACAGGGCTAATACTACCATGTCACCTTTCAAAATGTGTCCGATGTGCAGCAGCGAGTATCACAATCCAGCGGATAGACGTTTCCATGCGCAACCAAACGCCTGTCCTGAGTGCGGGCCTGCTCTACAGCTATTTTCTAACGATAGTAATCTGATTAAAACCCATGACCCGCTCAGAGAGGCAATTACCTTACTTAAAAGAGGCGCAATTATAGCCATCAAAGGGATTGGAGGATTCCATATTGCCTGTGATGCTACTAAGGAGAATGTGGTTGCAGGTCTCCGCGCAAGAAAATATAGAGAAGACAAACCATTTGCCCTTATGTGCAGGGATATGGGGGTAGTTAAAAGTCTCTGTGTGGTCGATGATCTCTCAAGTGATCTCCTTGCCAGCAAGGAAAGACCCATTGTTATTCTCCCCAGAAAAAGAGATGCAAGAATAGCCTCATCCGTCGCCCCTTTTCAGAAAACCCTCGGGGTAATGCTTCCTTACACCCCGCTTCACCATCTTCTTTTTGATCAACAAGTTCGTGTCCTTGTTATGACAAGTGGAAATGTAAGCGATGAACCAATCGTCTATGGCAATAAAGAGGCGTTTTCGCGGCTTTGTACTATTGCAGATTTCTTTTTGGTGCATGATAGAGAAATCTATACACGATGCGATGACTCGGTGGTCAAACCCTTAGGGGAAACTAAAGTGTTTTTCAGGAGGTCTCGAGGATTTGCCCCATTTCCCATCAAACTTAACAAAAATGGAAAGCATATCCTGGCCTGTGGAGCAGATATGAAAAACACATTCTGCCTTACAAAAGATGACTATGCATTTATGAGCCAGCATATAGGGGATATGGAGAATTTTGAAACACTGAGATCCTTTGAACAAGGCATAGATTTATTCAAAAAAATGTTTCAGATAGAGCCGGAGCTCATTGTACATGATCTTCATCCAGACTATTTTTCAACCAGCTGTGCGTATGGACTTGATGTACCCAAAACAGGAATTCAACATCATTTTGCCCATGCACTCAGCTGTATGGCGGAATATGGCGCCAAAGGCCCCTGTTTGGCAATAATCATGGACGGAACAGGATATGGAGAAGATGGCTGTATCTGGGGCGGAGAATTCTTAGAGGTAAATGTTCAGGAATACAAACGCTTGGGGCATCTGAGATACATACCCCTGCCGGGAGGGGATAAGGCCGTACAGGAGCCGTGGAGAATGGCGGCCATATACCTCGAAAGGATTTATGGACGATTGGAGGGACTTTCTATACCCTTTTTAAAGGAAATTGACCTTGAGAGATGGAGCCAGATACGATTGGCCGTGAAGTCTCATATAAACTCACCCTTATGTTCAAGTACGGGAAGACTTTTTGATGCAGTGAGTGCAATCTTAGGTATCAGGATGACCGTAAACTATGAGGGACAGGCTGCAATAGAATTGGAGCAGATTGCAGAGGAAGGGGAAGAGGGTGAGTATCCATTTAAAGTCCTCAATGAAAATGGAAGCATGATCTGGGACCCGGATCCGATTATAGAAGCTATTGTGGAGGATTTGAAAAGAAAGGAAAGCCCGGCCGTCATATCCGCCCGGTTCCATAATTCCATAGTCCGGGTCTTATCTCGAACGGCAAGAAGGATGCGGCAGGGAACAGGGCTTCGCGACATCTTTTTGAGCGGAGGAGTTTTTCAGAATACGCTTATCCTAGGTAAGGCACGAGATATCCTGAAAGAGGACGGCTTTAAGGTGCATATCCACCAAAAAGTACCCCCAAATGATGGAGGTATATCCCTTGGACAGGCCTTTTATGGTGTTAATCTTGTTGATTAGGATATCGTTTGCAGCCTAAATTAATAGGTTCATCAGGTTAATGAGTACGGAAAGGATTTTATATAAATACTTGGTTCGGCCCATGGGCCGAACATCACCAATCTTGCTATAGTTTTATCATTAAGCGCACTCATTTGCCGGATGATCCATTAATATAGACCAGCTATGTACCATGATTCTAATTGAGAACAGGAGATAATAAGGAGATTGCCTATGTGCTTGGGTGTGCCGGGAAATATAGTTTCAATAGAAGGAGATCTTGCCGATGTCAACTTTGGTGGCGTAATAAGAAGGGTAAGCCTGATGTTATGCAATGACGTCAAAATAGGCGATTATGTCCTCGTTCATGTAGGTTTTGCTATCCAGAGATTGGAGAAGGAGGATGCCCTGGAGACATTGCGGCTGTTTGAGGAGATCGAGAAGGCTCACCATGCATCAACGTAACAGTTCATATAAAGCCGATGTCACCACTGCCATAATCAGGGAGATCTCAAGACTTGCCAATAGACCCTTCCGTTTCATGGAGGTGTGCGGCACACATACCGTATCCATCTTTAGATCAGGGATAAGGTCTCTTCTGCCCAAAGAAATAGAACTTGTATCCGGCCCCGGCTGTCCTGTATGTGTAACGCCTGTAGGAGAGATTGATAGGGCCATTTCTATGGCTGCACTAAAGGATGTAACCCTGTTGACATTCGGCGATTTGATGAAAGTACCGGGCACTTATTCATCTCTTTCTGACGAGAGGGCAAAGGGCAAGGACATCAGGGTAATAACCTCACCTTTAGATGCCCTGGAGGTTGCCATAAGAGAACCAGATCGAAGGATAGTCTTTTTTGGTGTAGGCTTTGAAACCACCTCCCCCGCTATTGCCGCTTCCGTCAAAGAGGCAAAGGCAAGGAGAATATCCAATTTTTATTTGCTTTCTTGTCAAAGGCTCATTCCCCCGGCGATGAAGACCTTGCTCTCTTCAGGAAACACCAAAATAGACGGTTTTATTCTTCCGGGTCATGTTAGCGTAATCATTGGAAAGCGACCGTATTCCTTTATTTCCGATAGATTTTCCCTCACGGGAGTAATTACCGGATTTGAGGCTCTCGATATTCTGGAGGGCATATACATGCTTCTTCGCCAGCATAAAGAGGGTAGATCTGACATAGAGGTCCAGTATAAAAGGGCGGTAAAACAAGAGGGAAATACTCTGGCACTTAAGATAATGGAAGAAGTATTCAAACCTGTCAGTGCCCGCTGGAGAGGTCTGGGTATTATCCCCGAGAGCGGCATGGCACTCAGGGAGGGATTCAATAGAATGGACGCGACAGCGGCCTTTGATATTCCATATGAAGACAAGCCGGACCCTCCGGGTTGTCTTTGTGGTGAGATTCTTCAAGGAATCAAGCTCCCTCGGGAATGTTCTCTCTTTGGGACGCGATGTGTCCCGCAGGATCCCGTAGGTCCTTGTATGGTCTCCTCTGAGGGGAGCTGTGCAGCTTTTTACAGATACGGTGGTTAAAATGAAGGGCAAAAATATCTTACTTGCGCATGGGGCAGGCGGAAAACTGAGTCATGACATTGTCAGGGAGGTATTTTTGCCTTTTCTTGAAAACCAGTTTCTTTCCCCCCTTGACGACAGCGCCGTCCTCCCTATTGAAAGATCCAGACTTGCATTTACCACAGATGCTTATGTAGTTAAACCCCTTTTCTTTCCAGGCGGAGACATAGGAAGGCTTTCCATCTGCGGGACGGTCAATGATCTTGCTATGGTTGGAGCCAGGCCCTTAGGGATTTCCGCCTCTTTTATATTGGAAGAAGGGTTTCCTGTGGAGGATCTCAAGAGGCTGCTCTCCTCGATAAAGAACGCGGCTCTGGAGGCCGAGGTAAAGGTGGTTACGGGGGATACAAAGGTGGTTGAGCATGGAGCAACGGAGGGCCTTTTTATTTCAACATCCGGGGTGGGGATTATACCTGAAGGAGTTGATATGAAAAGCTCTCGCGCTTCCCCCGGGGATATTATCATTATCAATGGCTCTATCGGGGATCATGAGATAGGTGTCCTCCTGGCAAGGGGAGAATTTTCTTTAAAAGGACAGATAAAAAGTGATTGCGCACCCCTAAGCAACCTTGTTCAAAAAATGTTAAAGGAATGCCCCGATATTCATGTTATGAGGGACCCTACCAGAGGTGGCCTTGGGACCGTGTTGTGGGAAATCGCAAATGCATCTGATGTTGGCGTTATTGTCGATGAGGAAAAGATAATAGTAAGTGAAGGGGTAAAAGGAGTATGCGACCTGCTGGGATTTGATCCCTATTATCTGGCCAATGAAGGAAAGCTTGTGGCCTTTGTTCCCCAGAAATATGCTGAAAGAATTCTTGAGGTAATGAAGGCTGACCCTTTGGGCAAAGACTCAGTTATTATAGGCAGGGTGGTTGGCGAAAACAGAAGAAAGGTCCTTCTTAAAACAAATATAGGAGGCCATAGGCTTCTTGAGCCCCTGAGCAGCGTCCAGTTTCCTAGGATTTGTTGAATGGGACGGTCATTGTTATAACGTTTAAGTGTGTCATTTCATCATCAGGTTGGGCAGCCATGTCGCCAGAGCAGGATAGAACAAAACAATAATCTTTACGACAAGACTTGCTATGCAGTACGGAATAGCACCTCGATATATTAATTACTTTTCAGTATCATCTGCATCCTCTAACTCCTTAAAACGGTCGGACTGTTGATTCCGGATTTCTCCTATGTGCCTTTCCATTACCTTCATTTGCTCCACTTTCTTCTTCCCGCTAAATTGCTCCACCGTATTATCCACCTCCTCTCGGGTGTCAGAGCCCTTGCATCCGGTGAATGTCAGAAAAGCCAGAACAAGTCCCATTACTATGGTCTTACCATTTAAGCAAATTATCCTGAGCATGATTTTCTCCTCTTATATAAAGTTCTATCACCCTTTTTGGAAGCATATGAGGATTAAGAATCCGGACCTTCCTTTTCATTTATTTTTCATGGCCTTGTGCTCTGACTGCAATTCGGTAAGCAGATACTTTAGCGGCCATTTTTCGGAAACCGGGGTCAGGGTTGCCCATATCTGAGGAACAAACCCGGCCTTTTTATAGCTACCCATCAGATTGTGTAGTTCGTCCTGGGTCACTCCGGACATTACTACAGCCCTCGGCATATCTGACTCTTCCCAAGACCCGACCTCGTCCTCACGGGTCAGGATATCCCCTACCCCCGTCCCCAGATCACGAGAGGAAGCAAAAACGACCGGTGTACCGGCAAGTCCTGCATCTTCTATTATCTTGAGAAAACCGGACCGCTCCTCTACACCATAGCCGCAAACCAGCAATCCCCTGGGTCCGTGCATACGTTCTTTCGATCTCCCTATCTTTGTAAATCTTCCTTTATGCTTCATATCCCTGCCTTTCTGCTTTTGCCTGTAACCATAAACCATATATATATCACAACGCTGCACCTTGCGCCTTGTGCCGTTTGCATTTCTTTTCCCTATAGACTCTATGCTAATTTGAGCCCTTCCAGGACCTGTATTTCATGAGTTCTTCACCCATGGAATTCAGGATTGTGGTCAATACGGCGATATCGTCTACAAATCCTACCAGAGGGATAAAATCAGGTATAAGGTCAATGGGCAGTATAAAATAAAGCAGTCCGCCACCTATAATTCCCAGATTGACCGGATGGAGCTTATATCTACCGTTTACAGCGTCCTTAAAAAGATAGTAAAGCTCCTTCACATCCTCGACCATACCCTTTAATATATTGGCTGCCGCATGGATCTTTCCTGAAAAAGAGCTGTCATTGACATAATGCTCAAAACTCCTTCCCTTGGAAAAGCGGAGTATCCTGTCATAGTGTTTTTTTTGTTCGGGATCAGAAAGCATACCGTATGCGATGTTAAGCACCTTTGTCATCTCTTCAGCCTCTTCTTGGCGAAGAGGATTCTTATCGGGATGCCATTCCTTCACTCTTTCCCGATAGGCCTGCTTGATTTCTTCGGGCCCCGCTTTTGGCTCAACACCCAATAATTCATAATAATTCATCATTTTATGTTGTCCGTCCCTTCCTTATCCTTCCCTGTTATCGATATCAGTTATATCTTCAGAGCCATGATCCCTCATTACTGTCCACTATCCCCTTTTAATTTCCTATCCCTGAGCCAATCCAGCAGGCTAGCCCACATCCATTAATATCTCTTTAGCCTTTGGCCCGCAATTGAAAAGCAGGTCGAAAGAAGAAAGATTGGGAATGAAATCCCCCCAAAGCTGGGGGTAAATCGGGACAGGTGTATTAAAGAATTCGGGCGTGACACCGGCCTCAGAAAAAAGAGAAGTATCCATGAATTTCTTTGCCGAACTCTGGGCCAGGAATGTCCCTGCTTTCGCCTGCGCGCACAGCTCAAGGATAAGCCGGTCTCCCTGTTCATCAATATTCAGTTCAGAAAGAAGCATGACCCGTGTATCGATATTCAGATTTGTCATCAGATAACGTATAATAGAAAGATTGAGATCCACAAGTCTTTCAAACTTTTTAAAAAATGTGCCCTCAAGAAAAGCCATGTGCTCCTTGAAATAGGGGGCATTTTGATAGGCGTTTTTCAAGCTGGCAACATGTTTTTTTGCCCAACGACCTTGGCGATCAATCATGACCTGATCGATCCTTTGCAGACCCAGACCTTTCTTCCGCACCGGGATTGTTATCCACAATGTCCCCTGATCGTTTTTAAAGCGGTTCCGGCTCACCCAAGTAGTTCCCCTGGGGAACTGGACCCGGTCGAGGATCACGAAGATATCCGAACGGAAGATTTTATAAAAAAACCCGGGAAAAGGCGCAAAATACGGCTGACTGACACTCAGGATCATATATTAATTGAATTTAACGAAACGTTGACTCCAAAACAACTTCAAACTGGAAGATACAATTGGACTAGGAGGACTGTAGGATTGCCCCTCGAAGGTTTAGATCCTGCTAAAAAATTCCTGCAATTCTTTAATAAACGATACCTTTGCGTCCAAAGATGCGTCCTCATTAAAAATAAATTCTAATAGAAAAATCGTTTTGTAATTAACTGCCGATGTTTCATATTTCTGTAAAGAGGTAACTCTAAAATCTTTTACTTTTTCGTATTCCTCTCTATTAAACAGATCGGATTTTCTTAGAATAAGATTAATCGCCTCTTTTGCATTATCAGGATTCTCCAGTACTATTTCAATACCATCTAATTTCTTCAGGGCCTTTATGATCTTTTCGCTTTCGACTTTTATTTTCATTTTTCTACTCTCTTAAAATGTTTTTTATTTTGTCCCTTAGGCATAACCTCAAAAATCCAAAACACTAATTATGACTGACAGCGATAGTTGTAACATATATATTATAGAGTTTCTTCATTTTAACGGAAAAAGCGGGTTGGCTTAGTTATTCAATAGATGAAGGTGTCTGAATCTCACTATTTCACTGTTCCGGATATATTGGCGATTAGCTCGGCTGCAGCCCCGCTTCTCCAAAGATACAAACCTACACCTAGGGTTACTAACGCCATGATGTAGAAAAATCTATTCTCACCAATATCTGCGGTAAATAGTTTTTTTAAAAAATACAACATTAACAATACTATTATTCCAGTGATTATATTAACGGTGTTAATATAGTTCATGAATTACTCCTTTTGTTGAAAAATCACTTTCTCCTAAGAATTAAGTGAACATTAGCCCTAGCCTGGAGGTTGGTTCCAAAACGACTTTCCATTATGCTCATCAGGCAATTTTGGAACCAATATCTCCCATTATGAATAGTTTATATCAAATTTCCAAGAAAATTATACTATCCAAGTGACAGCCGTCGTTCAAAGATACTGGTTTGTTGTCGAGATTAAACTACCTGGAATACGGCAGGGAATGGTTGCTTGACTTGAGGCAAATTCAGTGTATTATTTAAACACAAAAATTTTCAAGGAGGGAGACCATGGACTACTGGAAGAACTATCTGGGCGTCTTTTTGAAGGAAGAAGATGTCGAAATGGCCAAGACGATGCGTGCTTTTGTAGAAAAAGAGATCATGCCGGTGCGGCATCAGATTGACGATGACAAGGACCACACGTTGATCACCAAAATCTTGCAGGGGTTGACCAATATAGGCATGCAAAAGGCGCCCTTCCCGCCGGAGTACGGGGGCATGGGGGCTTCATCGGTGGTCACCAGTACTGTGTTGCACGAGGAACTCTCCCGGGGAGACAGCGGTATTTGTACCGCATTCAATGTCACGGCCTGGGCATGGTTTCCAGCTATCCTAGGCGGCAACAAGGCAGTGCTGGACGCCTTTGCTACCATGTTCTGTGGCAACCAGCTTAAGCTGGGCTGTTTCGCCATGACCGAGCCAGGTGGAGCCCATGGCGGTGGTGGCTGCGACATTGAAAATCCCACCATGCACGGGAAGAAGATCAGGACCATTGCCAAACTCGACGGGGACGAATGGGTCATCAACGGACAGAAGATGTGGACATCCAACAGCGGGGTGGCGGATATGTATTGCGTCGTGTGCACCACCGATCCGGAGCAGGGGGACGAGGGCATTGCCTTGATCTATGTCCCGGCGGATACCAAGGGCCTCTCCTTCGGTAAGTGGGAACAGAAGGCGGGGATGGAGGCCGACGTGAATTGCGCCATGTATCTTGAGGACGTGAGGGTCCCCAAGGAGTACCGGGCGGTAGGTCCGGGGAAGGATGCGGAACTGCTGCACTTTAATGTGATGCTGGCGAGGATCGTCACCGCGGCCTCAGGGTTGGGAAATGCCCAGGCGACTTTTGAGACGGTGCTGAAGTATACCGGCGAAAGGATCGTGGCGGATAAGCCCATCAGGGACCACTCCATTGCCGCGGGGATACTGGCGGATATGGCCATTGGGATAGATACGGCAAGGAACTCGTATCTGATGGCTGCCTATATGGTAGATCATCCCGAAATATACGGCCCCCCCACATCAAATTTTATCCTTTCCAAGGCCAGCATCGCCAAAGTCCACGCAGGCGATGTAATCGTGATGGTGACGAACAAGGCCATGGAGCTTATGGGCTCATACGGCTATGTCAGGGATTACGACGTAGAGAAGTATTGGCGTGATTGCAAGATCGTACAGCTCTGGGAGGGCGGAGGACAACTGGGCAGATTCGACGTCTGCCGTGGCTATTACGATTGTAAACTTTAACAACCGGTGATAAAGGAGGAACAAGATGTCTCAATTCGATAGAAGCTATTTTGTCACGGAACCGCTTCGGGAAGTAGCTGTTCCCGGTATCGACCTGGTAAAGGGTAGGACCTATCCTACCTTGACCTATATGGGCAGAGACCTGGTGCCGGCAGCCAACGATTATTTGGAATTCGGCTGGATCTGGGAAATGCCCGATCCCAATCCCCACATATTTGAGCATGTTCATCCTAAATACGATGAGATCATCATGCACATCGGCTCCGATCCTCACAACCCCGAGGACCTCGGCGCGGAGATTGAATATGTGGTGGGGGGAGAAACGCTGATCATCAATAAGACATCGTCCATTCTTGTACCCAAGGGGGTAAGGCACGGCCCCTTGACCTGGAAGAGCTTTAAGAGACCTCACATTCAGATGACCATCATGCTGGGGGCAGGCACCCTTGCGGAAGCGGCCCCTGCCGATCACACGGTCAAATAACCATCACCCGGGGGCAGGTACCCGTGGGGAAACGACCCTTGGGGGAGTAAAGAGAAAAAATAGGGGCGATGTTGTTCGTCGCAATGATGTATTGTTTACGGATCTGCAACTGAGCACTGACTTGTTAGAATCATGGATAATAGAGGGGGCATGCCTGGCGTCCTACCCGCCCCCGTATTGAGCTCATGGGGATACCGCTGCAAAAAGCCTTCATTTGTGGAGAGATGAACAGTCGAAAATATGGGGGTCGCGTCTGTACTCCTGACAAATTCCGTATTAATCATCTATCTACAAGTAGTACTAAATTAAGATACGTGAAGAATGGAGACCTGACCCGAATATTTTCGTTGGAAACCTGAACCGAAACCAAATTGAAGTTATTTAAGCCTCTACTCAAAACTGGCATCAGCTGCGGATGAAGGGGTGATTATCAGGCATCATTAATATGGAATAGGAAGGTGGATACTCAGCCTGTCCGCGAGTGATCTGAGTTATACCTTTACAGCGATAGCAGTACCATACCAATAAAACTGATAAGGAGGCAAAAATGGGAAGGATGGAAGGCAAAGTGGCTATTGTGACTGGTGGTGCTTTGGGGATTGGTCGTGCCACTTCTCTACTGTTAGCAAAAGAAGGGGCAGCAGTCGCAGTGACCGATATTTCTGATAATGAAGGAAGCGAGGTCGTGTCGGAGATCCAAGGTCACGGTGGTGTGGCTCAGTATTGGCATGTCGACGTAACCGATGAAAAAGAAATACGGCAAGCCTTTCCTGAGATTTATAAGAAGTTTGGGAGAATTGATGTTCTCGTCAACAATGCAGGGATCCATGGCGTGAACAAACCCACTCATGAGGTAACTGAAAAGGAATGGGACGAAGTCATGGCGGTGAACGTCAAAGGTGTTTTCCTGTGTACCAAACATGCGGTTCCTTATATGAAGGAGGGGGGTGGGGGAAGCATCATCCACTTGTCGTCCAATTATGGTATTGTAGGTGCCGCGGATAGCCCTCCATACCATGCTTCCAAAGGTGCTGTACGTTTGATGGCCAAGACTGATGCCATGTTCTACGCGAAGGATAAAATCAGGGTAAACTCCGTTCACCCTGCCTTCGTTTGGACTCCAATGCTTGAGTCTGTATCAAAGACTTATTCCGATGGTGTTGAGGCTTTCAAAGAACGTATCATTGGCCGTCTCCCCATAGGTCATTTTGGTGAGCCGGATGATATCGCTTTCGGTATTCTCTACCTCGCGTCTGATGAATCGAAGTTTGTCACAGGCAGTGAGCTGGTCATAGATGGGGGATATATAGCTCAGTGACGGTCACAAGGTATAATTGGATAGTTGGCAGGGAAAAAGGGTCACCCTTTAAAGGGTGACCCCATTATTTTAAGAGTAAACCCCATACTCACGCGCCGCCTCAATAAGGGCACGCACGTTTTCCTCTTTCGCCACATCAATATCTGCCCCGGGCGCAAGGAAATAGCCACCATCCTGCCCAACGGTGTCAATCAGGTTCTTGCAGTAGTCCTTGATCTGTTGCGGTGTCGAGGCCAGGAGCATCGAAGTAGGAACGTTGCCACCAAAGCAACCCCAGCCACCGAATTTCTTCTTGACTGCTAACATGTCAGTTTTGTCGAACATCCAAAAAGTTTTACCTGCCGGCAGACCTGATTCGGCGATCATGTCCAAACGCGTATTGTATCGGCCTTCTACAAACGCGGCAGCAACGATGCCTTCGTTCATCAAGCCCTCCATAACCTGCTTAAAGTGGGGCCAGTAGAATTTCCTGAATTGTGCATCCGACATGAAGGTATCGTCACCTTTGTGCAAAACTCCCATTACGATCGGGATACCACTCATGTTGGCACCTTCAATTCCTAACTGGATGGAAATTGGTACCAGGCGTTCGCATGCAGCCAAAAGCTTATCGGGCTGACGGTATACATCCAGCATGATACCTCTCGTGCCACGCATTGTGTCTCCGATGATATCATAGGGTACTTTCCAAAAGCCCCCCATCGTGGCCGGTATCCCCAAATTGCCTACCACTTCCTCGTTGATCTTAGCTACTGTGCTCATAAACTGAGCAGCAATTTGACCAGCCTCCAAGAATGCCTCGAATGCTTCCCGAACAGGAGGCGCAGCAACCGCGCCCGCCAGTGCCGTTACAATAGGGAATTCCATCGCGTTATAAAAGTTTGGCAGCATCCGCCAGCCTTCCAGTGCCTTGAATGCGCGCGGCATATAGGTCCTCATGAAGTACCCTTCCGGGTCTGCGATCAGTTGATCGTATTCATCTGCCTTCATATATTCGGCGTCCACCATTTGGTAGCTCTTCGAAGTCATAGGCAGGCCATCGCCGGGCCAGCGATAGGTTTTCATACCCAGCCGTTCGTACATCTTTCCGGGCGCAATCATCACCATACTGTAATCCGGTTGGAAGTCCCGGTGGAACTTAATAATGGCCTTCTCCGCTTTAGCAGGATCATAGAAAAAATCCCCGTAGTTAATACCACTATATTCCGCCATGTATGCATCGATCATAGGCATACAAGGGACGCGATCAGGCTTCTTCAGTTGGATAATATCCTTTATCCGCTGAACGCGTTGCCTATAGCCCTTCTCCGCCTCACCGGTCGCGAATTTTGCGCCCGCTCCTGATAGCCAATGCTCAAAGCGAGCTTCCATCTTCTCATCCGGCGAGAGTGAATTCCAATTTTCAGGATAAATGAACATGATTTTAACCCCCTATCCAATGTTTTACAATTGAGAGGTCTCAGGTGCGCTCTCACGCAAAACAGCCTCCTCCAAAATCACGAGCGGGCCTTTATCTGAGCCTAGCCTGTTTTCAACCGCAGAGCCCGCTCAGGAAAAACTGTGACAATAACTTAAACCTGGCCTAACAAGTTAACGGCCCATAGCTAACATTTGTTGGGTGAGGTAAGGTGAGGAGATGAGAGCTCCCTTTTTTGGGGCCTAAGTATAGGTGATTTGGTCCTGCGTGTCAATGATAAAGTCGACGCATGATGTGGTAATCCTCCATTTTGCCTGGAAATCAGATTGATGAGTGGAGGGCATTCAGAGGTGGGGAAGGTACATCTGGGGCCATATCTTTGTGAAAAGGATGACAGTTTCACTCTTGACAGATTTCAGATTAATGATTTATCTACAAGTAGTACTAAATAAAAATGCGTGAAGAATGAAGATCTGAGCCTCCCTTTTTCCATAGGAGGAAATCGGCAATTTGGCCTTCATGTAACTCTTTGATGTTATTGTTATTCTGAGTTTGGTAAAGCCCATGAAACTAAAAAGCAAAGGAGGAAACTGTGGTCATTAAAAAATTGAATGATGTCCCCTCCGCCTCTCTGCAGGGATATGATCATGTAAAGAAGCAAATCGTCATAGGACCAGAGGATGGATCCCAGGAGATTGTTTTACGATATTTCAGCATAGAATCCGGCGGAATGAGCCCATATCACACTCATGATTATCCTCATTTGGTTAAAATTGAAGCAGGCAACGGCACTGTGACCGGTGCTTCGGGCGATGAATATCAGCTTCAACCGGGTAATTATGTCTATATAGATAATAGTGAAGCCCACCAATTTAGAAATACAGGATCAGGGCCTTTTGATTTCATTTGTGTTATTCCGAAAAGAGGAGAGAGTTGATATCAACCTGTGGCTTCGCGGTTGGGCCAAGATAACCTCTTGATTATTCAACTGGCTTTTTTTGCCTCCTGTATCCCTGCTCAGGGGTTTATTCAAATTCCTCGAACTCCTCGGCAGAATAAAAAAGGTGCATTTCCTTTATTTTTTCTCTATCCAGAGTACCATCCAGGATTAACTCTTCGGCGTTCTTTCTAAATATCTTTGCCTGTCTCTCAAGTTCATCGAGCTTTTCTATAAGGCCATTATCCTTTAAGATTGCTTTAACAGTTTGAAAAAGGGCTTCACTCCCGTAAATCAATAAACCTTCCCGGAGAATTTTGATGGCAACCATGTGCTTGAAATTATCAAAGCGGGCCTGATTTCTAATGAGGGCCAACTTTTTTATCTTGTAATCAACCTCCTCCCTTATTGCCGGGTTGATGAGCATCCTGTACTTTTTTCGGTATACAATATCGTCAAGACTATTTAGAGCAGTATCCGGCAGCGTATCATCAACAACGGCAATAAGATCAATGTCTGAACCCCTTACAAGCTTACCGGTGCTGTGCTCCGGTCTGGGTACATCATGGGCCATATCATAGACAATATCTCCCGCAAGGATAAAGCATATTTGATATTTATCGCATACTGCGTCCTCGAATTCCTCCATGATTTCAAAAACCATTTGCCGGGCAAGGTCAAACTTAAACCTGCTAATTTCATGGATTCGGCTATTTACCTCCGTACACCTTTTTTCAAGTGGATCTGGATCACTGGCGAGCCCTATAACTGAATAGGTAAGAAATTCCCTAAGAATTGAAGGGGAAAGGCGGGCAAAACCCTCCACATGGCGGTCAAGCCTCATATATCTTTCGGCTAATGTCCGGACCTGAAGTTCTCCAGAGGTCTTGCATGCCTTCCAGATATGCAGTCTGTCTATATCGATGTCATTAATTATCTCAAACCCTGTGCGTGGCCCTTTCCTTCTGATAAGATTGACGATAATATCCTGTTCAGCTCTACACATTCTTACTAATTATTTATTTCTTGTACGATCATTAAGTGCTATATTTTTAGCTTTAACTGCCTCTTTATTCCCAAGCAGATTTCTCCCGGCTATCTTGTCGAGCACATATATCAAGTTGCCGCCCTTATCCGCATATCTCTGTCCATAGGAAATAGGCACTTCCGGGGTCACATCCCCCAAAAGGGACCGGGTGACGGATTCCACCTTCCTCTCGCCGTTTGCCAGAACCAACACGTTTCTTGCCTGATAAACAAGTTCCGCACCCATTGTTATGGCGTAATTGGGGCAGTCCTTTACCGAGGGAAAATGTCCGTCTATTACGGAATTCTTAATTGTGTTATCGTCCAGTTTAACAAGCATAACCGAGCTCCCCTTGAAGGGTATGCCTGATTCATGAAAGGCGACATGTCCGCGTCCTCCGACTCCGATTATCTGGATGTCTATGCCCCCGAATCTTTTGATTTTGCGCATGTAACCGTCCAGGATATCCTTTTTTATCCACGCGAGATACTCTGATTGGGCCTTTTGTTTTATGGCAATGGATTTCCCTGCGTCTGTGCCTTTATATGCCCAATCTCCGGGATATTTTTTGAGTTCACTTATTAATATCTTCTGATCAATTAATGAGCCAAAAGGCACATTTGTTTCGATAAATTTCTCTTTCAAAAGGCCGAAAAACTCCTGAATCATAAAATAGCAGTAGCTTTCAGGGTGCATGACCCGCTGCTGGATGTTTTCACCGGGTAGACCCACATACTCGTCAAGATTAAAGCTTCTGATGCCGCCGCTGTCAAACTGACCTTTATTTGCCGCCTGTGCCAGATGTTTGTATACGCCCGTGGGCGAGTTCCCTGTGGCGAGTCCCAGGATAATCTCCCTTTTTGTCTTGGACATCTCGATGAGTCTCTTCTTTACAATGTCCGCCCCAACCTTGCTCATATGTTCAAAGTCATTTGTTATAACAACCTCGATGGGCATATCTCTACTCCGTTGATTCGTTTATTAATAAAGTCAAAGCTCTCTCATCTCAGCCCAGGAGGCTTTTCACAGTGTCGGCAATCTCTTTACAGTATTTTTCAGTCACTGATATATCCGGTCCTTCAACCATTACCCTGCACATGTTCTGGGTCCCGGAGTATCGCACAAGGACTCGACCCTCCTCTCCCAATTCCTTTTCAATCCTTTCTATGACCGTCATAACCTGGGGCACTGTCTTAATATCAGGCTTGCTCTTGACGTCCACATTGATCAGTTTCTGGGGATAAATATCCATCATCTTGGCAAGTTCAGACAAGGGCTTGCCTGTCCTGACCATGGCGGCAAGCAGTTGAAGGGCTGTAATGATGCCGTCCCCGGTAGTGTGCTCATCTAGGAATATTATGTGGCCTGATTCTTCACCGCCGATCATGCTCCCTAATTGTAACATGTCTTCCAAGACATAACGGTCTCCTACCTTGGCGGCATGGTGCTTAAAACCATATTTCTTGCAGGCAATCCTTAATCCCAGGTTGCTCATTACAGTGCTTACAAGGAGGTCGTTCTTCAATTTCCCCTGTTCCTTAAGCATCTTCGCGCATATAAGCAGAATCTGATCTCCGGTTATTTCCTGGCCTTTTTCATCTACGGCTATCAGACGATCGCCGTCGCCATCAAAGGCAAGACCGATGGCGGCACTGTTTTCAACCACCTTTTTTCTCAGGTCTTCTGTATGCTGGGAGCCGCATCTATCATTTATATTGATGCCGTTTGGGGTATTGTGGATAACCTCTATCTCGGCACCCAGTTCCCAGAAGGCCGCCGGGGCAACCTTATAGGTAGCGCCGTTAGCAGTATCCAGGACGATCTTCATCCCTTCAATGGATAGCTCCCTGGGGAATGTGTTCTTCAGGAATACAATATAACGACCGTTTACGTCTTCCAGACGGAAGGCCTGTCCCATTTCCTTGACTGGCGGCACCAGTTCATGAAGTGTGTTGCCCAGCATCAGTTCTTCAATAGCCTCCTCCTGTTCATCGGAAAGCTTGAAGCCGCTGCCGGAGAAAATCTTTATCCCGTTGTCCTCATAGGGGTTGTGGGAGGCGGAAATGACAATTCCCGCATCTGCGCGCATGCTTTGGGCAGCAAAGGCAATACCCGGTGTGGGCAAGACCCCCAGAAGATAGGGATTACCTCCCATTGAGGTTATCCCTGATTCAAGGGAACTCTCCAGCATATAGCCCGAAATACGGGTATCCTTACCGATCACCACCCTTGGCCGTGTATGCTCCTTTTCTAAGATATAGACGACCGCCTGCCCTATGGCAAACGCAATTTCAGCATTCATCGGATATTTGTTTGCTTCTCCACGGACGCCGTCAGTGCCGAACAACTTACCCATAAAGATTCCTCCTCAAACACGAATCTAAAAAGTCATCGAATGAACAGTCTTAATGACGGAACAATTTCCTTTGTCTTTTCACAAAAGGAGTCGACAATGCCCTGAAGCCATACAGTACCCTTTTCAGAGACATTGGCAGGGAGACCCTGTATGACGGCTATATAATCGGTCCCTTTTTCGCTCCTAGCTTTTTCAGAAGCAGAGAGAAAACCATCGCGATATCTATCGATAACGCTATTTTTCATGGCTTCAGCGAAGAGTTCTTCTATATCTGAGAACTTTTCAAAAAATTCGCTTCTTCCTTTTGGCTTGGTCTTCGTACCCGCATCATCCTTAGATGATACTTTTACTTTTTCAGCCAATACCTTTAAACGTTTTATACGTTCTTTTCTGGCTAGAGCCAGCTTATCAAGCAGTCCGTCAAAGATAGGCCTGCCGAATTCTTGGGTATCAAAAAACGGCTGCCTCACATGGATGTACCACTCCTCAAGGGCCATTAGATTAGCAATGTAAATTATGTTATTCTCCAAAACACGGCGGAGATTTGGATATGTCTTAGGCCTGTAATTAATTATCTTTCCAGGGTGTGCCTTTCCAACTATCAGTTTGTTGTCCTCAATAAAATCGTTTCTCAGCACAGAGTTGGCGGCAATTACATTGCCGTATCCCATACGTAAAGGGCCCACAATCCCGCCCTGACCGCCTAAAAATATGGCGGGCTGATTAAGCATAACGCCTCTCGGCACATCTCCTATCAATGATGCGGTCGCCTTGTCCCCGTCCGGCGTAAAGTTGAAATGGATATAAGAACTGCCCACCTCGCTGTGATTTTTACGGCTTGTACCCCCGGCCATCAGACAATCACAGAAGTTGATAAGGCTGCCAAGGGTCACAAAGGGAAAGAGTATGGTTTGTTTTATACCGACACAGTGGGCGCCGTTGGCCTCTTCTTCGAGTATACAGCCTTCACGAACTTGCGCCCCTGAACCCATGTTTGCCTTTTCCAAAAACACGGATTCATTGAAGTATCCTCCCTTCAGTGCAACCTTGGGCCCCAACTGACAATTATCAATAGTAACCGGAGCTTCATAGCCAATCCGGGACCCGGCTGATATGACAGTTTGTTCGCCATAGATCCTGCAGCCGGGGTAAATCGTGACATCATTTCCGGATATCTGGTCAATGTTTATCCCGTCGCCCAGATCTATGCTTAATGGATTGGGAATATCAACACCTTTCTTAATAAGCTGAATCACCTTGTCGTAACATCGCAGTTTAACGTCCATGGTCTTCTCCAAATCTAATTTTTTTATATCAATTCTATAATATTTTCAAATTATTTTTTAGACCAATTATTTTTTCCGGTTCATCCGGTTAATGAGTACGCTGGTTAATGACATCTAAATATTTTGCGCTATATGGGCCATGGGGTTCTCTTTTAAGCGGCGAACTCGTTTATGTGCGGTGACCTAGCACAAAACGAGACGGGGCGGGCGGGTAGCCTTTTCCAGGCTTGGCCGAACTAAAGAATCTTTTATTATCTCATAACTATTCCGCCCGCCTGGGTGGCACCTTACGTAATTAGCATGCTGTTAATATCTTCGCCTCTTAAAAGAGAACCCCATGGGCCAGCACGTGGTCTTCTGCGAAGGCGGATAAATATTGTCAGGCATAACCGAGTTAAGCACTGACCGAAATGGGGTAAGTGAAGCTACCCGCGCTTCCGCGCGGGCCATCAGTGGTAAAACCAAGCGGAACTCCGCCGAAGCCACCCGACTTTCCATCCTCCGTAGCCCGTCCTCCGCAGTTGCCTGCTACGGAGGATGGACAGGCTACTGCGGAGGACGGGCGCCCGGTGGGCTACGTCGCGGTCGCATCACGCTATCCCTCCCCGTGCTCCCGCACGGGGCATCCTGGCGAAGGCAAGTAAATCGGAGACACTCGAATACCATATGGGGATTTGTCATTGACACACAAGGTATATCCCCATATAGTCTATTCCAGCAAATAAGATCCTTATCATCTCATCTGATCAATCCTTGAGCCTGGAGACCGTTATTTGAAGGGCTCTTTTGATGAGGAGGGCTCCATCCGGCATGAAGAGGTCACAGTTCGGCCAATATGTTGACGATCTTCTGGAGACAGTCATTAACCGGACCATTCCCAAGGGTCCTAATCGAAGCTCAATCTCTAATCTGGCCCATAAGATCTGGTCCACGAATTGCCGTAACAAAAAGGTGGTGATTTTCGGAGGCGGCACAGGGCTTTCTACAGTGCTTGGGGGAAACTCCCGTCTTGACGATTGGCCCGAAAACCCATTTGTGGGGCTTAAACAGGAATTTCCTTCCCTGCATGTTGTTGTCTGTACAACGGATGATGGTGGATCAACAGGTTTGCTTTTGCGGCAGTTGCCGATTATCGGGATCGGTGATCTTCGCAAGGTGCTCCTCTCACTGGTATTACGTAAAAATCTTCAGACAACATACGGCCTTGACGATACTTTGACCCGAGAGATTACCCGTATCATTCACCGCATTTTCAATCACCGTTTTCCAAAAGATTTCCGGGATTTCCGATATGTTGTCAACCCTCTACTGGTTGTGCCCCAACCTCTGAGAAAATACTGTCCGGAGTCCCTCACAGTCCTTTTGTCATCCCTCGGTACATATATCTCTCCAGGAGGGGAAGGCCCCATTATAGTTCCGGGAGGACATTGTTTGGGAAACCTGATACTCACGGCAGCCATATTCCGATCGGCCGGTGAGGAGGGAATTTACCCGCCGGATTTGGAGGCAATTTCAAGTGGAATTGAGATCTTGTCCCGGGCCATCGGAGTCACCCCCGGATGTCTGCATCCTTCGACTCCGACGCCTGGGCAGCTGGTTCTGAGATACAGCAATGGGATTACAGTCAGGGGACAAAGGAAATCTGCCATCACCCGGCGTCTGTTGCCTATCGATCGTTTATCCGTGGAATGTTGCGAGACCCCCCACGTGAGCGAGGCTATCTGCGATGCGATACGAAAGGCAGACCTCATCCTTTATGCACCCGGCAGTCTGTATACAAGCATCATGCCGATCCTGCAGCTGCCCCCAATTATTCAGGCAATTCGGGAGAATCAGAAGGCTCTGAAAATCCTTGGAGCCAATTTCTGGGTTCAGGCTGGAGAGACCGACATATTGCGGCGCAGATGGAATCGTGGGTTCCATATATCTGAGTTGGTAGAGGCTTATGACCAGAATGTTGTGGGCGGTTCTGAGGGTTTGTTTGACGTGGTATTGAGTGCCAACCTAGAGCACATCCCGGGTGATGTAATTCGCAACTATGCCCTTGAAGGCAAAAGTCCTATCTATCTCGACCGGGATTACGTGGAAAGTCTAGGGGTACTCCCGGTGGAAGCAACGGTTTATTCCCGGGAGAGGTTGAGGCTCGCCAGTGTAATCCATCATGATCCTCAAAAATTTTCTTTAGCTGTCCGGGCACTTCTTATTGCCCACAAACGGTTGAATCTGAAGCAGGAAACTATGTCATCACGGCCATTTCCCAAGAAGCTTGAGGATTGTATTTGTACTGATTCGCCTCTGTTATTTTCTTACCATGCTGAAGCGGGTTCGCTTCTGGCAGAGAAAACATTTAGCCCAAAAAGCCTCCAAAATACCATGCATGATATTGTCTGGGAGAATCGTGACATCCGCATGGAGCACCTGAAGTTTTTTTGCGGAGCAAAAATCATTCCCACAGCCAACTGGACCAGAAGCAAGGAATGGGATAACGGCCTTGGATACTATGATCCCGAGGATGGCATGTTGAAGATTCATGAGGAGGTAGGCAATGATCCGGAACTTCTCCGGGACAATCTGCTCACTGCACTGGGTGAGTCTCTACTCGGGCGATACCTGGAAAGTCGCCGCTAGGTGAATGGGGAAGCCGGAACTCATTGGGGGATGTGGCGTTATGAGATCCGACTGCGACCCATAGATGAACGTGCGTGTTTTCTAGACGACGGGGCATTACGAAAGTATCTTAGATTGGCTCGGATGCTGCAGAGCCCGCATGACCCCAACACGTTTGGAATCACGCTTAATGACCAGGAAGGGTTTTTCCCGCCGGGCTTGCTTTTTGGCCTTTTATATGCATGGTATTTAAATAATGCATATGGTCAAACAATGGAATATGAAATGTCACTCCTTCCCTGGTCGCCCAAAAAGCTTATGCCCTATCAACTGGAAGAACGTACACGCAAACAGGCCCTTATAAAGTTCTTCCGTAATGTGGTTTTTCTGCATAGAGATGAATGATTCGTTTTTTTAAACCTGGAACCATGCAGAAACCTTGTAACAGTCAGTCCGAAAAGCTGCCCTGAACAAAAACAGGTGCATGCTTAGAAAGGAGCACTGGAGTGAAAAATATACGCGTGATCCTTATCAGCGGCCTTTCCGGGTCTGGTAAAACCATGGCCATAAAAGCCTTGGAAGATGTTGGTTATTACTGTGTCGATAACCTTCCCATCCTTCTCTTGCCTAAATTTATTGAACTATGCGACCAATCAGAGGGAAAAATCGCCAAGGTGGCAGTCGTCGAGGATATCCGTGGAGCAGCGTCCTACGATATATGCCAGCATATTTATGGTCTCATAAACAACGGTAATAATGTAGAGGTCACAGACGACACTGATTGGGAGATAGATTTTTTAAAAGATTCTCGCAGGATCATCCAGGATCTAAAAAGGGAAGGTTTCCAGATTGAAATTCTTTTTCTGGAGGCTTCCGATACAACTCTGATAAGGCGATTCAGTGAGACCCGTCGTCAGCATCCTTTGGCGGTGGGACGTTCTATCAAGGACGCTATCCAATTGGAGCGAAAACGACTTCAATTTATAAGAGACATTGCCGATCAAGTTATTGATACATCCACTATGAGTGTCCATCAACTCAAAGAAAAGGTCCAAGAGTATGTCCAGGAGGGGAGCTATTCAAACCGGATGACGGTCACCCTCCTTTCCTTTGGATATAGCTTCGGAATTCCATTTGAAGCAGACATTATTCTAGATGTCCGCTTTTTACCCAATCCCTATTTTGTTGAAGAACTTAGACGATTTAAAGGAGATCATCCAAAAGTATCTGAATATGTCATGCAATGGCAAGAGACAAAAGAATTATTACAACATCTCGAAGATTTATTTCACTTTCTTCTCCCCCTCTACCAAAGGGAGATGAAGACCCATCTTACGATTGCTGTGGGATGTACCGGCGGGAGACACCGCTCTGTGGTGATCGCTAACCAATTGGCAGAGATTTTTCGGGATGAATTAACCAAGATGGGATTGTTTCTATCTGTACAACACCGCGATGTAGAGAAGGCATGATCGTTATGGTCCAATCGGTTAATGAGTACGTAAAGGAGTAAAAGATTAAACCTTATTATAAGTACCTTAATGGCCCATGGGGCTCTCTTTTAAGGGGCGAAAATATTATCAGCATGCTAATTACGTAAAGCGCCACCCAGGCGGGCGGAATATTAATGAGATAATAGAAGATTCTCGAGTCCGGCCAAGCCTGGAAAAGGCTACCCGCCCGCCTCGTTTGGTTTTTTTGCGGGGTCATAGCACATAAACAAGTTCGCCGCTTAAAAGAGAGCCCCATGCGCCATGTAGCACAATATATCCTCACGTAAGGTCCCGGCTGTTCTTGGAAAGACGAAATATGAATAAGGGTCCAAGGCCCTTCGACGGTGCTCAGGGCCGTGAGCGTGTCGAACGGGTTCTAGGATTCAAGGAGTCAAGTAGACCAATAAAGGCTATTAGGCTGAAGGCTGTTAGGTTTTAGATTTTAGATTTTAACCATATTCCCTAACCCTTAATCCCTAATCCCTATTTGATATTAACCATTTGACTATTTAACCATTATGCTATGAGCTGTGAGCTGATTTCGCTCTGCGCCTTGCGTTTTACGCTATGCGCTTTGCTCTATGCACTTGAACCCTTGAACCCACGAATCCTTGAATCCTAATACATGTTGTCTTGAAAAGAACCAGCTGTGACCGGATATTAGGGATACCTTTATCCAGTTATGATATTTTTGGTCCATCCTTATTAACTCGAACGTATATATAATTTTCCCTGAATCATCTTGGCCCAACTCCCTCGGCACGATAGCGTCCCGCATTTCACAGGCCAGCTTTCGCTTGACAGTTTACACGGGCTCACTATACAATTTCATGAAAAAATAGGATCATCTCCAATTAGTCCATTCTTGACAGTGCTGCGGAAGGCGGGTTGGAAGATGATGAGTATTCCAGGTGTGCAGGGGTCAAGGTTTCAAGTGAAATATTAAATAAAATATAATACATAGGACTTGCAGGAGATCTAGACAGAGAGGAGAGAAAATGACATCATTACCATACAACATACGGCCCAACCTGATAGGTGATTATCCCGAAATCGACCCCACAGCGCTGATCGATCCTTCCGCCCAGATTATCGGCCATGTCCGGATTTCCAAGGATGTGTTCGTAGGCCCATTAACCGTTATCCGTGCCGACCAGCGGGGTCCGGACGGAAAAGTGGGACCCATCCGGATCGATACAGAGGTCAACATCCAGGACGGCGTGGTTATCCATAGCGATCCGGGCACTTCGGTAATTATCGGCCCTAAGACCTCTATAGCCCATGGCGTGATCATCCATGGGCCGTGCACCATAGGCCGAGAATGTTTTCTGGCCCTGGGGTCATCTCTGTACAAGACCACCCTGGAAGATCATATTTGGCTGGGCATGGGTGCTGTTGCCAAAATGGTAACGCTGCCTGCCTTTACCAAGGTGCCCGCAGGAATGGTTGTCCGTGAACGCCCTGATATCCTTTCGCTTCGACTGATTACAGACACGGAGAGTAAATATATGGAGGAGGTATGGGCAGCCAATTCCCGTTTACGCATGGACTACATGGAACTGCGTAATAAAGTGGAGTCGATCCGATCCTCTTCTGAGAAAAAGAGAGGGAAAAAGTAAAGGCGCGGTTGGCCACGCCATCTTGTCGAGCCGTAGCCTTTGGCGAAGGCTGATCATCCTTGTGGTCCCGAACAAAACATCGGGATTTTCACTTCGCTACGACGAGCCACAGAATATTCTGGCGAAGGAGAATAATGCATAGAGGTTTATCAAGCCGCCATATGCACAAAAAAAGATGCATTCCCCTGAATAATATGGTTAATTGAGGAAACCGTAAGGGCCGGGGAATGATGTTTGGCGGGGTGCTCCTGGAAACCGACCACAGGAAGTATGTTTTTGTTTGTTTATTTTTTAATATTTTCTTTGGCATAATTCCTTGACAAAATAGGGGCTTAACGGTAATCTTCATAAAACTTCGCAACGAGGGCGTTTAGACAACTAAAATATTTTTCTGACAGGAGTGTGGATCCATGACTCTAACGAAAGATCATTTGGTAAATTCCCTGTATAATTCCCTTGACTTTCCCAAGGGCAAATCCGCAACTATTGTTGAAACCCTTTTAGAAGCTATCAAAGAACGGCTCGCTGAGGGGGAAGATGTCCTGATATCCGGTTTCGGCAAATTCTGTGTGAAGAACAAGAATGACCGGAGAGGGAGAAACCCCGCCACCGGTGAAGATTTAACCCTCAATGCAAGAAGAGTGGTTGTCTTCAAATGTTCCGGGGTTTTAAGAGAAAAAATAAACGGAGTGGGAAGATAAATGATCTCCGGGGGTGGTAAACAACATCATGTCGCGAAAATATCCTGAATGCCCGCTATATAATCACTCCAACTGCAAAGATTTTAACAATCCACAGCTTTGCGCTATTGTAAGGAAGGACAAGATCTGTCTGAAGAAAAAAGCTAAAACCCAGGCAAAAAAGTAAAGACCCACCCGGATAGTGTTCTTCGTCTTTAGCAATCAAGGCACATCAAACATAGATAAAAAAAGCCCACCTCCCTCCCTAAAAGGGGAGGAGGGACGAGCCATGAGCTAAGTGGCCGTTTTTCAAAGGTGTGGAGGGATTATTCGTCTTCAGGGATAGAGCCCTGCTCAAAAGAGACAAGATCTGCCACAAAACTGCCCACTGTTACCTTGCTCTTAATCCTGACAGGTATGCATCGATCATCCGCTGTCACCCATATCTGGAGCCGGGCGTCTTCACTCTTTTCAAAGACTCCCCCTATATGTTCTATTTCAGGCTCGACCATAAAGGTGTCATAAGATATGCCCGCGACCTTTATTCTTTCCCTCCTGATTACACTGGCCTTTCCCATTATGCATTTCTTCCCGTCGGTAACCGGGATGCCTATTTCAAACTGGTTATTCACGGCATGGATACGAAAGGCATAGAACACAGACAGGGGGTCAAATGTCCCCGGCATTATGGAGACAGGCTCCCTGGCCTTACCTCCTTCTGAATATTGGGCCTCCTCTTTTTCCCAGTCGAATTCCACGCTGGCCTCCTCATGAGAGTGTCCCTGGTGTTTCTTTTTATAGTAAAGCGAGTGGTTCATATTTATGTCAGCGTAGGAATCCACTCTATCGCGGACCTTATAAAAGATGTCCACAAATGGACTTGTCCTGGCTGTAAACACAAAGTGGTATGAGTCTTCACCGTTAAAAGTCTCCACGGGAAGCACTTCAATAACGGCCTCACCGGCCACAATAAAGGCCCACCGTACCTGGAATACCATCTTCTCCCCTGTGTGGAAAGGGATCCTCTCTGCTGCCGGAGTCTGCGCCGGTAAACAGGAGATGATAGAAAAAAAGATTAGGCTAATAACAAGTTTTTCAGGTATAGTTTTCATGTTGAAATATTAATCTTAATTCAATGATTACTGTTATTCTTTAAAGACATAAATAGGATCATCCGGCAAATGAGTACGGTTAATGATAAAACTATAGCAAGATTGGTGATGTTCGGCCTATGGGGCTCTCTTTGCAGCGGCGAAAAGGTTAGAAGCAAGATAATAGCATAAGGTGCCACCCAGGCGGGCGGGTAACTTCTGAGATGATAGCCGAACTTCCGGTCCTGGTATATTATTCCAATAGCCCGCCGCCCGCCTCCTCCGGCCTATTGCCTACGCCTTGCACATAAACAAGTTCGCCTGTCGCAAAGAGAACCCCATGGGTCGAACCAAGTATCTATATAAAGTGCTTTCCGTACTCATTAACCGGATGAACCCATAAATATGGCTTTCCACCTGTACTGATCTTTCCGCAAAGGGAGACACATTATAAAAAAACCTAAAAAACAGGGTTCAGCTCTTCTTATGGCCAGTAATAGAAGCATCTATATAATGAATTGTCAAGTCCAGACAACTCCGCATAAAAAGACTATTCTGGAACAATCTCTGGTGCTGCCGCAGGAGGGCCCCTTACCTTGTTCTGACTGATCAAACTGAGAGGTGGCAATAATAATCAAAAGTATGAAGTCTATTAGTTAGTCCTACCTTTTCATATAGACAAGGAATTCCCTGTTCCCTTTCGGCCCCAGTATGGGTGAAGGGATATGTCCTATGACTTTCCAGCCCTGCGCTTCAAAGAAGCTGCTCAGGCCCTCAATGACTTGACTGTGTATTAAAGGATCACGAATCACTCCCCCTTTGGCGACCTGGTGTCTTTCTGCCTCAAATTGCGGCTTGATAAGGGCGATAATAAAGGCCTTTTTAAGGAGGAGACCCGATAAGGGCGGGATAATAAGTTTCAGGGATATGAAGGAGACATCCACTACAGCGCCGTTGATATCTTCCTTAATGTCGCCGGGCTTAAGATATCTGGCGTTTATCTTCTCAAGGATTATTACTCTGGGGTCCTGACGTAACTTCCAGTGTATCTGCCCGTAACCTACATCCAAGGCTATTGCTTTTCCGGCTCCACGCCTCAGTAGGCAGTCTGTGAACCCGCCGGTGGACGCCCCGATATCCAGCAGAGTTAAACCCTTAACATCAACCAGAAAGTGATCCAGGGCACTCTCCAGTTTTAATCCGCCGCGGCTGACATAACCGGATTGGCTTTCCTTAATGGAGATATTTGAGTTCGCGGGTACTGCGTGTCCGGATTTATCGATCCTCCGGCCGTCCACCACCACCTCTCCGGCCATGATCATGGCCTTCGCCCTTTCGCGGCTGTCCGCAAGACCCCTTTGAACAAGCAGGACATCAAGCCTTACCTTGTCTTTGGAAACCTTATTTATCACAGAGTTCCCTGGCCTTTTTGGCAATCCCTGATTTGTCCAGGCCGTATTTCTCCCTTAAAAGGGTCAAAGGGCCGTGTTCAATGAATTTGTCGGGGAGCCCTACCCTCTCAACCACCAGATCCGCTACTCCCATATCATTAAAAAGCTCCAGTACGGCTCCTCCCAGGCCTCCCTGCCTGATGTTTTCCTCCACAATCAGCACCCTTCCCGCGGACCTGGAGTACTCCGCAATTCGTTTGTCCAGGGGCTTGACGCACCTACAATTAACAACCCCCACCGACAAACCTTCCTCTTCCAGAAGTCCCGCCGCTTCCAGGGAAGGCCAAACCATGCTTCCTATTGCTATAATCACGAGATCCTTGCCCTGTTTAAGGACCTCCGCTTCTCCTAAGGTGATCTTATGATATCCTTTATCCAAGGGCACGCCAATGCCCACCCCTCTCGGATACCTTATGGACACAGGACCGTTATGTCCCAAGGCGGAAAACAGCATGTGTCTGAGTTCGTTTTCATCCTTCGGGGCCAGGACCGTCATGTTGGGCAGGTTCCTCAGGTAGGTTATATCAAAATGGCCGTGGTGAGTCGATCCGTCCTCCCCCACCAGACCGCCTCTATCTATGCAAAAGGTAACGGGCAGATTGGGAAGACACACGTCATGTATAACCTGGTCAAAGGCCCTTTGAAGGAAGGTTGAATAGATAGCAACCACCGGCCTGAAGTCTTCCACGGCAAGGCCCGCCGCAAAGGTTACCGCGTGCTGCTCGGCGATGCCAACATCCAGAAACCGGTCGGGATAATTCTGGGCGAACTTGTTCAGGCCCGTACCTTCGGGCATGGCCGCGGTGATGGCAAAGATCCTTTTATCTTTTTCTGCAAGGTCCACCATGGTATCCCCGAAGACCTTCGTGTAGGTGGGAGGAGGCGCGACATTTCCCTTGGGAGGTGAACCAGTGGAGACCTCAAAGCTCCCCACACCATGGTAATAGGTAGGATTTTTTTCAGCGGGAGCGTACCCTTTGCCTTTTTTGGTAAGCACATGGACCAAGACCGGTCCCTTCAAGTTGAGTGCGCTGTTTAAGGTGTCGATAAGGACATCAAGGCGATGCCCGTTTATCGGACCTATATACTGAAATTTGAAGGCCTCAAAAAGCATGCCGGGAGTAAAGAAGGTTATAAGTGAATCTTCGCTTTTTCTGAAGAGGCTAAGGATATTTTCACCGACACCGGGTATGGATTTCAGGAAAGCCTCAAGTTCCCTTTTCAGATTCACGAAACGCCGCCCCGCCATCTTCCTGCTCAGGAATGAAGAGAAAGCGCCCACATTGGGGGCTATGGACATCTCATTATCATTCAGAATAACGATCAGGTCCTTCTCCGTGTAGCCGGCCTGGTTAAGTCCTTCGAATGCCAAGCCGGCGGTCATTGAACCGTCACCTATAACTGATATTACCTTTACCTTTTCACCCTTAATAGCCTTCGCCGTGGTTATCCCCAGGCCCGCGGATATGGAAGTGCTGCTGTGTCCGGTGTCAAAGGTGTCGTAAGGGCTTTCGGATCTTTTCGGAAAACCGCTTATGCCTCCGTGGGTACGCAGTGTATGAAAACGGTCCCTGCGGCCGGTAAGCAGCTTGTGGGCATATGCCTGGTGTCCCACGTCCCATATGACCTTATCTTTGGGTGTGTCAAACACATAGTGTATGGCTATGGCAAGCTCCACCGCGCCCAGGCTAGGGGCAAGATGCCCGCCGGTCTTGGACACGGTTTCGATTATTCTTTGCCTGATCTCGGTGCCCAACCTTTCAAGTTGATGGATTGATAGCTTCTTGAGGTCCGCCGGGGTGTTTATCCTGTCCAGCAGACCATTATAATCTTTATTTTCCATTATCTCTTTCTCTTGATAATATATCCGCCGATCTCTCTTAATGGATCCGCGCTGCCGCCGAATTGGCTCAATGACCCTACGGCCGCATGGACCAGGTCCGTTAAAGCCTTCTTGGATCTCTCCATGCCGTGAACGGAAGGATAGGTGTTTTTCCTTTTTTGGGCGTCACCGCCCGCTTGTTTTCCCATCTCTCTGCTGTCTCCCTCTATGTCCAGGATGTCATCGGATATCTGAAAGGCAAGGCCCAGGTTGTTCCCGTATATGGTGATCGCCTCAACCTCCTGTATTGATCCTCCTCCGATGATTGCCCCGGAAGTGACAGACGCGGATATCAGCGCCCCTGTCTTATGCCTGTGGATAAAATCCACCATAATAGCATCCACATCCGTGCCTTCCATCATTATATCAACTGCCTGGCCCCCCACCATACCGCGGTGCCCTGCCGCCGATGCAATCAGGGTTAGAACCTCCTGAAATCGTTCCATGCTTATCTTCCGGGGAAGATCCGTGCCGCTCATTATATTGAAGGCCTCCGTCAGAAGACCGTCACCGGCGAGTACTGCCAGGGCTTCTCCGAACACCTTGTGACAGGTAGGTTTTCCCCTCCTCATATCATCGTTATCCATGGCCGGGAGGTCATCATGGATCAGGGAATAGGTGTGTATCATCTCCAGGGCACATGCAAAGGGCAATGTATCCGTTCCTTCTCCTCCCACCGCCTCGGCGCCGGCCATGCACAAAATAGGCCTGAGTCTCTTGCCCCCGGCGAAGAGACTGTAACCCATAGCCCTGATAAACTCCCCTGTCGCCCCCTCGGGCTCCGGCATAAGGTCTTTCAGGGCATCGTCGATCAACTCCTTTTTTTGAGTCAGATAGCTCTTGAAGTCCATGATCAGTCCTCGTCTTTTTCCGCTACCTCAAAGGGCTCTTGCCTGTACTCGCCCTCGCTTGCCTTAACCAGCATGGTGACTTTCTTCTCCACTTCCTCAAGTTTTTGGGAGCAGAATTTAATGAGATTCATTCCTTCCTCAAACGCCTTAAGGGATTCCTCCAAGGGAAGATCGCCCTCCTCCAGGTCACGGACGATCTCCTCCAGCCTCTCCATCGCCTCTTCAAATCTTTTTTGGGCCATTATTCCTCCAATTCCATGCTCTTTTTGCACAAACTCAAGGGATTTACCCTCGCGCCGTTAATCCTCACACCCCAGTGAAGATGGGGGCCGGTCGAGCGTCCGGTGGACCCCACAAGACCTATAATCTGGCCCTTACGGACCATATCATCCTGTTTGACCTTTATCTCTTTAAGATGAAAGTACATGCTTATGACGCCTCCGCCATGATCCACATATATTGAATTTCCTGAAAAGAAATGATGGGATGTCAAGACTACCTTACCTTCATTGGCCGCCTTTACAGGAGTGCCTTCCGCTCCCCTCAAATCTACTCCACTGTGGGGTGATCTGGGTTGATCATTGATTATGCTCCTGCGCCCGAAGGGGCCCACCACTTCGCCGTCGACCGGCCGCATAAAAAAGTCGTTCCAGCAGGGATCGGAAACAGGCGCCTCCCAAATGGCGTTAATAACCGCGTACTCCTTTCGGACCTTCTTCAGGGTCTTCTCGTCCAGGTCCACCATCTCTTTGGGAAGGGTCAGGTTACGCACTCCGTAGTCCTTGTCAACAATCTCAATCTCGAATTCCCCCTCATCGCCTGAGGGCGATGTATTCACAATGACCTTATAATGCCCCGGCTCTTCCTGCAGATCAGCCGCCAGAAATCCCTGCCAAACAGTACCGCCGGAATCCGTAATCAGGGATACATCCTTTTCAAGCCATGTGACCCGGACACTTTCCCCCTCTTTTGCCCTGATCTTGATAAGGCTCATATCTCCCTGAGGTATAATACGTGATAAGAGATATATATCGGATTCGGACAGGGCTTCAGCGTAATCATATGGAAATAGGGCCGATACAATTAGGATACTGAAAACAATTGCGTACTTTTTAACCATCACACTAGCTAACCTCCCAGAGTATTTTCAACAAGACAGTCCAGTTCTCCCTCAGCAAGCAGCACATTAACCCTGTCTCCGGCCTTGACCTGTGATATAGACCTCACGGCGTTCTTATCCGGCAGCTTCCTGGTAATGCTGTATCCCCTCTTAAGCACTGAATAGGGGCCCAGGTCCTTTATCTTCCCCTCCACAAGATCAAGTCTCATGTACCTTTCCTTTATCCACTTGTGGATCATATGTTTGAGCATATGCATCTCGAAAGTCAACGTCTGGGTAAGGGAAGGGATCCTCTTTCCGGGAGAATTGTTCAGCAGTGACCGGCCTTCCCCGCATAATGCGGCTTTATGTTCCGATAGGTTCAGTTTTATAACCCTGATGAGCCGGTTGCCCAGATCATCGACATGGATCCAGGAGCCGGCTATCTCCTTTCTCGGGTCACGAAGCCTTTTCTTGAGCAGGGTAAGCGACTGCTTAACCTTGTATAGATATACGTTAAGGGACGACGAGAGACGTTCCCTGATGTCATCCAGGTTCTTCAGAATGGACTCTTTTTCGGCCACCAGCAGCTCTGCCGCGGCGGATGGTGTCGGAGCACTGAAATCGGCAGCGAGGTCTGAAATACTGATATCCACTTCATGCCCCACCGCGGATACCACAGGTACTCCCGATGCCCTGATTGCCAGGGCCAGCTCCTCCTGGTTAAAGGCCCACAGATCCTCCATGGAACCGCCTCCCCTTGTCAGAACAATAACATCCGGATCAAGCTCCCTGTTCGCCGCCTCGATTGCCTCTATCATCTCCCAGGCGGCCCCTTCCCCCTGCACCCTCACCGGTATAACGGTAACAGCGATATTGGCAAATCTGCGGTGAATGATCTTTAAAAAATCGCGGATGGCGGCGCCCGTGGGCGAGGTGATTACGGCAATCCTCTGAGGAAGGAAAGGCATGGGTTTTTTTATCTGCTGGTCAAAGACGCCCTGACCGGCCAGCTTCTTTTTCAGCTGCTCAAAGGCCAGGGCCATTGCCCCTACTCCCAAGGGCTCCATATAATCCAGGATAATCTGATACTCGCCCCTTGGTTGATACACGCCTATCCTTCCCCTGGCAATTACCTTCATTCCGTCTTCAGGGGTAAACATGAGATAGCGGGCCTGAGGACGGAACATGACCCCCCTGATCTGAGAGGCCTCATCCTTGAGGGCCATATAATAGTGCCCTGATACGGGAGACCTGAAATTGGAGATCTCGGCCTCTACCCAGATAGATTCAAAATGTTCCTCAAGGAGCGCCCTTATCTCTTCTGTAAGTGCGCGTACGGTGTATATATGGGGTCTTTTTTCCTCAAAAAACGGATCATGATCATTCATTATTCTATCTCTATTACCAGTAATGATGTCACCAGTGGTTCCCTTAAGCCTTACGACTTGCGCCCTAAGCCTGTGCTTACGTAATTATTAGAACATTGTATGATATTAGACAAGACCTTTTCTGCCTGCCTCCACAATCCGGGGTATCTAAAACATAGACAATTAAGGATATTTTTGTCAAATTCCCGGATACCAAACAAAATCGCTTCCTTGACATAAATCCGGCTTTACAATAACCTACGCCTAACATTCTCACAGGGAAAGGACAAATGACAGGGATAACATTCAATAAAGATGATCCGGAGTATATACGGTCCAGAGGGATACCACCTGACCGGGTCTCGGAGCAGATTGAGATATTTAAAAGAGGGCTACCCTTTATAGAATTGCTCAAGCCGTGCACCGTGGGAGACGGTATCACAGCTCTGGATGACCAAGAGATAAAAAGACTAGGCACGATCTATGAAAAGGCATGCTTGTCGGGAAGGGCTGTGAAATTCGTCCCCGCTTCCGGCGCGGCCAGTCGGATGTTCAAGCTACTGTTGAACAAGAAGTATGATTATCTGAACGGATCCGCCAAAAAGGACCCTGATTATGAAAAGTTTCTGATGTTTTTTGAGGAGATTGAGAGATTCCCTTTTTATGAGAAACTTGCATCAGTCATGTCTAGAAGGGGCCTTGATATCAAGAATGCCCTGTCAGAAAAAGATTATAAGACTATCCTTGATCACGTGCTGTATCCGGAAGGTCTGAACCTCGCCCATCTTCCTAAGGCGCTAATCCCCTTCCACCGATATGCCGACCATTCCAGAACCCCCATTGAAGAACACATTGTGGAAGGCGGGGCCTATGTAAAAGACGCTGAAGGGATCGTCGGAATCCATTTTACGCTCTCTCCGGAGCACCAAAATGATATGGTGAAACACATCCGGGATATAAGGGGAAAATACGAGAGATCAGGGCTGAAATGCGAATTGGGCATCTCTAATCAAAAGAGTTCCACGGACACTATTGCCGTGGATATGGACAATAATCCCATACGGGACCGGGAAGGGAGACTCCTGTTCAGGCCGGGAGGACATGGGGCGCTTTTGGAGAATCTCAGCGACCTCAAAGGAGATATTGTGTTTATAAAAAATATCGACAACGTGGTACATGACAGGCTTAAACAGACCACCTACAAATACAAGAAGGCCCTGGGAGGCTTTCTGATCGAGTTACAGGAAAGGATCTTCATGTACCTGAAAACGCTTTTAAGGCATGAAGCGGATACTGACTTTATAGGGGAGGTATTCCATTTTATGGAATCCACACTTTCCCTTGTTCCACCGGTCGGGATAAAGGAAGCAACAAAGGAAGAAAAGATAGAATATCTATCATCCAGGTTGAACAGGCCTGTGAGGGTGTGCGGCATGGTGAGGAATGTTTCCGAACCCGGGGGTGGTCCTTTCTGGATGAGACACAGTGATGGGACAGCATCCATTCAGATAGTGGAAAGTGCGCAGGTGGATATGAGCTCAAAGGAGCAGAGGGCTGTCTTTGAATCTTCCACACATTTCAACCCGGTAGATCTGGTTTGCGGGATGAGAGATCATTCAGACGCGCCCTTCGACCTGGAGAATTATGTGGATCATGAGGCGGGGATTATAACAACCAAGTCCACGGACGGCAAAGAACTCAAGGCCCTCGAACTGCCGGGACTCTGGAACGGCAGTATGGCCTATTGGAACAGTGTTTTTATTGAGGTTCCCCTTATTACCTTCAACCCCGTAAAGACCATATTTGATCTCCTGCGAAAGGAACATCAGCCGGAATAAGACGGAAGTTCTATGACCGACCTTATTATCGAATATATAGAACTGGGGGCGGCCAACGCCTATATCTGGGGATATATCCTGATCTTCGCCTTGATGACCATAGAAAGCTCGTTTATCCCTTTTCCCAGCGAGGTGATAATGATTCCTGCAGGTTTTCTGGCCTATCGCGGCGAACTGTCTTTCGGGATACCTTGTATGGACATGACCGCCGCCCTGTTAAGCGGTCTGGCCGGTTCTCTGGCCGGGGCGCTTATTAACTACTATCTCGCCTTATGTTTGGGCAGGCCTTTCCTATATCGTTACGGAAAGTATTTTTTCATCAGGCCTAAACTGCTTTCAAGGGCGGAGGGAATATTCCTTGAACATGGAGAAATAACCACCTTTACCTGCCGTCTTCTCCCCGGGATCAGGCAGCTGATATCCTTGCCGGCCGGGCTTTCGCGCATGCCCCTGATCAGGTTTACCCTGTTCACATCCCTGGGCGCGGGGATATGGTCATTCATACTCGTCTGGATAGGGTATTATCTGGGAAGTCTTTCTGGAGATACAACCTACCCTGAACTTGTCCGCAACGGAAAGGGTATCCTGACGCAAAACTATATATGGGTTTTCCTGTCCTTGGCTGTTATAATAGGTTTTTATGCGCTGAGTTACCATTTCCTCCGCAGGCTATCCCCCAAGCACTAATATCTCAAACATACATTGCCTGAATCCTGCCGCCGTTGAGACTGCTCTAGATCGTTTACATTAGAAGGTATAGGACATCAGAGGAATGAACTGGTTATTGATATGGCTTGCTTGCCCTTTGTTTGTCAGACCGCAACTTGTTTGTTGACACCATTTATGGAAAGATGATATTTTTTAATGTATTTCTATGTTAGATAGATTTTCCGTAATTGGGCTGTTCATGCCTTGAACCAGGGGGATGTATCTCCTCTCCCGTGCTTGCTGAACCGATGTATCCAGAATGGAAATATCTAAAATTATGGTTCATCCGCTTAATGAGTATGTAAAGAAGTAAAAGATTAAACCTCATTATAAGTACCTTAATGGCCCATATAGCGCAAAATACTTTGATATCATTAACTAGCGTAGTCATCCAGCGGATGACGCAAAGGTATGTTTATTTGTATCAAGTATTTTAAACATTATTTTACTCAATCATAAATAGGGAAACTGTATGAATCATGGGCTTACAATTAATTTATTTACTCTAATTTGTTTAGTAGCCGTATGCGCCTTCTTCCCCGTTTCTGCGGCACAAGAGGTTGATGAAAGCAGAAATGTAGCTATTGTAAACGGTACCCCCATCAGCCAGGAGGAATTTGACAGGGAGATGATAGCCGTAGAGGAGATCATTGAGGCCTCGGGGAGTGTTTTGAGCGAAACTGAAATGGCCGCCATAAGAGAAAGGGTGCTTGAAAGGATCATAAGGTACGAGTTGCTGTATCAGGAATGTCAAAAGGAAGGGGTGGAGATCACCGAGACAGAGATCAATGAGCGGCTAAATGAGGGAAAAAGCCAATTCCCCACTGAGGCCGCGTTCCAGCAGCGATTGTCGGAACTGGGGAAAGATGAGGAACTATATAAGCACCAGATTAGGAGAGAGCTTGCCATACAACATCTCATCAACCGGAAATTCAAACCCACGGTTACGGATGGGGAGGCAAGGGATTATTACAACTCCAATCCGGATGAATACAAAGAACGAGAAACACAGGTTAAGGCCAGCCATATCCTGATTTCGGTTGATTCAGGCGCGGACCAGTCAGGGAAAGCAGCGGCCAGAGAACAGATTGAAGATTTATTAGACAGGTTAAAAAGCGGCGAAGACTTTGCAGCGCTTGCAAAACAGTATTCCGAATGTCCGTCCGCCGCCCAGGGAGGCGATCTGGGCTTTTTTTCCAAAGGACAAATGGTAAAGCCCTTTGAGAGTGCGGCCTTTGCCATGGAGCCTGGTGAGATAAGCGATATCGTTAAAACACAATTCGGCTATCATATTATTAAAGTGACCGATAAAAGAGGACCTGTCACATTCGATGAAGCCAAAGATGATATCAAAAGGACCCTGGGAAAACAAAAGATCGCTGATTCCTATAACAGATTCTATGCCGAAGTGAGAGAGAAGGCAGACGTGGACGTGTTTCTCGATAACTGATTCCTTCTCTTTCATGTGCCGCTCCCCCTGAGTAACGCCTCAAAACCTAGCCTGAGCCTGTATCAGGGTGAAGCAGCCCGTTCCATATAATCCTATTCGGGAAAAAGCCCAAACCCTGTAGCCTGAGTTAGTGATTTAATGCCATATGATCCTTTGAATAAGGATACCATTACTGCAATTGCCACCTCTTTCGGTCAGGCAGGTATAGGTATAGTGCGCATAAGCGGTCCCCTCTCCGCGGAAATAGCCCAAAAAGCGTTCATACCTGCAAAAGATATCAAGAGTATTGAAAGTCACCGACTGTACCTGGGTCGGTTTGTTGACCCTTCCACCGGAGAAATGGTGGATGAAATCCTTTTGTCCTTTATGAAAGCCCCCTACTCCTATACAAGAGAAGACGTGATCGAGATAAATTCCCATAGCGGCCCCATACTGCTTTCCAGGATACTCCGAATTATCCTTGACCAAGGAGCCAGGCTTGCCGAGCCCGGAGAGTTCACATTCAGGGCCTTTATAAACGGCAGGATCGACCTAACCCAGGCTGAAGCAACTATTGATCTGATCAACTCAAGATCAGACAAAGGCCTTGGCCTGGCCTCCCGTCAGATCAGTGGTGAATTGCGTGAAAAGATAGCAGCCTTGCGCGATAAGGCATTAGGAGTCCTCGCCAATACGGAGGTGGCCATAGACTTCCCCGAGGAGGAATCGGCAATAATGCCCAGAAAAGAGACCGTCTCTCTTATGGAAAAGGAAATGATCCAACCTATTGAAGAGATTATTTCCGCCCATAACAGCCGAAGGATTTGGCTGGATGGTATATCCACCGTAATAGCGGGCAGGGTGAACGCCGGAAAATCCAGTCTCCTCAACCGGTTCCTCAATGAACAACGGGCCATAGTTACCCCTATACCCGGCACCACCAGGGATATCATCGAATCGACGATCTATATTGAAGGTCTTCCTTTCCGATTGATGGATACGGCGGGATTCAGGAAAGTCAGGGGAAAGGTGGAAAAAATGGGGGTCCGGCTCAGCCACCAAAGACTTATGGAGGCCGATCTCTCCTTACTTATGATTGATCAGAGCCGGCCTTTGAATGAAGATGACATGAGGATGCTGACTAATTCACAAAAAGAGAAAAGCCTCGTGATTATAAATAAGATTGATCTACCCTCAAGGCTCGATGAAAAGAGGCTGAGAGACGCAGTGAACGGCCGCCCAATCGTCAAGGTATCCGCCCTTACCGGGGAAGGCATAAATGAACTTCGCAGGGCCGTGCTCAACAAGGTGACTGGAACTGAAATGGATACCTCTGTTTCCCTAGCCCCCAATCTGAGGCATAAGAAGGCCTTGATGGAGGCCTCTCAGTATTTTAAAGCAGCTGTTCTTAACACCAGGGAAGGTCGTCCCATGGAGATTATAGCTGTCGACCTTAAGAGCGGGTTGGACGCCCTGGCCGAAATAACGGGCGAGAGCGCCGACGAGGAGCTATATGAAAAGATCTTCAGCGAGTTTTGCCTCGGGAAATAGGCCTGAAATACTCTCTCACTTGCTTTATAGCGCAAAATTTTCCGCACATGGTGCATACATCGCCTTCACCCGGAGGGTTTTCCCCCCTGATTCTTTTTGCCTTTACAGGATCAATGGCGTTTTTGATCTGGGCATTCCAGTTTAAGGCCTTCCTTGCCCTTGACATATTCATATCCCTTTCCAGGGCAAATTTGTTGCCTCGTGCTATGTCCGCGGCATGGGCCGCTATTCTTGTCACGATTACACCTTCTCTTACCTCCTCCACACCGGGAAGGCTGAGATGCTCAGAAGGGGTTACATAGCACAAAAAATCAGCGCCGGCCTCTCCGGCCACGGCGCCTCCTATGGCGGACGCCACATGGTCATAACCTGCGGCGATATCCGTGACCAGGGGACCCAAGACATAAAATGGGGCATTATTACATAGCTGTTTCTCCAGCTGGATATTGGCCTTGATCTCATTTAAGGGTACATGGCCGGGACCCTCTATCATAACCTGAACATTCCGTTCCCTCGCCCTCTCAGCAAGCTGTCCCAGGGTCATTAATTCATGGATCTGAGCCCTGTCCGTGGCATCCGCGATACTTCCGGGCCTTAATCCGTCACCAAGGCTGAGAGTAACATCATGTTTTTCTGCGATAGACAGAAGCCTGTCAAAATCATCGTACAGGGGGTTTTCCCTGTCGTTATAGATCATCCATGTGGTTAAAAACGCCCCTCCCCTGCTTACGATATCGGTAACCCTGCCCTGATTTTTAAGTGTTTCCAAGGCCGCTCTGGTCAGGCCGCAATGTACGGTAATAAAATCAATTCCCTCAGATGCCTGGTTTTCAATAACTTCAAATATCTTGTCCGCAGTCAGGTGTATAAGCCCTCCTTTTCCATTTATGGCTTCCACCACTGCCTGATAAACGGGAACAGTACCTACCGGGACTCTGGATCTTTTCATAATTTCTCTTCTGCACTGATTAATATCCCCGCCCGTGGAAAGGTCCATTACCGTATCAGTCCCCGCCTCCATCGCGGCCTCTAATTTGGCTAGCTCTTCCTCGATCGATATCCTGTCCGAAGAAGTCCCAATGTTGGCATTTACCTTGATCAGCAGGCCTTCACCTATTCCGCAAGGTGTATCCAATTTATGATTCCTGTTCACGGGGATAACAATCCGGCCTTCCGCGACCTTATCCATAAGCCACCGGATATCCACCCCTTCCTTTTTCGCAATTATTTCCATCTCGGGCGTCGTTATACCAGCCCTGGCTTTTGCCAATTGCGTCATCTCTCTAAACCATTACTCCTTTAATCCTTTTAATTGCCCATAAACCATGGACGTACCACACCAGCCCTAGGACCGAATGAATAACCGTTTTCTATGGCCTTCCTGGTAAAATCATGGGCCAGTCGTGTCGCTTCCGGCAAATCATGATCCATGGCCACAAAGGTGGCTAGTGAGGCGGAAAAAACACACCCGCTGCCATGGGTATTTGCCGTCTCTATCCTGGTTCCCCGGAAATAATGCATATGCTTCCCGTCATACAGGATATCAATACAATCCCCCTCCAGGTGACCTCCTGTAATAACAACATTCGGCCCCAGTCCGTTTATCTCCTCGGCCGCCTCCTCCATCTCCTGCGGGGTTCGGATCCTCTTGCCGGTAAGTATCCCCGCCTCGTAAAGGTTCGGCGTGACTACCATGGCCAGGGGAAGCAAAAGCTCTTTTAAAAGCCTTACTCCCGAGGCCTGGAGTAATTGACCCCCGGCGGACGCCCTTATCACCGGATCCACTACCACCTTCTCAAGCTTGTAACTTTTTATAGCCTCGGCTATTTTCCTTATACATCGCGCGGTATAAAGCATACCCGTTTTTACGGCGCCGGGAAAGACATCCTGGAGAACCCTTTCGATCTGAGAGGATATAATCCTTCCCGGGATCCGGTGTGTTTCCGCGATACCCACAGAATTCTGGGCGGTGACGGCGGTAATAGCCATCATAGCATGGGCTCCCAGGGATGTTATTGTCTTTATATCCGCCTGAATTCCCGCGCCCCCGGATGAATCGGAACCGGCTATAGTCAATATATATATCATCCTGGTATCTTTTTCCAGTCTCCTGCCGAACCCGGCTGGGATCGTCGCCTCCTGTGTTTCTTTCCTTTATTAACCGTCAAAATAATGTACATCTAAGTATATTATAGTATGAAGCTAACAACGGGTCTGTGGGCTGTCAACCAAATTCATCGCTTTTATCCGGGTTGCTTGACTTTGGCCCATTTTCCTTTATATGATAATACGTTGAGCTCGCCGCTGGGATCCTATCAACTTTATTATGTCAACTCTGTATCGGCAGAGTTAAAACTGTGGGGAATACTGTATTTGATCATCTAAAATATTGGGAGTCGCCATCATGAAAAAGCTCTTTAAGTTGCTGTTTCTTTCCCTGAATCCCGGATCAATAACCGTTTATCTGGTAATCCTGGTTATATTCATTTACATGGTGGGGATCCCCATCCTCGATCTTATTGAATTGCAAACCTTTGACCTCAGGTTTGAATGGAGGGGGATAAAAGAGCCTTCTCCCATTGTGGTAGCCGCTGTTGTTGACGACAAAAGCCTTAATAAAGAAGGAAGATGGCCATGGCCCAGGAACAAGATAGGGGAACTCGTGAAAAGACTTTCCGAAGACGGCGCCAAGGTAATAGGATTTGATATATTCTTCACTGAACCGGATGAAAACAGCAGCCTGAAAATCATAGATCAACTCGATCAACAGATTGATCTCCTTAATATCAACAACGAAAAATTGGATAGATTCATCGAAGAAAACAAGGCGAAGGCCGATAACGACAAGATTTTGGCGGACGCTATAAGATATTCGGACGCAAAAGTCATTTTACCGTACTTTTTTTACACTACAAAGGAGATCCTGGGTTATGAGATAGAAGATGAAGAGATCCAAAAACGGTTCGAGCAGATAAAGGATTCTGCTTTCCCCGCGGTCAAATACCAAACAGGGGAATTGGTCTACGATCCCTTTGTAAACGCCGAGATCACGCCCTATGCGCCGGAAGTCAACCTGAAGATACTGAATCAGGCGGCCGCCGGTTCCGGGTATATAAATATGATCACTTCATCGGATGGAATCATCCGCAATATGCCTCTTGCCATCAAGTTCAAGGATGAGATATTTTCTCCCATATCCATACAATGCGTATGGCACTATCTGGATCAGCCAAATCTGATTCTGAAAATCGCCGAATACGGCATCGAGGGTATCACTGTTGGTGACACTACTATTCCTACTGATGAAGATGGTAAACTGCTGGTAAACTATTTGGGGCCCCCTAAGATTTTCCCCCACTATTCCATCACCGATATTCTTCAGGGAAACCTGGATAAGGGCACCTTCCAGGACAAGATAGTAATTGTGGGCTCTACTGCCGTGGGGGCTCATGACCTCAGAAACACGCCCTTCAGTCCTGCTCATCCAGGGCTGGAAATACACGCCACTATCATTGATAATATTCTCAGAAACGATTTCATCAGCAAGCCTCAGTGGGCGAGGATTTACGACATCATGGCTGTTATTGTCCTGGGGATCCTGGTCGGTTTAATTATCCCTCGGACAGGACCTATTACAGGCATGCTGGCAACCATGGCAATTATAATTCTATACGTCCTGATAAGCCGATGGCTTTTCTCTCAATACGGTATATGGATCAACATGGTTTACCCGCTCCTCACCGTATTGTTGATATATCCTTCCTTGACCGCGTATCACTACCTGGTGGAATCAAAAAGCAAGAGATTCCTCCACTCCACGTTCTCCAGCTACCTTTCACCGGAACTTATCGAAGACATGGTAGCAAGCAAGAGCATGCCGGAACTGGGCGGTGAACAAAGGATACTCACAGCCTATTTCACTGATATTCAAAATTTCTCTGTCTTTTCTGAAAAACTCACGCCCCAGCAGCTGGTAGAGCTCCTTAATGAATACCTAGCCACCATGACGGATATACTCCTAAAAGAAAGGGGCACCCTGGATAAATACGAGGGGGATGCTATCATCGCATTTGTGGGAGCCCCTATGTATATCCCGGATCATACCATGCGCGCCTGCCGGATCGCCGTCAATATGCAGAACGCACTCCTTGAACTGCGAAAAAAATGGAAAGAGGAAAAAATACCCCCAGGTGAACCTCCCAGGTATGCAAAGGATGTATCTGTCGAACAGTGGGCGCCCCAGGATAAATGGCCCAAGATAGTGCATGACATGAGAATGCGGATAGGCATCAATACCGGAGAGATCGTGGTTGGAAATATGGGAAGTTCCATGCGAATGGACTATACCATAATGGGGGATAACGTCAATTTGGCTGCCCGTCTGGAGGCAGGGGCCAAACAGTACGGGATCTACACAGCCGTAAGCGAATATACCCTGAACAAGGAATATATCGATGAAGAAGGTAAGAAACGGAAAGCCATGGACGCCGTTGAGGCGCGTTTCATAGATAATGTGACCGTAGTAGGCAAATCTGAACCGGTCAAGATCTACGAGCTATGCGCCATGAAAGGCGGCCTTTCACCACAGGAAAAGGAATTATTCAATGTTTTTGACCAGGGCATGCGACACTATCTCAATATGGAATGGGACTCAGCAATGGAATATTTTACCGAATCCCGTAAAATTGAGAGAATACCGGACGGAAACACCACACCGTCTCATGTGTATCTGGAGAGGTGCGAGCTGTTCAAGAAAACGCCACCCGTGCCGCCGGGCGCGAAGTGGGACGGTGTGTTCAGGATGACCCAAAAATAGGTTCATCCGGTTAATGAGTACCTAAAGAAGTAAATGAGGGTTCAAGGGGGCAAGTATACTAATAAAGTCTATTAGGCTGAAAGCTGTTAGATTTTAGCTTTTAGCTATTAGCTTTTAGCTTTTAGCTTTTAACCATATTCCCTAACCCTTAATCCATAATCCCTAATCCTTAATCCCTATTTGCTATTAACCATTTAACTATTTAACGAATCGACTATTTAACCATTATGCTATGAACTATGAGCTATCAGCTATGAGCTAAGTTGCCCCATGGCCCATATAGCGAAAAATATGTAGATATCATTAACTAGCGTACTCACTAACCGGATGAACCATAATAATACAGATTATGCCCTTTCCTGAGCCCTATGCGGATAAAAGCGGGGTGTATGGAGGCTTATCACGCGGTGGAAAAGCTCACGGGCGTTTTTTTATGAATATTGGCCTGAATAAATCCATTACTGATGATAATTCCCTGCAACCGAGAAATCGCGCCGCCGCCAAGTAGATAACCACTCCCCCCAATACAGGACACAGTACGTTCAAGGTCGCTTGACACAACCCTGCTCCAGGACTGCCATAAAACCATTTTAGATGTAAAAAACCGACAAAAAGGCCCATAACAACCGACGCCGCAATGATTCTCAAGGTTGATATGAGGACGGGATAGAGGTCCCAGTCAGCCACCTTCTTCTTGAGAAGGTACAGAAGTAGTCCGAACTGGATGGTGGAGGCTAGGGAAAGGGACAGGGCGAGGCCGCCGTGTTTTAAAGGGCCCATAAGAACCAGGCTGAACAAAAGGTATGCGAAAAGGGCCGCAACCGCCGCCTTTACCGGTGTCTTAGTGTCCTGAAGGGCATAAAAACCTGAGACAACCACCCTGAGCCCTGAAAACGCCCATAGTCCGACTGAATAGAAACAAAGGGCGTACACGGTCTTTACCGTGTCGATTGAATCAAAGGCCCCCCTTTCCAAAAGCAGGGTTATAATGGGATCCCCCAGGATAATCAGGCCCACCATTGAAGGTACGGCAATAAAGAATGTAAGATTCAAGGAATGGTTCAGTATATCAATAAACTGATGCAGATCCTTTTCCGCTGCCTGCTTGGAAAGAGAAGGAAGGGCGGCCGTACTGATTGCGATGGCAAATACACCCAAGGGGAATTGAACGATCCGGTCTGCATAGTAAAGCCATGAAACGCTTCCTTCAGGTAGAAACGTGGCAAGGAGCATCCCTATGTATTGATTTAACTGGTATATAGCGGAACCGAAGATAGCGGGAAGCATAAGTAAGCCTATCCTTTTAACCGCAGGATGGGCCGGCATCCACCTGGGGAAAAGAGACACACCTCTCTTGATAACCGGCGGGAGCTGAAGCAGTACCTGCAGGACACCCCCTATAATCACCCCGATAGCGGTTCCTACAACAGGCTGAGATAGATGCGGCGAGATCCATATGGTACCGCCTATTATACCCACGTTTAAAAGGATAGGGGCCGCCGCCGGCGCTGCGAAATGACCCAGGGAATTGAGTATTCCCATGAACAGCGCAACCAGGCTGATCAGGAAGATATAGGGGAAAGTAATACGGGTAAGGAGTACCGTAAGCTCGAATTTGGTACCGGCGTCCCCGAAGCCCCATGCCTGAATCCTGACGATCCAGGGGGCAAAAAGAACGCCCAAGATGGTCACAATTACCAGGATTATGGAAAGCAGGGTGAGGACTATCCTTGCCAGCTCAAAGGCGTCGTCGGTGGATTTAACGCGCAGATACTCGGTAAACACGGGTATAAACGCGACGGTCATGGAGCCTTCCGCGAACAGCCGCCTAAGGAGATTGGGGATCCGGAAGGCCACGAAAAAGGCATCTGCTGCCATCCCGGCACCGAAAAAGCCTGCCACGACCATGTCACGGACAAGCCCCAGGATTCGGCTCAAAAAAGTATAAAACCCCACCACACTGGCGGCATGGGTGACATGTTCCTTCTCGGAACCGGATATAATAGAATCATCCATAACAATGAGCTTTTTACCTTGACACCGAAAATAGATTCGTTTATAGATTCTCTAAAATCTTATTTGATAACAGGAGTTTTCAATTTGGCAAACCATAAATCGGCCATTAAAAGGGCCAGACAGAATAATGTAAAAAGAGCACGAAACACGGCCTATAAGACCCGCGTGAAAAACGTGGTCAAAGCGGTGAGAACCGCCATAGCCGACAAATCTGAAGAACAGGGAAAAGAAGATCTTAGAAAGGCCGTTTCTATAATCCAGAAGAGCGCCTCTAAAGGGGTTATCCATAAGAAAAAGGCCTCCCGCAAGATATCCCGTCTTGCCAGACAGGCAAATCAGATTTCATCATCCTGAATCCAATCAGCCGCACAGAGACAGAACAAGGCACTCCAACACAGGCCGGGGCCGGGAACCGGACTTAAGAAGACGGTCGGCCCTGTGAAGCTGTGATATCCCATACTCAAGGTCATTCACGGACCAGTGCGTTGACTGTTTTACAAGTTTCCCTGCGGCAAAAGGTTGCACACCCAGCTTTGACGCCATCTGCTTGGAGTTAATGCCTTTTTCTTTCATAGCCTTTGTGCGCCACAGGAGTCCGAGCTGTCTGTTTATCATCCCAATAACCTGTAACGGCCCACTTCTTTTGTCTTCCTCTTCAAGAAACCTGCTTAAGACGGATAGAGACTCGCCACGGTCTTTTACGGATATGGCATTGACAAGCTCAAAGATAGAATATAGCCTGCTGTGGATTGCTAGTTCCCTGACCTCTTCTTCGCCCACGTCTCCTTCCCCGTACCTTAGCCGCAGTTTAAACAACTCGGAATAGATGTCGTCCAGACGGTCACCCACAATCTGCTGCAGATAGAGACATGCCTGCCTGCTTATGTTCATCCCCAATTCCTTGGCTGTCTTTCTAATCCAGGGACCTATCTGATAAGGCTGTAAAGCCGCAAAATTAACCGCCCAGCCTGAGGATCTCATCTTTTTGTAAAATCTTTTCTTAAAATCCGGCCTTGAAGAGACGAAAATAAGACATGTGGATATTACGGGTTCTTCCAGATAAGGCAGGAACTTCTCCAATTGTTCAGCCTTGAATTCTTCAGTCCTGCGCACAATGATCAGGCGTCTGGAGGCCATAAAAGGGCTTGAACTTGCCCGGTTCATTATATCGTACGGATCCGCCTCTCCTCCGTAGCATATCTCCAGATTAAAATCCCTTGTTGATTCAGGTAAAAATTCCTCCCTGATCCTTGAAAGTACTCTTTCCCGCCTGAATTCCTCTGGACCATAGAACAGGTAGCAAGGAGAGAGATTCCCCTTCTCCAGTAATTTCAGGATATCATCCGAAAGCAGATCGGCTGTCATCAAAACCTTTCTAATGTCTTAAGATAAATCCTTTTTGCCAGGAGTCTGGAGATTTTGATCATTGCCTGCCGTTGATTATACCGGGTAGCAAGAGGATCGTCAGAATCCACATTAAACCCAGCCTCTTCCTCCATGGAACTGTCATGCCATAATGTCTTTCCGGTGTCCCCGTCTCTCAGACTTATATCCAGACGGATTTTAAGCCTTCTGCTGCTGGTCCTCTCACTGGTGCTCGATCTGCCATTTATCTCATATTGACGTGAATCATACGTCAACGGTCCGGACTCAATACTGGTTACCCGGCCTAGCAGGACCACATCGGCCTTTTCAGTTTCAACAACGGGAACCCGTGAATGGCTTATGAATTCTTCCCGGATCACCCTGGTAAAATCCGCTTCAAAACCCTTATACGACGAATTACTCGATATCAGGGGAATGGCGATACTGTTAATCTCCATTCCCACCGGGAGGCCATTCGTTCTGAATTGATAGCCACAGCCGCTGTATATGGAGAAAGCAGCAATTATCAATACTAAAAACACAGTCGTCCTTTTAAACAAGCACATGGGATCTCCGGTCTATATACTGTTTAAACATCAAACGTCCCACCCGACCATTTAACCAGACTTTTATTATACCACAACGTTCACAAGCTTCTGCTGAACCACTATAACCTTCCTGATCTTCCTGCCGCCGATAAAATGCTTAAGCCTCTCATCCTCAAGTGCGGCCGCTTCAATTTGCTTTCGGTTGAAAGAGGCTGGCACCTCGATCCTGCTCCTCAATTTTCCATTCACCTGAAGGACTACCAGCCTCTTTTCCACTTCCAGGGCATCCTCCCGAAAGCCAGGCCATTCAGCGTTCAGGAGGCAATCCTGGTGCCCAAGCATTCGCCACATCTCTTCAGTTATATGGGGAACCACCGGGGAAAGGAGGGCCACCGATATCTCCACTGCCTCCCTGATTACCGACCATGCCTGATCATCCTTCTCCTGAGTGCTGTTCAGATATCTGTACACGTCGTTAACCAGTTCCATGACCGCACTTATTGCGGTATTGAAATGAAAACGGTCTTCAATATCGTCAGTCACCTTCTTAATAGTCTCATGGGTCTTGCGATGCAGATCCTTCAAGGCACCGGCAAGGGGAGGATTGTCGGGATACACGGGTACGTTTGATATCTTATCAATATTATCAGATACCAGCCTCCACACCCTGTTCAGAAACCTGTGAGCCCCCTCAACACCCTGATCACTCCACTCCAGATCTCTTTCGGGCGGAGAAGCAAACAGGCAGAACATGCGCACAGTATCAGCGCCATATTGTTCCACCAGCTCCGACGGATCAACTACGTTTTTCTTGGATTTGGACATCTTTAATATATTCCCGGTCTTCACGGGAGACCCGCATCGCAAACACTTTCCTTCCAGGACCTCATCCGGAAAAAGGTAGCCATGCTTGGGACATTCCTGGGTCTCTTTGCAGACCATGCCCTGAGTGAGCAGATTCTTAAAAGGTTCTTTAAGATCAAAATAGCCCAGATCCCTCAGGACCCTGGTATAGAAACGAGAATACAATAGATGAAGTATGGCATGTTCGATCCCCCCTATGTATTGATCCACCGGCATCCAGTATTCCACCCGCTTTCTGTCCACTGGACCGGCATCATAATCAGGGGAGGTATATCTGAGAAAATACCACGACGATTCCACAAAGGTATCCATGGTGTCGGTCTCACGTCTTGCCTCTCCTCCACACCTTGGACATGTTGTCTTAAAAAAAGACGGCTCAAAGGGGAGCGGAGAACCTCCCTCCTGCCTCAGCTCAGTATCCAGGGGGAGTACCACGGGTAGCTCATTTTCAGGCACTGGAACCGTCCCGCATTTATCACAATATATTATGGGTATGGGAGTGCCCCAGAATCTCTGTCTTGAGATGTTCCAATCCCTGATCCTGAAATTGACTGTCCTATACCCTAATCCCTCAGCCTCCAGGTATTCCGCTATACTTTCCAGAGACTCCCGGTTGCCCCTCCCGTTGAAGGGCCCTGAGTTTACCAGGATACCGTCTCCTTCATAAGCCTCTGTCATTTCCTCGACCTTCAGGGGCTTTTCTGGGGGATTTATAACCACCCTCAGAGGTATGCCATATTTTTTTGCGAACTCGAAGTCCCTCTGGTCATGGGTGGGCACGGCCATAATGGCACCCGTACCGTAGTCAAAGAGGACAAAATTGGCTACGTATATGGGAATCTTTTCCCGGGTCATTGGATTAACGCAATACCTGCCGGTAAATACACCTTCTTTTTCCGTAAAATCCGCTGTTCGTATGTAACTGTCCACCTTGAGTGTGCGGTCGATAAAATCCAGCACCTCCTTTTCCTGAGAAAACCCTTTGACCATATCCTTGAGCATGGGATGTTCCGGTGCGAAACACATGAAAGTGGCGCCATATAACGTGTCTTGGCGTGTAGTGTATACATCGATCACCTCATCCGAGCCCTCCAGCGGAAACTTTATTATGGCTCCGTGACTCTTTCCGATCCAGTTTTTCTGCATGGTTATTACCCTCTCCGGCCATCCGGAAAGATTCTCGCACTCTTTCAGTATGTCTTCGGCGTATTCCGTGATCTTGAAAAACCAGCTATCCATCTCTTTTAGGACAACCTCCTGGTCTGGATGCCGCCAGCAACATCCGTTTATAACTTGTTCCTTGGCAAGAACGGTCTGACATCTGTCGCACCAGTTCACATATGTCCTCTTCTTGTAAGCAAGTCCCTTCTCGTACATCTTTAGGAAGATAAGCTGCTCCCATCTATAGTAGGAGGGATCGCACGTAGCCAACTCACGGGTCCAGTCGTAGCTGAATCCAATCCTCTTCAGCTGCGACTTCATGCTGGCGATATTCTCGTAGGTCCAGGTGTGCGGATGGGTACGGTTTTCTATTGCCGCGTTTTCGGCGGGAAGACCGAATGCATCCCATCCCATGGGATGGAGGACGTTTTTGCCCCGCATCCTCTTATACCTGGCTATCACATCACCGATAGTATAGTTTCTTACATGCCCCATATGGATCTTTCCCGAGGGATACGGGAACATCTCCAGCAGGTAATACTTGTCCATTGCAGGATCCTTCTTAACCTCAAAGAGGCTTTCTATTTCCCAGTATTCCTGCCACTTCTTTTCCAGTTCCTGCGGTCTGTACTTCACTGTAACTAGTCACCTGTTAAAAAAGTTATTTAGGTTGCTTAGGCTGTAGGCTTTCACGTCCCGTTTACTCCACTGATGATAATCTTTTTGGTTCAGCCGATTAATGAGTATGCTATATTAATAATATGCCTCTTTCTTGTCGTGTTTGACCCATGTCACTCTCTTTTAGACGACGAAGTTATTCGGAAGCACAATAATTACGTAAGATGCCACCCAGGCGGGCGGAATACTTATGAGGCGTTAGAGACTTCCCGAATCCGGCCAAGCATGGAGAAAGCTACCCGCCCGCCTCGTCTTAATTTTTGCGGTGTCATTGCACATAAACGAGTTCGCCGTCACAAAGAGAGTCCCATGGGTCAAACATCAGCTCGATAGGTTTTAGTCTTTTAGTCCTTTATATACTCATTAACCGGATGATTCCATTTTTTCTGTTTCCTGCATCCGGGACCTGTTTTTATTGTCAATAATAATAGAAAAATCAGGTATTGTTTTAAGGTATTTCTTTAATCTTTTAATAATATAATCCAGCATATCCATAAACCTGACTTCCATTGAAAAAACAATCTTCAAATCAAAATCCTGCTCGTCTTTATGGTTTCTATAATACGCCCTTAACAAACCTTTTGCGGATGCCTCAATATGAGAGGTATATTCAGCCTCCAGACCCTCAATTACAGGGACATGTATACCGAATTCATGTACACCGAGCTTATCAAGTGTATTTCCTAACTTTCCGGCCTCTTCCTTTAAAACGGAGGTCGAGAATTCCGATTGCGGCCCCAAGCCGTGAAACAAAAGCTTATCAGCCTTGATCATATTCTCGGTGGCGACAAGAAGATTCTCACCCCGATCCCCGGTCCATCGCTCATCTTCCAATAATTTTGAAAGACCCCCGATCATCTTTCTGTTAAGACTGGAAAGGGCACCCATGTTAATGCTGGGTCTTTGAAATACAAGGACGGAAACGGCTTGGCACCAGATATCTTCAAGGGGACGGTCGGAAAATCTTATATCAGGTCTCATGGGTTTTTATTAATAGTGGAATAAAAATGATAATATCTGTTTCGGGCGGATTGAGCCGATATCCGGACCACGAAACAGGGGGCGATCATAACTTACCGTGTTCAACGGGGATATTGTCCTTAATCCTGTTGAATATATTGTCCAAAACCCCGTTTATAAACGAACTCGACTCTTCAGTTCCATACCTTTTGCCCAGTTCAACCGCTTCATCAATGGAAACCTTGTAGGGTATCTCCTTCCTGTAAAGCATCTCATAGGCGGCAAGTCTCAAAATGCTCCTGTCAACTACCGACATCCTTTCAATACGCCAGTTCTTTGAAGAACGTCTTATCACTTTATCCAGATGTTCTATGTTTTCGCGAACACCACGTACCAGTTCCCCGGAAAAGGCCCTGGCGGATTTGGATGAATCAAAATTCTCACACACCAGTTCAACCATTTCATCCTGATCCACCGAGCTGAATTCCATGGCAAAAAGGATCTGGATAGTCAGTTCACGGGCTTTTCGTCTTGTTCCCATAGGTTATATTCTCAAAGAACTTTTAAAATAATACCCGAGATAGGCACGGTCTCCGGGCGCTGTTAACGACCGTATACTCTAGCAGGACTATTTGATTAATCGCCCTATTCTAATTCCTTGAACAGATTCACCATTTCCATGGCTGAAATTGCCGCGTCCCATCCCTTGTTTCCTGCCTTGGATCCGGCCCTCTCAATAGCCTGCTCCAAGTTATCCGTGGTTAATACGCCGAATGTAATAGGAACATTGCTCTCAAGGGAGACATTGGCTATACCTTTCGATACCTCTGCCGCAATATAATTAAAATGAGGCGTATCCCCTCTAATCACCGCGCCCAGACAGATAATGGCATCATAATTACCGCTTTTAGCCAACCTCTTCGCGGTTGCAGGTATCTCAAAGGACCCGGGAACTCTGACCAGAGACACCTTTTCTTCATCAACTCCATGTCTTATCAATGCATCCATGGCCCCTTCCACCAGCTTGGAGCTGACAAAGTCATTAAACCTGCTTACGATAATAGCGAATCTGAAACCCTCCGCCGAAATCCTTCCTTCCAAAATCCTGGGCATAAGAAAACTCCTTGGTTATATTTATTATTATAAGATAAAGCTAATCCTTCTTCCCCAATTCCATCATGTGCCCGAGCCTATGGCACTTGGTCAACAGATATTTCATATTCTCAGGCCTCGGCTCGGTCTCGATGGGTACCCTGTCCTTTATGACCAGACCGTAACCCTCCAGCCCTTTTACTTTTCGCGGATTATTTGTCATGATCCTCATGTTCCGGATACCGAGAGCGCAAAGGATCTGCGCGCCCACTCCATAGTCTCTCAAATCAGCTTCAAAACCAAGTTCCTCATTGGCCTCGACCGTATCGCGTCCTTTATCCTGAAGCTCGTAGGCCCTCACCTTGTTTGCCAGACCTATACCCCGACCCTCCTGTTGCAAATAAAGGATAACTCCCCTGCCTTCCTTCTGAACCATCGCCATGGATTTTTTCAGCTGAGTTCCACAATCGCACCTGTAGGAACCGAACACATCACCAGTGAGGCATTGGGAATGTACCCTCACCAGTATGTCCTTTTCAGGGTCAATATCCCCTTTTACCAGGGCCAGGTGTTCATAGTCATCAATATCATTCACAAAGGCCATGGCCTTAAATTCTCCAAAAGGTGTGGGCAGAACCGTCTCCGCTACCTTATGGACAAAAGACTCATTTTTCATCCTGTATGCTATAACATCGGAAACGGTGGCTATCTTTAAGCCATGTTTCTCGGCAAATTTGACCAGGTCGGGCATGCGGGCCATAGTACCGTTATCATTCATAACCTCACAGATAACACCCGCGGGTTTCAGTCCCGCCAGTCTGGTAAGGTCCACGGATCCCTCGGTCTGCCCCGTCCTGAAAAGTACGCCTCCCCTCCTTGCCCTGAGGGGAAACACGTGTCCCGGTTGAATGAGGTCCTCCGGCTTTGCGTCATCCGCGACGGCTGTACGAATGGTATGCGCCCTGTCCGCGGCAGAGACACCTGTAGTCACTCCTTCCCGCGCCTCTACGGATACAGTAAATGCGGTATTGAACGGTGAACGGTTATCCTGAACCATCAGGGGAAGCTTCAATCTTTCGACTATATCAGGGGCCATAGACAGGCAAATAAGCCCCCGTCCGTATTTAGCCATGAAATTGATTGCCTCCGGGGTAACCTTTTCTGCAGCCATGGTTAGGTCGCCCTCGTTTTCCCTGTCCTCATCATCCACAAGGATAATCATTTTCCCCTGTCTAAGGTCTTCCAGTACATCCTCTATCTTTGCCGTACTCATTTTACCTAATCAGCAAACCCGAATTTTTCCAGCATCTCCATATCGATAGTGGAGCGTGACTCATCTTTCCCGGATTTACTGTCCTTTTCCATGAGTTTTTCAATATATTTCGCGATAAGATCCGTCTCTATATTTACCGGATCTCCGACATTTTTTTTGAGAATAGTTGTTGTCGAGGCAGTCTCGGGTATGATATTCACCTCAAAGAATTTATCTTCACAAAGATTTATGGTAAGGCTTATCCCGTCCACTGCTATAGAACCCTTCTCAATGGTGTACCTTGATATGCCTTCATCCACGCCTACCCTTATAACCCAGGATTTCTGAACCTGCTCCTTTCGAAGGATTATACCCACACCATCTACATGGCCCGATACCATATGCCCTCCCAGCCGTGCCGATAGAGTCATAGCCTTCTCCATATTGACTTCATCCCCGCGCTTCAATCCACCCAGGGTGCTTAGGGACACGGTCTCTTCCGAAGCGTACATACTCAACATGCCTCCCTTTATTGATGTAACCGTCAGGCAAACCCCGTCTACACAGATACTGTCTCCTTGCCGGCAATCTGTCACGTCAAAAAGAGGCGTAATGGTCAAATTGAGGTCCTTGCCGGTCTTCGTAATATATCTGATCTTTCCCCTGCCTTCAATCAGTCCCGTAAACATGAGTTATTATCCCTGCTCGGAGTCTATCTAAAAATCCAAAAACCTTTTTGTAAATGACCTATCACCTGAAGCTGGTAGCTTTAGGAGCCAAGGATTTTAGGATTCAAAGGTTCAAATAAAAACCATATTAAAACCTTTTTTGTCCCTTGAACCCTCGGCCTTTTGAACCCTTGAACTCTGTTTAATTAATAATCTATGAAGGCCTAACCTAAAAACAGGTGTCTTTTTCCATTCCCGGAAGAAGAGAATAATCAGCGTATCCAATAATCAGTATATCGTCACCAAATCGTTTTATTCTTATATCCTTCATCATCAGTGATTCATCCACTTTTTCGGGCCCCGCACCTCGAGCCATAGGGATTCCGTCATCTCCTCCAAAAACTCGGGGAGCCTTAAAAACATAAAACTTGTCAATCAGTCTTTCACATATCATGGAACCCATTACCCGTGATCCGCCTTCCACCATAACGGAGGTGATGGACCTCCTGCCAAGTTCATTCATCAGGGCGTTCAGGTCCACCATCCCTTCCTTTAGCGGGCATATAAAGGTGGATACCCCTTCCCTCTCCACTGTTTTCAGTAATCCGGGATTGATATTCTCACCTACCACAAGAAGTGTGGTTATATCGGGATCCGGATTAAGCACTCTCGCATTATGAGGGATTCTTAAATGAGTATCAACTATAATACGAAGCGGATTTCCTCCCTTCTTTTTCCCGGTCCTCTTGGTAAGCAAGGGATCATCGGTAATAACGGTCCCCGCTCCCACAAGTATTCCGTCAACCATGCCCCTTAATCGATGCGCAAAACGGCGCGATTGCTCGTTGGTTATCCATTTGGCTTGACCTGTGGAGGTAGCAGACCATCCATCCATAGTCAAGGCTGATTTTGCGATCACAAAAGGACGACCCGTGACGATATATTTTATGTATACCTCATTCAACCTGCGGCACTCGGATTCAAGCACCCCCGACCTTACTTCAATACCCCTTGCCCTCATAAATTCAGCCCCTCCCCCTGAAACATTCGGGTTCGGGTCCGGCATCCCGATCACCACCCTTTTAAGGCCGCTTTTTAAGATGACCAGGGTGCAAGGAGGTGTCCGTCCATAATGATTACAGGGCTCAAGATTCACATATAAAGTATCGCCAGCCTCAGCCTTTCCCCCAAGCTTGGACAGGGCCTCGGCTTCCGCGTGGAGCAACCCCGCCTTTTTATGACAGCCGGAAGCAATAATCCTCCCCTCTCGGACAATTACCGCCCCCACCATGGGATTCGGGGAAGTCTTTCCCAGGCCTTTTTTGGCGAGGTGAAGGCACTCTTTTATAAATCTTTTATCTGGGTCGTCCATAAGGGATTATTATATTTCATCCGGTTAATGAGTACGTAAAGAAGTAAAAGATTAAACCTTATAAAAAGTACCTTAATGGCCCATGGCCCATATAGCATAAAATATTTAGATATCATTAACTAGCTTACTCATTAACCGGATGAACCATTATTATTTAATTCAATAACGGTGGGCACAGCAATCCACTGAATGATGGGTGATAAGGGATGTATAAAGCGGCTGGAAGAGCTTAATTACCTTTCTCTGTTCTGGCCTTGAGAATATCTTCAAGCTCAGCCATAAATTCATTTATATCCTTGAACTGTCTATAAACGGAAGCAAACCGGACATAGGCCACTTCATCCCAATCCTTGAGATTACTGATGACCCTCTCCCCGATCTCTGTACTATCAACTTCTTTTTTACCAAGCTCATGAAAATAGATTTCCAATGAGTCCACGAACTCTTCGATCTTTGTAATGCTTATAGGCCTCTTCTGACAGGCCTTCTTTATACCCTCGGTAATCTTATCACGGTTGAAGGGCTCGCGCCTTCCATCCTTCTTGACAACCATGGGGAGGATTTCTTCCAACTTTTCATAGGTGGTAAATCTCCTACCGCATTTCAAACACTCTCTCCTCCTTCTGATTGTCCGTCCGTCCTTGCTCAATCGGGAGTCAATAACCTTATTATCAAGCTTACCGCAGTAAGGACATCTCATAGATTTAACCTTTCCGGCTTAAAATCGGTCTGGGCAATCACCCTGTCGGATAAAGGATCATCGCATCCATCTTCATAATACATTTTTATAATGCCGCTATTCATTAACATTTTGGGACATATTACACAAGGCTTATTTACACGATTAAAGGATCAATCCGTTAACAGGAATTAAGCAACCTTCCATCTTTACGATAACATTCCTATCCACATGAAGTCCACAACATAGTTCATCACTCTTTCTCGATTGCACGGAGGAATAAACCCTATATTTGCTCCTGATCCATAAATTCATATATCGGAAATTCAGAGCATAACTCCCTTGCGGTATTACTGGCATCTCTTATAACATCTTCATCTCCGGGTTTTTCCAGTATGTTCCTGATCAGGCCCGCTATGATTCTCATCTCTGGCTCTTTCATTCCCCTTGTGGTAAGAGCGGGCGTTCCTATTCTCAAGCCGCTGGTCACCCGGGGACTCCTTTTATCGAAAGGCACCGTATTCTTGTTGCTGTATATACACGCCCTCCCCAGGGCATCTTCAGCTTGGAGACCTGTTATCCCTTTTGAGGTAAGGTCAATAAGGATCAAATGGTTATCCGTCCCCCCAGAAACAAGATCAAAACCCATTTCCATCAACTGTTCAGCCAGGAATTTGGCATTTTTAACAACCTGCTGTTGATATGTCTTGAATTCAGGTCTCATGGCCTCGGCGAAGCAAACCGCTTTGGCCGCTATAATATGCATCAGCGGTCCTCCCTGAATGCCCGGGAAAATTCCCCTGTTCAGGACTTGAGCATGCTCTTCTCCTGAAAGGATGATCCCTCCTCTCGGCCCCCGGAGTGTCTTGTGGGTGGTGGAAGTAATAAAGTCTGCCTCTCCCACCGGGGTGGGGTGCAGGTCGGAAACGATCAGCCCTGCTATATGTGCTATATCCGCCATAAGATAGGCGCCTACTTCACGGGCGATCTCTCTGAATCTTGAAAAATCAATCCTTCTGGGATATGCGCTGGCCCCCACGATAATCATCTTAGGCCTGTTTCTTTTTGCCAGGTCACGTACCTGATCATAATCGATCATCTCAGTTTCCGGATTCAAACCATATGACACGGAGACGAAAAGGTCGCCGGAAAAACTCACACTGCTGCCGTGAGTAAGATGACCTCCGTGGGTGAGACCCATACCCAGAATGGTATCCCCGGGCCTAAGGAAAGAGAAGTATACCGCCATGTTGGCCTGGGACCCTGAATGGGGCTGGACATTGACATACTCAGCGTTGAACAATGCCTTCGCCCTTTCCACAGCAAGGTTTTCCACTAAATCAACATATTCGCAGCCGCCGTAATAACGATTATCAGGATATCCTTCGGCATACTTATTTGTCATAATGTTGGCCTGGGCCTCAAGTACCGCCCTGGATACATAATTCTCCGAAGCTATCATTACCAGAGAATTCTTTTCCCTTTCCACTTCTCTTTTGATAGCATCGGTCACCTCAGGATCAACTTTTTTAAGGTCCATCTCCTTCAAGACATTCTCCTCAACAATCAATCAGATCAAGCCTCCTACTGTGTCTACCTCCCTCAAATGCCGTAGTAATAAAAACCTCAACCATTTCAAGGGCAAGTCCGAAACCGATCACGCGACCGCCCATTACCAGAATGTTGGCATCATTGTGCTGCCTGCTCATCCGCGCTGTATATATATTATGACATAATGCCGCCCGTACCCCCTTATAACGATTCGCGGCCATTGACATTCCTATCCCCGATCCGCATATCAATATACCCTTTTCATATTCTCCGGCCGCCACGGCTTCGGCTACCTTCCGGGCTATTATGGGATAATCAAAGGATTTCCTGTCATAAACACCCACATCTGTAATCCTGTGTTGGGAATCATTCTCCAGAAAAAGCCTGCATTCCTCTTTCATGTCGTAGCCGGCATGGTCTGAACCGATCATAATATCCATAGAAATCCTTACTCTAAGTTTGTCCTTTCATTATCCAATGTCTTCCTTCACCCTCTCCAACTACAGATTTAAGCCCTTCGCCTCCTGCAACCCTTATGTTGATCAATTCTCTTGAAGATGATGCCTATCGTTAAAATCAATCCTAAAAAGAAATTTTAAGGTTCAAAGGCCTTAAAAACCAACGATGCGTTGGTCCCGCCGAAACCGAATGAGTTGGACATGGCTACCTTCACATTTGCCTCTCTCGCCTTGTTGGGGACATAATCCAAATCGCATTCTGGGTCAGGAGTCTCATAGTTTATGGTCGGAGGGATAATGCCATGCTTGATTGTCAAAACAGAATAAATGGCTTCAACACCACCGGTACCTCCAAGTAGATGTCCTGTCATGGATTTTGTTGAACTCAAAGCCAGTTTATAAGCATGTTCTCCAAACAGTTTCTTAACTGCCTTTGTCTCTGAAAGGTCGTTAAGTTGAGTCGACGTACCGTGGGCGTTTATATACTCCACATCTTCCGGCTTTAATCCCGCCGTCTCAATAGCCATGGACATACAATTTACAGCGCCTTGACCCTCAGGATCCGGTGCCGATATATGGTAGGCATCGCCGGACAACCCGTAACCCACTATCTCCGCGTAAATATCGGCCCCTCTTTCCAGGGCGCTGTTCATTTCCTCAAGTATCAATATACCGGCGCCCTCGCCTATAATAAAGCCGTCCCGCTTCAGATCAAAGGGGCAGGACGCCTTTTCAGGTTTATCATTTCGACAAGACAGAGCCCGCATGGAACAAAAGCCTCCCACAGCGAGAGGGGTGATAACCGCTTCAGATCCTCCGGTGATCATAGCCTCGGCCAATCCTTCCTGGATCAACCGGAAAGACTCTCCAACCGAGTGACAACTGGCCGCGCAGGCCGTCTCTATGGATAAATTTGGCCCCTGTGCCCCAAATTCTATGGCTATCATGCCAGGTAGCATATTGGCGATAATACCAGGAATAAAAAACGGGCCTATCTTTCGAGGGCCATCTTCAAGGAGCCTTTTATGGAAATGTTCAATCATTGCCAGGCCTCCCAATCCTGAACCCGTGATGCAGCCGATCCTCCCCTTGTTACCTGAATCTATTTTCAGGCCCGAATCCTCCATGGCCATTTTGGCTGATGCCATCCCATAGTGTATAAAGATGTCAAATCTCCTTGCCTGCTGTTTATCCATGAAATCTTCAGATCTGAAATCATTAACTTCGCCGGCAATGCGGCACGGGAAGTCGGATGCATCGAATCTGGTTATAGGCCCGATACCGGGTTTTCCGGCACATACGCACTCCCAGTTCTTTTCCACACCCGTACCCAGGGGAGTCACCATTCCCAAACCTGTGACCACTACCCTTCTTTTCATATTACTCCACTCCTTTTTAGCTTCGACTTACGGTTGCATATGGCCCTAAATCTATTGCCCCAGCGCCTTATTGATATAATCTACAGCATCCTGAACCGTAACAATCTTTTCAGCCTCCTCATCCGGTATGGAGATATCATACTCCTCCTCAATAGCCATTATCAATTCAACCTGATCAAGGGAATCAGCACCCAGATCATCCACAAAAGATGCGGACAGCACCACATCATCCTCCGAAACATCCAGCTGTTCACTTATAATTTCTGAAACCTTTTCCACAACTTCAGACATTTAACGATTCCTCCTTGTTACTGTTCTAAAGATAATTTTGGTTTAATTACATAAACATACCGCCGTTAACGTGAATAATCTGACCCGTAATATATCCGGCAGAGCCGGAGCACAGCCAATAGACTGCCTCCGCTACTTCCCTAGTGGTTCCCAATCTGCCCAGGGGAATCTGTTGCAGATAAGATTCTATGACCTGGTCGGGAAGCGAGGCGATCATTTCCGTTTCTATAAAGCCCGGCGCCACAGCATTCACTCTTATGCCTCGTGAGGCCACCTCCCTTGCGATGGTCTTGGTGAAGCCCATAATACCGGCCTTGGAAGCTGCGTAGTTCGCCTGCCCAGCATTTCCTGTCTGACCGGCAATCGAGGCTATACTTACCACACTGCCTTTCCTTTGCTTGATCATCGACCTGAGAACGGCCTTTGTGCAGTTAAAAACACTCTTCAGATTTACATCAAGCACAAGGTCCCAATCGTCCTCCGACATCCTCAATAAAAGCCCGTCTCTTGCAATTCCTGCGTTATTTACAAGCACATCCACTTTTCCGTATGTGGATATTATATCTTTGAACACGGAGTCCACTTGTTTTTTGGAAGACACGTCTATCTTGTGAATCTCCGGGCTGCAACCCATTCCCGTAAGTTGGTGGCTGGTTTCAAGAGAATCCCGGTCATCCGGGTCATAATGCAATATAATAAGCCTTGCCTTCTCTTCAGCAAATCTGAGGGCCACGGATCTTCCGATACCCCTTGATCCACCCGTTATGACGACTACTCGCCCCTTATCTTCCATCTTCTCCTCAATACATATTTGATATTATCCTGTCTGGATTAAATAGTCATGCCCGACATCCCGCAGCAACCCAGCCAGCCTCTCCTGGGCCTGATTTCCCACATAATCTACAGCCATCTTAACGGCATTCTTTACAGCCATGGCCGAAGCATTACCATGACATACAATGCCCACCCCCCTGATGCCTAATATCAAAGCACCGCCATACTCCTCCCAATCCAGCGTCCCCATAAATCTGTTAAAAAAACTGCGGCCGAAGAGCGCGAGTATCCTCCCGGTAAATGAACCTTCCATCCTTTCCTTCAGCCTGAAGACAACTGAATCCGCAAGCCCTTCCGACAGCTTCAATACCACATTCCCAATAAAACCATCGCATACCACTACCTGAATTCGGCCTGAAAATATATCTCGGCCTTCCACGTTACCAACGAAATTCAAAGGGCTTTTCTTTAACAGGTTATAGGCCAGCCTGACCTTTTCGTTTCCTTTTCCCGCCTCCAGACCGACATTCAATATGCCCACCCTGGGTCTTTGCATCCCCAGACAGGCCACGGCAAAGGCGTCTGCCATAATGCCGAATTGTAATAAGTGAACCGGCCTGCAATCAACATTTCCTCCGGCATCTATAAGAATCACCTTGCCTTTATCACCCGGCATAACACATGCGAGGGCAGGCCTTTCGATACCCTCAAATTTTCCCAGGGTTATTATAGCCGCGGCTATTGTAGCCCCTGAATTCCCCGCACTTACGACCGCATCCGCCTTGCCCTTTTTCACCAGATCAAAGGCTACCCGTATTGATGAATCCTTTTTGTCTCGGACGGCCTTTAGGGGTGATTCGTCCATGAGGACGGACTCCTGGCAATGATGCACCCTAACACGCCCGGTTTTATCTTTTCCCTCCAGTTCAACGGATATAGATTCAGAATCCCCTACGAGTGTGATATCAACGCCCAAATCCTGGGAAGCCTCAAGAGCGCCCTGAACAACCACTTTCGGAGCATCATCACCCCCCATGGCATCCACGGCGATATTCATGTTAAATCTCTTCTGTTTTTATTATTGTTCTTCCCCTGTACGTACCACAATGACTGCACACATGATGGGGTAATACCGGCTCATGACATTTGGGGCAAGTGGATAGGTTCGGCATTGTGATATGATCATGGGATCTTCTCGTGTCCCGTTTGGATTTTGATTTTTTCCTTTTCGGCACCGCCATATCTTGTATCTTTTCTCCTTCTATTATTAGGTGTTATCACCTGCATAAATCCGGTTAACTTATTTGTCTTTACATCGGCACTCTCCCTTGTTCAGGTTGCCGCCACAAATGGGACACAACCCGAGACAGTCTTCCTTGCAAAGGGATCTTACAGGCAGGGATAGATAGAACTGTTCTCGAATTATCTCATCCATATCTATCTCTTCACCTCTAATAAAACCGATCTCCATATCTTCTTCCGTCAACTCAATCTCCGCCCCTTCCATATCCGGTGGGGGCATGACTAATAATACCCTGAAATCGGCCCTTAGATCCCGGCGGTAGGGCTCAAGACACCTATCGCACAATAGCTGGACCGATCCTTCCAGGGTCCCTTCCAGCACATATTTGTCTCCCGCCCTGTAGATATCAGCCCTTACCGTCAAAGGTGTATCGAGACATATGAACTGGCCATTTTCAACCTCGGGTCGCAACCAATCCTTGTCCAGGCTGAATTTGAAACTCTTAGTTCCTTCACGAGGAATGGTTTTGATATCAATAATCATTATGGAATCTTTTGATATCCACCCAGGCTATGAACTTTAAACATCCGGCCCGCCTTATTGATTCCTAGTTTTGATCGAACGCCTTCTTGGTCTAGGACAAATGAACCGGATTCGTAATCAGTATCAAAATATTAAAGAAAAATAAGCTTTGTAATATATATTACAGGGTTTATTTGTCAAGAAAATTAACATGTTCTATCCTTTGTGCGGCAAAAAGAGCCCCAAAATGGAAAGCCTGCACTCCTGAAGCTTCAGACTCCGCTATGCCCGAATCCTCCTCCCCCCCGTTCGGTGGAATCCAATTCATCTACCTCTACCAGAGCCGCCCGGTATACCTTGCTTATAATCATCTGGGCTATTCGATCACCCCTTTTTATGGTAAACGGTTTTTCTCCCAAGTTTATCATTATAACACCTATCTCCCCCCTGTAATCCGAATCGATTGTGCCCGGACTGTTAACCAATCCGATACCATGTTTCAAAGATAATCCGCTACGGGGCCTTATCTGGCCTTCATATCCAGGGGGAATAGAGACAGCCACACCGGTGGGAATCAGTTTTATCTCCCCAGGTTTCAACAATAAAGGCTCTTTTACTGAGGCCCTGATATCGATACCCGAAGAGCCTTCTGTTTCGTAATCAGGCAAGGGAAGATTAAGGCTGCTTTCCAGTCGTTTGATCTTGACAGATATCCGTTCCAATGATCTGAGTCCTCTTTGCACTCTGCTGGTCTTTCCCCTATGTCCCGATAAAATCCATAATATTGATCTCCTGACTCATATGCGGCCAATCTATCAGGGAAAATACCAACGGGACACAGCCGCATATCTCTGAAACAAATGACCCCTGAGGTCCACTGAGGTCCAGGTTATGCTTCCTGAAATGGTCTAAATTCTCCTTTCCTATTCCTACGTCCTTTCTGAGTTGCGTATTGTGATACAGATTAAAGCCTTTCGCCAAGGGCCGCCTTTCTTGACAGCGCTATCTTTCCGTTTTTGTCCACATCAATGACCTTAACCAGTACCTCATCGCCCTCATGAAGTACGTCGGTTACCTTGTTTACCCTAACCTTGTCCATCTGAGAGATATGAATCAGCCCGTCAATCCCGGGCAGGATTTCTACAAAGGCTCCAAAATCCATAATCTTTCTTACCTTCCCCATATATAATTTGCCCACCTCGGCATCCTGTATTATCTCATTTATCATCTCAAGAGCGGCCTTTGAGGTATCTCCGTCCGGAGACGCAATCATAACATTGCCTTCATCATCCACATTTATGGAAGAGTCTGTCTTGGCACTGATCTCCCGTATTACCTTTCCGCCGGGTCCGATAAGAAGTCTGATCTTTTCAGGTTTGATCTTCATCTTGGCAATAACCGGCGCATACTCCGACACCTGGGGCCTGGATCGGGAAATAGATGCATTCATCCTGTCCAAGATGGACAGCCGTGCTTCTTTTGCCTGGGCAAGGGCCTTCTCCATCACCTCCTTGGTAACACCCTCGATCTTTATATCCATCTGCAGAGCGGTTATCCCCTCACTGGTGCCGGTTATCTTGAAATCCATATCCCCGCAATGGTCCTCATCCCCCAAGATATCGGTCAGTACAACCGTCTTTTCTCCCTCTTTGATAAGACCCATGGCCACTCCCGCCACTGCCTCCTTAACGGGAACCCCCGCGTCCATAAGAGAAAGGGAGCCGCCACAAACACTGGCCATGGAGGATGACCCATTCGACTCAAGTATCTCCGAAACCACACGGATGGCATATTGAAACTCATCCTTGCTGGGGATAACAGGCAGAAGAGCCCGCCTGGCCAAGGCACCGTGCCCTATCTCTCTCCTGCCGGGACCCCCGATTCTTTTGGTCTCTCCCACACTGTAAGGCGGAAAATTATAATGCATTATAAAATTTCTAAACACATTCCCGTATATGGTATCTATCCTCTGCTCATCCATTTCAGTGCCCAGAGTGGTTAATACCATGGCCTGGGTTTCACCCCTTGTGAAAAGTGCCGAACCATGGACCCGGGGCAATATCCCTACCATACATTCTATTGGCCTTACTTCCGTGAAAGATCGGCCATCAATCCTTCGTTTCTCGTCCAATATCATCCTGCGGACCATCATCCTCTCCAGGTCATGGATTATCTCTTTTATCTCGGCTTCCCTTAATCGATATTCTTCAGGAAGTTTTTCTATTGTCGATTCCAAGACCTGTTTTTTCTTTTTCTGGCGCACTTGTTTATCGCCTATGTTGATTACCTCTTGTAGCAAAGGAGTGACCGCCTCCTTTACCTTAGCTTCCAGCTCCTCGTCTTGCTCAGGGATTGTTATAGCCCTTTTCTGTTTGCCCACTTCATTTTTCAGCTCCATCTGCATATCCAGCATGGGTTGCAGGGCACTGTGGCCATAGAATATGGCGTCAATCATTTCGGCCTCGGAGATAAAATTGGCTCCACCTTCCACCATGACTACTGCCGAACGATTGCCGGCTACGATAAGGTTGATATCAGTTTCATCCTGCTGACTGATTGTGGGATTAATTACAAATTTACCTCCTATCCTCCCCACCCTCACAGCGGCTATCGGACCGTCAAAAGGAATATCAGATACTTCAAGAGCGGCCGAAGCGCCGAGTACCGCTAGGACATCAGACTCATTCTGCCTGTCTGTGGAAAGAACGCTTGCTATTATCTGTATCTCGTTATTGTAGTTCTTTGGAAAGAGGGGACGTAAAGGCCGGTCGATCAGACGGGCTGTCAGGGTCTCCTCCTCACCAGGTCTTCCTATCTCCCTGCGAAAATAATTTCCCGGAAATCTTCCACCTGCATATGACATTTCCTTGTATTCAACGGTCAGGGGGAGGAAATCCACTCCCTCTCGCACTTCATCCGTTGAAACCGCGGTTACTAGAACGACTGTTTCACCAAGAGTTACTACAACGGATCCGCTTGCCTGTTTAGCCACCCTGCCTGTTTCAATGGATAATCTATTGTTATTAATTTCTATTACGGATGTCTTTATCATTTTTTTCTCCTTCACCATCATAAGGATTTATCCGAAGGATGGGAATATTCAATCTGTCGAGAATAAATACCCTTCCTCGCTTTCATTTTTTCATTACTATTTTCTAATACCCAGCTCCTTTATGACTTGCTGGTATCTGGTCAAATCCGATCTTTTTAAATAATTGAGTAGTTTTCTTCTCTGCCCCACGAGCTTAAGCAGGCCTCTCCTTGAATGATGATCCTTTTTATGTATCTTGAAATGTTCTGTGAGATAATTTATCCTGTTACTCAAAAGGGCTATCTGAACTTCAGGTGAACCTGTATCGTTGCCGTGCAATTTGAACTTGTCAATAATCTCTTTCTTGGTTTCTGTATTTAAAACCACTTCCCGCACCTCCTTCAAAATGGATTTATAGTTTATTCCCCCTCCGCCTTTAGGTAAATATCTCCTCCCCCGCATATATTCCAGGATAAGACAACATCCCTTAGGAGGTCCTAACAAACAAAGGGAGCCATATGATCCTTTCTAATTGAAAACCCTTATATTCCTCAACCAATCTCCATTACGGTCACCCGGAAAGCCGCTTATTTCCATGATAGCTACTAATGACGGTCCGTTCACAATCTTGATAAAACCTTTCTGAATGTCATAAAGAACTTTCTCATCCGCCACTTCGTACCACGCCGGCCTGTAACCGTTCCTTATCTTTTCAGCTGTTTTAACGTCCACCTGTGACTCCTTCAAACCGGGCAATGCATCGTTGAGGGTTATCACGTTATTCCTGAAGGCGGTTCCCTGTTCGGCAACCCGGATCCGTTCCTGGTTGAGGGCATCCTTCACATGGAAACGGCCTGTGGACAATCTCCTCAAAGAGCTGAGGTGTGCTACAGAGTCCAAATGCCTTCCTATATCCACGGCCAGGCTCCTGATATACGTCCCTCCCGAGCAGACCACATCTATTGTAATGACCGGCATATCAATGGAGAGAATATCCAACGAACGGATCGTTACCGTCCTTTTCGGCAGTTCCATACTGACACCCTTCCTGGCTAATTTATATGCCCGTTTGCCTTTGAGATTGACTGCCGAATATGCAGGCGGCACCTGCTCAATCTCCCCTACCAGCTTAAGGATCCTTTTCTTTATCTCTTCGGGTTTGAGAACAGGTACATCTTTAGTGCATACGACGCGGCCTGTAGGATCCAGAGTGTCCGTTTCAACCCCCAGTTTTATTGAAGCCACATACCTTTTTTCCTCCGCCATGAGGTACCTGAAAAGCTTTGTACCCTGCCCCAGGAGCACTATAAGCAATCCGGTAGCAAATGGATCCAGAGTGCCGGCGTGACCGACCTTTTTGAGGTTCAGGACCTTCCTTACGTTCTTCACTATGTCAAATGAAGTTTCTCCCTCATTCTTGTCTATCAATAATATCCCATCGAATTGATAATCGCGGGGACCATGTCTTCCCCTGTCCGTTTTCTGGTGCATCATTATTCAAGAAAGTTTAATAATAAGATCATATCCGTCTAGACGGTTATGGTGTCTTCCTCTCTTAATTTATTAAAAAGCCTTTCCATCCTTTCACCCTTTTCCAGGGTTGGGTCAAATTCGAAAACCATATTCGGCACATATTTGAGTTTGCAACGAATACCTATCTCCCTTTTAATATAACCTTTTGCGCTATCGAGTCCGGCCTGGGCTTCCATAACCTCATCTCGATCTCCTAAAACACTGAAAAAAATCCTGGCATGTCTAAGGTCATTACTGAGGTTAATTCCCGTAATGGTTATCCCTTTGACCCTGGGATCTTTAACCTTTTTAGTCAATAGGTCGGCAATACCTCTCAAAATCTGATCACCGACTCTCACTGCCCTTTTACCTGCCAGCATAATAATATCTCCACTGTCAATGAATCCCTATATCTTACACCCTTTCTTCATATATTAAGTATCTCGGTCTTTGTGTTGATAATCTCGGCCAAATACAAAGATTCGAGAAAGGAAAGCACATCGGCAAGTGAGGAATCGATATGCCGCCTGTCATTTCCCACGGTGCTGACCCCCAATTCTATCTTTTGCCATTTGTCATTGGAGCCCACCTCAGCGATAGCCACGTTAAACTTGTGTTTAACCTTATCCACCATGCTCCTTACGATTTTCCTCTTTCCTTTAAGAGAATGATTATTATGCAAATGGAACTCGATTATGATTGTTCCCACTACCATCTCTTACAATTCCGCCTGCGTTTTTTCGATGTGGTACACCTCTATGACGTCACCGGGCTTTATATCCTGGAAGGACTCAAGTACTATACCGCATTCATATCCGGATTGAACATCTTTAACATCACCTTTAAAACGTTTCAGAGAGGCGATTTTCCCGTCGAAGATAACGACTTCATCCCTTAAAAGGTGGGCCATGGCGTTCCTTTCAACCTGCCCGTCCGTAACGTAACATCCCGCGACAGTACCCACTTTGGAGACATTAAATACTTCCTTTACCTCGGCACGGCCAATGACGTTCTCCTTATAGACCGGTTCAAGCAGTCCTGCCAAAGCCTTGCGAATATCTTCAATGAGGTTATAGATAACATCGTAATATCGTATATCAACCCCTTCCCTTTCTGCGATCTGAACAACCCTGGGATTGGCACGGACCCTGAAACCGATTACGATAGCGTGGGAGGCGGAAGCAAGCATAACGTCCGATTCCGTTATGGCCCCCGTAGACGAATGGATCATTCTAATCTTAACCTCTTCCGTACCTAACTTTTTTAAGGACTCCGCAAGGGCCTCGAGAGAACCCTGGACATCCGCCTTTAGAATCAAATTGAGTTCCTTTATCTTCCCTTCTCTTATCTTCTCATAAAGATCTTCAAGGCTTACCACACCGCTTTTGGAGACCTCTCTTTCCTTTAATCTGGCCTGGCGATAGACGGCTATTTGTCTAGCGGTCTTTTCGTCCTTTACCACAATAAGCTCGTCGCCCGCCATAGGCACACCGGAAATACCGTGGATTTCAACGGGAACCGAGGGAAGCGCTGAATCTATATTTTTCCCCCGGTTGTTCATCATAGCCCTGATCCTGCCGTAGTTCTCTCCGCAGATGAAATAATCCCCCTTATTCAGCGTACCCTCCTTAATCAAGACCGTAGCCACGGAGCCTTTGCTTTTATCCAGCTTGGCCTCAATGATTGTGCCCCTCGCTGGCTTGTCGGGGTTGGCTTTTAATTCCAGGACCTCGGCCTGTAGCAGAATAAGTTCCATCAATTCATCGATACCTTCACCCGTCTTTGCAGATATATTGCCGAAGATGGTATTTCCGCTCCAGGCCTCCGGGACCAGATCCAATTCGGCCAGTTGCCGCATTACCTTTTCCGGATTGGCCTCTGGTTTATCTATCTTGTTAATAGCCACTATTATGGAAATGCCCGCCGCTCGCGCGTGGTCTATGGCCTCTTTTGTCTGCTGCATTACACCGTCATCGGCCGCAACCACCAAAATAATAATATCGGTTACCTTCGCGCCCCTTGCCCTCATAGCTGTGAATGCTTCATGGCCCGGCGTATCCAAGAATACTATATCTCCCCCTTTTGTCTCCACATAATACGCCCCAATATGCTGGGTGATGCCTCCGGATTCACCCCCGATGATGTTTGAATGTCCTATATAGTCAAGCAGAGAGGTCTTCCCGTGATCGACGTGGCCCATTATAGTTACAACGGAAGGTCTGGGCTTGAGATCTTCGGGGCTATCTTCAACACCTTCTACAATTCTGTCCAACTCAAAGGTATCCAGTTCCAGTTCATATCCGAAATCATCCGCAATAATAGAGGCCGTTTCAAAATCAATGGACTTGTTAATACTGGACATAACCCCCATTCCCAACAACTTTTTTAAAAGTTCTGATGCCTTAACACCCATTGCCTTGGCAAGGTCAGATACTGTTACACTTTCCTGTACCTTAAGCCTCCTCTTTATAGCCTTGGGAATCGTTATCTCGGTATGTTTCAGCTTTTTGGCCGTTTCCCTGGCCTTCTTCGCTGCCTTTCTATCCTTTATCCGGGGACCACGATCTTCATAAAGATCAGCCCTCTCAAATACTTCAAGTCTGCGATGGCGAAGCCGGACCCCGGAATCTTCCTCCTTTTTCTTACCCGGCTTCTTTTTGTCTTTCTTTTTCCTGGCGGCCTTTTCCACATCTTCAACCGGCTTGGGTATAACTTCCTCCACGGGCAATGATTCCAAATCAGGCTTCTTAACAGGCGGCTTTTCCTTCTCCTTTACCACCTTCTTTGGGGGCACTTCATCCGGCATCTTGATTATCTTGGCCGGCCGCTCCTTTGGTTTTTTTCTCGCCTTTTTTGCTGCAGGTTTGGCCGGAACCTCTACCGGCCCGGCTTTTTCAGACGGCTTCTCCTCTTTGGCTACCGCCTTTTTCTTGGGAGCAACTTTCTTTTCTAACGGCGTCTCCAAATCCTTGCCAGCCTCTTTTTTCTCGGCTAATTCTTTCTCCCCTGCTTTTGGGGCTACCTCTTCTACCTCTTCGGCGACAGGTGCTGCCGGTTCCTCTTTCTTTCCTGCTAACTCTTGGTCCTCAGGACCTATCTTGACGATCTTCTTCCGACGGCGAATAACAGTCGGCTTGATCCTTTTCTCTTCAATCATCTCAGATGTTTTGCCGCCGCTGACTATCTCTCTGGCCCTTCTTGCAGCATCCTCATCCAGAGTGCTCATATAGTTCTTTATATTCAGTCCGCCGGCCTTAATCTTATCAACCAGATCCTTGCTTTCCATATCAAGCTCTTTGGCCAGCTCATAGACCCTAATTTTTGCCATCTATCCCCCCAAAGCCTATTCTTATTTCCTTTCTTTCCTGCAGGCCACCTTTACTCTTGTTCATCGGTCGGCCCCTTTTCCAAACCTTCTTCCTCCTTATTGTCTTCCTTAAGCCCATCAATAATGAGACGTTTTTTCGCTGTTTCGATAAGCCTGGTTGCTTTTTCTTCACTTAACCCTTTAACATTAGTCAAATCATCAATAGATGCTTTGGCCACATCATCAACCGACCTGAAGCCTTCCTGATAAAGGTTTGTGGCCGTGGCTTCACCCACACCTTCCAGACTTAATAATGATTTATAAGCCTCCTTCAGATCCTTATTGTATTCCGTCTCGCTCGTAACATCCAGGCTCCATCCGGATATCTTTGAGGCAAGCCTTACATTCTGGCCTTTTTTCCCAATGGCGAGTGAAAGCTGGTCATCGGGGACCACAACTCCCATGGTCCGGTTTGCCTCATCAACAACAACCCTGGTTATCTCCGCCGGTGCCAGTGCATTACAGATAAATTTCGCCGGATCACGGTCCCAGGGAACAATATCTATCTTTTCTCCTCTCAATTCTTGTACGACCGCCTGAACCCTTGATCCTTTCATGCCCACGCAAGCCCCTACAGGATCCACATCACTATCCCTGGAGGAAACGGCGATCTTGGCCCTGCTCCCCGGCTCCCTGGCCACCTGGATAATACTTACTATTCCTTCTGAAATCTCCGGGACTTCATTCTCAAAAAGTACTGACAGAAAGTTAGGGTGCGTGCGTGAAAGGACTATCTGGGGACCGCGACTGAACTGTTTAACCTCCAGGATATAGGCCCTTATTCGATCGCCCTGCTTGTAGGACTCCTTCGGTATCTGTTCCTTCTGAGGAAGCTCCGCCTCCGCTCGTCCCAGGTTTACAATAATCCAACCCTTATCGAATCTCTGCACGATCCCGTGGATGATCTCCCCCCGCCTATCCTTAAAGTCATTAAACACATTGCTCCTTTCAGCATCCCTCAATCTCTGCATAATAACCTGTTTGGCCGATTGAGCCGCCACCCTGCCCAGATTATCCATGTCCATTTTTATACCGAGGCTGTCACCGACAACAGCTTCTGGATCAACCTTCTTGGCCTTTTCCAGGGTAATTTCAAGATTCTCGTTGGCAACCTTTTCCACAACCTCCTTGAACTCGAATATCTCTATCTCTCCTATTTCATCATTAAAATTTATTTCGAGGTCATAATTCTGCCCCAGCTTTTTCCTTGCGGCGGCACGGACCGCCTCTTCCAGGGTCTTGATCAATGTGTCTCTTTCAACACCCCTCTCCCGGCTCACCTGATCCAATACTTTTGTCAACTCCGAAATCATCTTGTTTTCCCCCTATTCCAAGGTTGTTTGCTCATTTTGGAATTCATATACGAGGTTAGCCTTATCGATCTCCGCCATAGACAAGGTTATAAGGCCTCCTTCCACCTCCATGTATAATTGCTGCTCCCGTATATCCTTAAGATAACCGGAAAAATTTCTTCGACCATTTACAGGTACAGCCATCCTTACCTTTATCTTCTTTCCCATCACACGAAAAAAATCCGCCTCCTTTTTGAGAGGTCTGTCGAGCCCTGGGGAGGAAACCTCCAGGACATATTTATGTTGGATTAAATCCTTTATATCTATTAAGGGCCCGATTTCCCTGCTTACACTTGCGCAATCATCAATGGTAATACCGCCTTCCTTATCGACATAAAGCCTCAGGACCCACTTCCCTCGCTCCGACAGATACTCCACGTCGACAAGTTCATAACCCGACTCGTAAAGCACTGGTTCGACCAGGTCAGCGATCTGTTTTGTGATACCGGATATATCAACCATTATTCTTTGTTTAAATCCCCAATCAGGGCTCTTTTCCTAGTCGGTTTATCCAGGGAAACATTATTGACCGCTTTTAAAGAATATATTCCCGTTGCAAGAATTTCATACAATAAAAAAGCGGGCAATTAGACCCGCTTCACAACTGCAGATAATAATGTTGTCAGTTTTATTGCTTAAAACTCATAAGGGCAATATAATAAACCAACACCATCCACAATTTGAAGAAGATCAACCACTTTTAAAATATATGGCCAATAACCTCAAAAAGGGATTCAGGTCCTTTTCAAAAAATCCCTGGAGCGGGCAACGGGGATCGAACCCGCGACGCCAAGCTTGGGAAGCTTGTACTCTACCAACTGAGCTATGCCCGCATTTATGCCCTACCCTTCCCGGAACGGAATGTCCTGCCGGAAGAGCGGACAATGATCTAATCTAAATAAATGCTGATTATGTTCACCCGACACACTAATGTCAAGATAAATTTAACACACATAAACATCCGGCGGGCATCTCTTGAGCCCGTTTTTGCGAGTGCTGCCCATAAACCACGTCAGAATAAAAAAAGGCTTGCTGGACGTACAGGAAATGGAAACCACATATCTTTCAAGGATTATAACATCTTGACATTCATATTAAAAAAGGATATTATTTATTTGATAAATTGTTAACCTGAATTAAAAACACGTATTATTCAGGACAAATCCCTTTTACCCGGACAAATTATAGGGTCAAAAGGGTCAAAAGGAGAATAGAAGAGTATTGGAAGACGACTCAAACCAAGGGCTTATAGATAAGATCCTGTCCAAATTAAAAAAGCCTCACCTTCAAAAAGGTTACAACCTTACTGACGAGATCAACGGCCTCATGGATGAAGGCCAGGCCAAGGGATTAATAACAGACGAGGAATCGGAGATGGTCCACGGCGTCCTTGAACTCAAGGAGACCACGGCCTCTTCAATAATGATACCCCGCACCAACATATTATCAGCCCCCCTCAACGCGACCCTTGGTGAGATCATAAAGCTTGTCACAAGTTGCGGACATACAAGAATCCCTATCTATAAAGATAACATGGATCAGATCGTGGGACTGCTGCACGCCAAGGATCTCCTGAAGCTGATGGGAAAGGATCAGACCTCAGGGATACCCGAAAATATCCTTAGAAAACCATATTTCGTCCCCGGCCACCAGAAGATAAGCAACCTCTTGAAGGACCTCAAGGCCAAAAAGACACATCTTGCCATCGTAACGGATGAATACGGCGGCACGGCGGGAATCATAACTATCGAGGATATCCTGGAGGAGATAGTGGGAGAGATAATGGATGAGCATGATCATGAGGAGCCCCTTCTTTCCATCATCGATGATCGCTCGGTAATGGTGGATGCCCAGCTTGAGGTTGAAAAACTGGAAGATCATTTTAATATCGAGCTTCCCAAAGGCGAATATGAATCCGTGGGCGGTTTCATCATTCACATGCTTGACAGGATACCAAAACCCGCTGAAAAAATAAAATATAAGGAACTGGAAATTACGGTCAAATCCGCTGATGACAGGAGAATCAACAAGGTGCTTATCACCCGGGGCGACCCTTTAGGCCTCCAAGCAAAGGGAACCGGTTAGCACCGTACCCGGCGTTTTATGGGTCCTGACCACATTTGACAGTCTGAGTCCTTTTACCCGGTTTAATATGGCCTTACTCTCCGCAAGAAAAATCCTCCTTGCCGCCATGTCAGGGACTATGCTCACCGCTTCCTTCCCTCCCGGTAAACTGTCCTTTATGGCATGGTTTGCCTTCGTTCCACTGCTGATAGCCCTGGAGAATGAACACCCTTCCACTGCCTTCCGGCTGGGATTCATCACCGGACTGGTGCACTACCTTACGCTCGTCTACTGGATCATCGTTGTGCTCAAGACCTACGGCGGTCTAAACATCATTGTGAGCATAACCATCCTTATCTTGTTATGCCTGTATCTTTCCCTTTATCCCGCCCTGTTTTCGGCGCTGGCAGTCTATCTCAAGGACTCCCGTTTTCAGGCACTCATAACAGCCGGCATCTGGGTGTCCCTTGAATACATGAGAGGCTTGCTGTTAACCGGTTTCCCGTGGTGTCTTCTGGGCTACAGTCAATTCAGTCATCTTTATCTGATTCAGATAGCTGATATAGCGGGAGTATACGGGATATCCTTCCTCATCTTGCTTACCAATGTGCTTATCTATATGGTGTTTTTTAAAGGTGTCCCCGGAGCCGGGAAAAGATACTTGGGACTGGAGACACTCCTTCTGGTTGCTTTCCTGTCTGTCTCCTTGCTTTACGGCCATTATCGACTATCCAAAAAAGATAAGATAACCGAATTCCGGGACTCCATTAGGGTCGCCGTCGTACAGGGCAATATAGACCAGTCCCTCAAATGGGACCACCTGTACCAAAAAGAGACCCTCAACATATACCGAAGGCTGACCGAAACAACCTGCGGGTTTAAACCCCATCTGATTATATGGCCCGAGACCGCGCTGCCTTTCTTCTTCCAGCATGGCGGTGAATTTGCGGAAGAGGTGTACAGTATATCATGTGAATCAGGCGCCCGGATCATCTTCGGCAGCCCCGCATACCAGGCAATAGAGGACTCGGTAATATATTATAACCGCATCTACTGGCTGTCAGGCAAAAACCGGTCAACAGGTTTCTATGATAAGGTCCACCTCGTGCCTTTCGGGGAGTACGTGCCTTTGAAGAGATTGCTTCCTTTTGTTCACCGCCTGGTTCCGGCGGCGGGAGATTTCAGCCCCGGCAGTGAAACGGCCCCCCTGGAGATACCCGGTCTTACTGCGGGCCCGCTGATCTGCTATGAGGCAATATTTCCAGGGCTTTCCCGCGTCCAGGTAAAAAAAGGCTCGGCGCTCTTGGTTAACCTGACCAATGACGCCTGGTTCGGCGTGACCAGCGCGCCCTACCAGCACCTGAGCATGGCACTGTTCAGGGCGGTTGAAAACAGGAGACCCCTTGTCCGTGCCGCTAACACCGGCTTCAGCGCCTTTATCGATGCGAAAGGAAGGATCACGGCCAGGGGCGATCTTTTTGAAGAAGAGGTGCTTATGGGTGAAATCAACGCCGGAAATACCTCCCTTACCTTCTATTGCAAATATGGGGATATCTTTGTGTACGTTATTCTAATATTGTGTTTGATTAAATTTTTCCATGAATTATATTATCATCGCCTAAAAACTTAATAGCAGAAACAAAACCTGCTCCCCCAGCTGGAGATATTAACAAGGAGGATGGAAAATGGACAATCAACTTATGGAAAGAATAAAAAATATTGTGGAAACACTTACCGAGCTTCGAGGGCATCTTTGACCTCAATCAGAAGGAAAACGAGCTGAAAAAACTGGAACACACCATGGCCCGAGCCGACTTCTGGCAAAGGAGTCAGGATGAGATATCCAGAATAACCCAGGAGAGGGCTGCCTATAAAGAGATCATTGATCAATGGCAGAAGCTTTACCGAGGCGCGGAGGATGCCGGGATCCTCGCCAGGATGGCGCTGGAGGAAGATGACGAGACCGCTTATAAGGAGGTGGAAAAAGACGTCCTGGGCCTGGAAAACGAACTCAAGGCACTTGAGTTCCAGTCCCTGCTCGGCCAGCGTGATGACAAAAGAAATGCCATTGTGGCTATTAACGCCGGTGCCGGCGGTACGGAGGCCCAGGATTGGGTCGAGATGCTCTTAAGGATGTACCTCAGGTGGTCCGAATCCAGGCACATGAAAACCCGGATAATTGACTACGTGCCGGGAGACGAAGCAGGGATAAAGAATGTTACCCTTACCGTGTCCGGGCCCTTTGCCTACGGATACCTTAAATCCGAGCACGGCATACACCGTATGGTGAGAATCTCACCCTTTGACGCGACAGGCAGAAGGCACACTTCCTTCGCCTCCGTGTCGGTCCTGCCCGAGGTTGACACCGACATAGACATCAAGATAGATGATAAGGACCTGAGAATAGACGCCTTCAGGGCCAGCGGGCCGGGAGGCCAGCATGTCAATAAGACAAGCTCCGCCATAAGGATTACTCACCTGCCGACCGGCATTGTCGTCCAGTGTCAGGATGAAAAATCCCAGCACCGCAACAAGGAGATGGCCATGAAGGTCTTAAGGTCCAGACTCTACGACCTGGAAAAGCAAAAGCTGGACAAGAAAAAGCAGGAAATGCATGAAAATCAAAAAGAGATCGCATGGGGAAGCCAGATAAGGTCTTACGTATTCAACCCCTACAGGATGGTAAAGGATCACCGCACAAATCAGGAAGTGGGCAACCTGGAAAGCGTGATGGACGGAAATATCGATATGTTCATAGATGCCTATCTGAGGATGAAACATTAACATGATGTTAATGCTTCCCCTTTCTGTTCACCCATCATTCATTTCGCACATATTTCAGTGCACCAGTCACTGAAATATGTGCACATTCCTGAATATCTTCCATCCATATTCTCCAAACATATATCCTGCCAAACAAATGCCAAGAGTTTTTCTTAACTAACTTGCTTGAATTAAAGGGATTATCTCCCTTTTCCTCCTTCTTCTGTTTGTCCATTTTCCCAACATCAAGTCACCATCCCACACTCGGCATGGGAATTGTACGTTGGTACGATGCCATGCCCGCTGCATTCACAGAGCGATACAAAACATGTCCTGAGACACCGCTTCGCTACCCATTTATTGGAAAATGGATATGACATTAGGACAATTCAGGAACTTCTTGGCCACTCTGATCTCAGGACAACGATGTTATACACCCATGTAGCGACCATAAACAGATTAGGAGTCAAGAGCCCATTAGATTAGAAAAATATCTTCAGTTTCGGATTTATTTATCAGAAAACTATCCCGCATAATTGTAACAAAAAAGCGCATTTTAACCTTTGCAAAATCTGATAAAAATGACTTATCATATTGATTTATTTATTGATGTTGACAAATTAAGCATTTTGTAATTAAATTAACACAATTCAAGGATTAATTATAATTCCGTAAAAAAACGCAGCATCATAATATATATGTTGTGATTTATAGATAATTAAATATTTTGGTGAGGCTTTCTTTTACTTGCATTTGGTCGGATTTTGTCAAGTGGCCAATTTTTCTGAGGATGAA
>CAYQNR010000002.1:0-6825 GCA_964418945.1 uncultured Desulfobacteraceae bacterium
CCGCCCGCCTCCTCCGGCTTATTGCCCGGGCCTTGCACATAAACAAGTTCGCCTGTCGCAAAGAGAACCCCATGGGCCAAACCAAGTATTTATATAAAGTCCTTTCCGTACTCATTAACCGGATGAACCAATGAGTTTCCCTGTTTACATATATTCAAAATTGAACCAAAATCCACCATCAAATTTGCAAATATTTCATATTAGCAGAGGATTTTGGTATAATCCTGGGCACCATATAGATGTTAGATGCAAGGCGCCAAGAAGCGACGAGTGAGGCGTATATGAAATACGCTGCAAGGAGGAGCGACCGCGGGCAACGCAGCAGATGATATCTATATAGTGGATCAGGGTTGAAGTATCTGACTTGATTAGGGGGCAAACAGATGATTAAAGAAAAAGTGGAAAAGATATTGAGTGAATTGCCCGAAGGGGTTCAACTGGTAGGAGCGGCCAAGACAAGAAGCCCTGAAGAGATCAAAGAAGCTATTGAGGCCGGAATCAGGATTATAGGGGAAAACTACGTGCAGGAGGCTGAATCTGCTTATCAGGAGATAGGGCCCTCGGTGAAGTGGCATATGATAGGCCACCTTCAGAGTAACAAAGCCAAAAAGGCTGTCAGGCTTTTTGATATGATTGAGACGGTGGATTCCGTTAAACTGGCGAGGGCAATCGATAAGGCCTGTGGTAATATTGACAAGATTATGTCCGTGCTGATCGAAATAAACAGCGGCGAAGAATCTCAAAAGGCTGGAATTTTGCCTGAAGATGCCGTTTCCCTGATAAGGGAGATCGCAGCATTTAAAAATATCAGAATCATGGGGCTCATGACCATGGGCCCGTTCAGCGGGGATACAGAGGATGCGCGCCCCTATTTTATAAAGACAAAAAGGCTCTTTGATGAGATTAGGGATAGGGGTGTCCCGGGTGTTGAGATGAGATATCTTTCCATGGGTATGTCAAACTCATACAGGGTGGCCATCGAGGAGGGTGCCAACATGATAAGAATAGGGACCATAATATTCGGAGAACGCTATCAAGATGGCGAAATACGCGGCTAGAGAGATGAAACGCCTCATGGGCAGGGCAATTCATGATTTTAATATGATAGAGGACGGCGATCATGTCCTCGTTTCCGTCTCAGGAGGGAAGGACAGCATGTCCTTGCTGTGGTTGCTGCGGGAGAGGATTAAAAGGATCCCCATTGAATACGGAATTACTGCAGTCCACGTGGATCCGGGTTTCGGTTTCGACTCGGCGGACCGGATGCGGACATTTTTTACGGAAAATGGTTTTACACATGAGATAATAACCAGTGACTGCGGGCCAAGGGCCCATAGCCCGGAGAATCTTGAAAACCCATGCTTCCTCTGTTCCATGCTGAGGAGGAAAGCCGTCTTTAAACTTGCCTCCGAACTCAAGTGTAACCGCATAGCACTCGGTCACCATAAGGATGACTTTATAGAGACCTTTTTCCTGAATATATTTTTCGGGGCGTCTGTAAGCACCATGCTGCCCGTACAGGAATTTTTCGGGGGAAGTCTCACCGTAATAAGGCCTTTTTACATGATAGAGGAACGCATCATCAAAGATTATGCCGAGTTAATGGGATTTCCAAAGGTATCTCTGGGATGTCCCACGGCGGGAGCTTCCAAAAGAGAAGATATCAAAAAGTTATTAAATAGTTTATACAGGACCAACAAGAAGATAAAAGGAAACGTATTCCATGCTATCCGGAACATCAAGCCCGAATACCTTCCGTGAATCGGGCTACCCGGTCAGATAGAGGACCTATTCCTCAGCAAATATGATGCTTTGATTGAAAAGGTGTCTTAATATATTTTCGCCTTGTAGGATCATCTCATCCGGTATGGGACAAAGATATTTCACGGTACATCTTAGAGCCCTGTCCCATGATTCAGAGGGGAAAAAATCAACAAGTGTTTTGGATAAGGTTTTAAGAGATCTCATATTGTCTTCCGGGGTTTCCCCCATGGATAATATAAGCCCCTTCATCTCCCTTAATATTTTATCAATCTGGGGATCGCTCCGCGGTTGATCCCCCGCATATGGGCCGTAAGCGGACAGGCAAGGTACTTTAAATTCTATAACCGGGCTGTTCAGCAATCCGTCAGCGTCACCCACGGCATCCCATCGCTGGTTGATATAACTCATTATCTGTCTGTCATATGTTAGAAATAATTCATTCTCCTTAATATGTCCCCCGAAGAGACCGAACCATGCCTCAAGGATCTGTTTTAAATTGCGATCTTTAAGCAATTCCTCTGTTCCAAGATCGGAAAGATCTCCCAATAGGATCTGCATGTCCCAGGGCTTTTCAATACTTCCATCAAGAGGAGACCTTTTGTATTTCAATGACTTTAGTATATCGTCGGCTGCTATACGCTGTTTTTCAATATCCCCTTCTAGATGGAGGATCAGATGCCATCTGGAGACTTGTTCTCCTTGGACTGACACGGATTGAAGCTTTCTGCCGAGCATCTGTCTGATCTCCCAGGTCTTGTTATCCTCCAGACCGCTGTCCCGGCCTGACTTAATAATCTCAAGATAACTTCTGTCTCGATGTCTCTCCATCCAGTTTTTATATTCCGAAAGAATGGTTTTAAGAGATTCATGGGGCTTCAGGCCGGCGGGCGGATTCAATATCTTTATAGAGATATCTTTAATAGGAAAAGAGGATTCCATCATCCAGGGCCGGTATACGGTAAAAGGTCCCAAAAAAGAGACGATCTTTTCAGCGAGGGATTCAGGTAAATGGGAATGTGGAAAAAGGTGTATAGGCATATCCTTTATCTTTCCAGGTTGAATTAATGCATAACGAGATCTTTATATGGTGATCAGTTCATAATAGCGTCTCCCCAGGCCGATTTCCTCTGCGTATTCCAGTTGTACGGACCAGTCGATATTTGGATAAACCGCTTTGAACTTATCATCACCGGTTTTTTTATCCATAGCGAGACATGAACCATCCAGGATCGCCTCCCGGTTTATCATGTCCACGGACGCCTGATCTATGGCTACCGGATCTATGGAGGCCATAATCCCCAAATCCCGAACAATAGGGGCGTCGTTAAAAGGTGCGCAATCACAGGCAGGGGATATATTGATAAGAAAATTAAGGAATACGGCTTTCCCCTTCTTGCCTGCCAATACAGCAAAGGCATATTCAGCCATCTTCTTTTGAAAGAGTGATGTGTCCGGACTCCATCTGATATTTATAGCATTGTTGGGGCATACAACAACGCATTCCCCGCACCCTATGCATCTTTGCTGATCTATAAAGGCCTTTTCATCCTTAAGGGAAATAGCATTTCCGGGACAGTGCACCACACAGTCACCGCATCCCTCGCACCTTTTTCTGTTGACTTTGGGAGACAATTCCGAATGCTCCTGTAATTTCCCCTTTCTGGAGGCGCATCCCATTGCCAGATTCTTGATGGTTCCTCCGAATCCGGAAACCTCGTGACCTTTGAAATGGGCCACGCTGATAAGGGTGTCCGCTTCGAATATCTCTTTTCCTATATAGGCGATTTTAAAGATATTCTTATTTATCCTTATCTTCTCATAAGAGCCTCCTCTTAGACCGTCCGCAATGATAATAGGTGCGTTTACGACCGAATAGGCAAAACCGTTTTCTATGGCTGTTTTGAGATGAGACACACTGTTTGCCCTGGTACCGGCATAGAGCGTGTTTGTATCGGTAAGGAAGGGGAATGCGCCTAATTCCTTAGTATAGTCCACTATGCAGCGGATAAAATTCGGTCTTATAAACGCAAGGTTTCCACTCTCGCCGAAATGCAGTTTAACGGCAACCAGACTATGTGGGAGGGCAACCCCTTTAAGATCAACAACTTCCAGGAGCTCGATTAATTTGGAGAGTAGATTCTTTTTAAAGGAAGACCTTAGATCGCTAAAGTATACTTTGCTCGTGGCCATAAGAGAACAACTTATTGGATATGAGATAAAAAGGGATCATCCGGCAAATGAGTACGCTTAATGATAAAGCTATAGCAAGATTGGTGATGTTCGGCCCATGGGGCTCTCTTTGCAGCGGCGAAAAACTTAGAAGCAAGATAATAGCATAAGGTGCCTGCCAGGCGGGCGGGTAACTTCTGAGATGATAGCCGGACTTCCGGTTCTGGATATTATTCAAATAGCCCACCGCCCGCCTCCTCCGGCTTATTGCCCGGGCCTTGCACATAAACAAGTTCGCCTGTCGCAAAGAGAACCCCATGGGCCAAACCAAGTATTTATATAAAGTCCTTTCCGTACTCATTAACCGGATGAACCATAAAAAGCTGGTGCCGAAGAGGGGACTCGAACCCCTACAGGCCTACGCCCACTAGACCCTGAACCTAGCGCGTCTACCAGTTCCGCCACTTCGGCACGGATTAGGGTTGATATTTCAATACAATTACTTATATTATCACCTGATTCCTGTCAATAACTAACTTGGGGGTTGGTCTTATTTTGATCCCCCTTAAACCCATTGGACAAGGGATTTTTTATAGGCTATATTATTGAATCTTTATTTAATCTTGAAAGAGACAGGATAAATTGGCTTATATTATTAACGATTTAACAGAACTTAAGAAACCACTTCAAAAACCTGTGTTGACCATAGGAAATTTTGACGGTGTTCATAAAGGCCACCTAGTACTCTTTGATAAGGTACAAGAGATTGCAAATGCCATTGGTGGACAATCCGTGGTTATGACCTTTGATCCCCACCCGATTAAGATCATGAAACCGGGAAACGGCCCCCCCCTTATAACCTTGATCAAGCAGAAGTTGAGACTTATATCAGAGGCGGGAATAGATGTCATTTTTTGTCTCCCTTTTACCAGACAGTTTGGGTCCATATCCGGCCGGGATTTTGTCCGGGAGATACTTGTAGAAGGTATAGGCGTACAGGAGGTTGTGGTGGGCTATGATTACACCTTTGGCAACAAGCGCCAGGGTAATATCAACCTCCTTAAAGACATGGGAAAGGAATTGGGATTCAAGGTCCATGTGGTGGAGCCTGTCTACTTTGGGCAGACGTTGGTATCAAGCACGTCCATAAGGAATTTGGTCCGGGCAGGGAACCTTGCTGAAGCGAACAGGCTGCTGGGCAGGGATTACCAGATATCAGGCGTGGTCATAAAGGGTGCGGGCAGGGGCACAAAGCTCCTGAATATACCTACAGCCAACCTGTCGCCGGTGGATGAATTGATCCCCAAGAGGGGTGTGTACGCCGTTGAGGTGGAAATGGATGCAGGAAGATATTATGGTGTGTGCAATATAGGTCATAACCCTACCTTCGGAGAGAATCCCCTTTCTATCGAGATCCATCTGCTGGATTTCAGCGGAGATATCCTGGGAAAAGAACTCGCCATTAATTTCATTAAACTGCTGAGAGAAGAGAGGGCCTTCAATGCTGAAGGTGAACTGGCTGAGCAGATTATGAAAGATATAAAAAGAGCGAGGGAACTATTCGGCCTTCAGAAATAAGGCCAAGGATGATTGGGAAAGCGAAGTCTCATATCAAGAAAATGAATCCGTTTAAGAATAATCCCCTTTTTGACAGAAGATCGTTTATTAGAATATGCGGCCTGACGGGATTAAGTCTAGCCTCTAAAGTAATTACTCCCCGTAACACCGGCGGAGTTGAGTTTAATAAGAAAGTGTTCAGGGTTACCGGAACAGTCCTGGCTATGGGCACTACCGTATCCATGACCCTGGTGTCCTCATCCAGGGATAAGGCGGAAGCCGCCATGAAAACGGGCTACCAAGAGATGAGCAGATTGTCGGGTCTAATGAACGGTTTTGATGACGGATCGCCTGTGGCCATTCTTAACAAGCAAGGCGTGTTGAAACAGGCCAGTCCCGAGATCATCGAAGTTATTACCAGCGCCCTCAAATATTACCGGCTTACGGGAGGAGTATTCGACATAACTATTAAGCCTGTAATCGACCTGTTCGGGCAAAAATTTTCCAGAGGAGAAAACAGATATCCGTCCCAGGAGGAGATTGAAGAGGTTCTAGAGCTTGTGGGTTCGGATATGATCCAAATCCAGGGAAGGGATATCACATTGGAAAAGCCGGGTATGGGAATCACCTTGGACGGTATCGCGAAGGGCTATATCGTGGATTGCGTTTCAAAGATCTTTTTGGAACGCGAGATCGAGGATCACCTCATAAACGCTGGGGGAGATATCAAGGCAAGGGGGATCCGGGAGGACGGGAAACCATGGATAATTGCCATACAGGATCCCGTTAAAAAGGACAGCCATCTGGACGTTATACACCTATACGATGCCGCAGTAGGGACTTCAGGCAATTACGAGAATTATCTTGACCGTGATAAGATGTTTCACCATATCGTGAACCCAAAGACAGGGCTTTCGCCTGTGCTGAACGCCAGTGCTTCGGTAATAGCCCCGACAGGTATGGAGGCTGACGCCCTGGCTACAAGTCTGCTGGTTATGAACGCCATAGATGGAATCAGATTCATTGATTCCCTCCCGGAGCGGGAAGCGTTGGTGATTTCAAGAACCAATCGGATGCAGAGGTCCGCGGGCTGGAAAAGCGTTTCTCTGTGATTAATGCCGATCCGTGGTTGCATGGTCTGTATTATTCGCACCCCCCGGGTATTTTTGCGCTCTCGTAGCTACTACAATCCCCCAATTGACAGGCTCGCTTCCAATCAGAACAGGCCTTTTTTGTATTACCTAACTCTATCATGGCTACACCCCGCCATGTATAAGATGCAGCGTGTCTCGGATCTATTTCCAAGGCCTTGGTGAAATCGTCTATAGCCCGGTC
>CAYQNR010000002.1:6925-15995 GCA_964418945.1 uncultured Desulfobacteraceae bacterium
CAGCGTGTCTCGGATCTATTTCCAAGGCCTTGGTGAAATCGTCTATAGCCCGGTCATACCGGCCAGTTATGACATAGGAGACTCCCCGATTGTGATATGCTTCAGCAAGCCCGGGGTTGAGGGCCAAGGCCTTATTGAAATCCTCTATAGCCTGGCCATACTGGTTTTTAGCAATATATGTACTGCCCCGATTGCTATATGCCTCGGCATCTATCGGATTTAACTTTAGAACCTTGCTGTAGTCAGCAATAGCCTTGTCATACCGGCCTGTTAGATCATAGGCCTTTCCACGATTGTTGTATACCCTGATATATCCGGGGTTTATCTCAAGGGCCCTGGTATAATCATGGATAGCCTTATCATATTTACCTATACAATAGTAGGTATCGCCCCGGTTGGTAAAGGTCTCGGGAAAACCGGGATTCAACTGCACTGCTTTGTCGAAATCAGTGATAGCATTCTTATACCGGCCCATTTGATAATACGAGCTCCCCCGGTTGCTGTAAGCCTCGGCAAAATAGGGGTCTAAGTCTATGGCCTTGGTATAATCAGCGATGGCATAGTCATGCCGGCCTTTCCTATCATAGGCGCTTCCCCTGGTGTAGTAGGCCTCGGCAAAGTAGGAATTTAATTCTATGGCTTTATTATAATCAGAGATGGCCTGGTCATAATTACCGTTCTGGAAATTATGGTGTCCCCGCTTTAAGTAGGACTGTGCATCCAGGCTCGGCCTCTGAATTTTTATGCATCCGGCAATGATAAGAGCAATTAAAACACTCAACGAGAGGATATTTAGGCTATCAAATCGTTTCACGACTGCCCTTTCCTTTTAGATTCTGTCTATGTATACCACTTTAGCGATTCCTGGTTTTACAGGATCAATCTGCTGTATATAAATCCGGCATAGAGTTACCGGATCATTTAAGGAGATTCATAAATTGACGGGCAGACCTTTTTCTCTCAGGTATTCCTTAACCTCCCCGATACTCAGGATGCGATAGTGAAAGACCGAGGCGGCCAAGAGGATCTGTGCTCCTCCCTGAACAACCCCCTCATAAAAATGTTCCAGGTTTCCTGCTCCTCCCGAAGCAACAACAGGCAAATCCACGGCATCTGAAACGGCCCTGGTATATTCTAGGTCATAACCGGCCTGTGTACCGTCACCATCCATGCTGGTGGGCAGTATTGTCCCTGCGCCCAGTTCCTGGCATTGTCTTGACCAGTCTATGGCATCCCGTTCGGTAGGTTTTGTGCCCCCGGAGACTACCAGTTCAAAACCGGAAGGCATATCTTCATTCCTTCTCGCATCAATAGCCACGGTAATCTTTTCGGAACCAAACCTTGTTGATGCCTTTCTCACCAAATCTGGGTCCTTGACTGCGGCGCTGTTCATTGAAATTCTGTCGGCACCGGCCTCTAGTACCATTTCAATGTCTTCCAGGGTGGATATCCCTCCGCCTACGGTCAAAGGAATCTCGATTACAGAAGAGACATCCTTAACCCATTGGAGTCGTGTCTTTCTGTTTTCTACTGTCGCCGCTATATCCAGCATGGCCAGTTCATCCGCTCCTTCGCGCTGATAATATTCAGCGTTTTCAACGGGATCGCCGGCGTCTTTCAGGTCAACAAAATTTACCCCTTTTACCACCCGGCCGTCTTTCATATCCAGGCACGGCATGATCTTTACAATTCCCATCATTTCTCCTTTCCGTAAGTGTAATTAAGCCCTTTGGCTCTGAGCGGAAATCGCTGTTTCTATCTCGGAATAATCAACAAAAATGGTTCATCCGGTTAATAAGTACGCTAGTTAATGATATCTAAATATTTTGCGCTATATGGCCCATGGGGCTCTCTTTTAAGCGGCGAACTCGTTTATGTGCTATGACCCCGCAAAAAAACCAAACGAGGCGGGCGGGTAGCCTTTTCCAGGCTTGGCCGGACTCGAGAATTCTCTATTATCTCATAAGTATTCCGTCCGCCTGGGTGGCACCTTACGTAGTTGGCATGCTGTTAATATTTTCGGCACTTAAAAGAGAACCCCATGGGCCATTAAGGTACTTATAATAAGGTTTAATCTTTTACTTCTTTATGTACTCATTAACCGGATGAGCCACAAAAATCATATTGCCTCGATGGTTGATGGAGGCTTCGGGGCAATATTGTAGGTGACGCTGACAGTGCCCGGTACTTTTTGGATTATCTCATCCGCGATTCTTTCGAGGATTTCAAAGGACAGGCGGGTAGGGGTGGCGGTCCTGGCGTCGATACTGTCCCAGCATCGCACCTCAATCTGCTGACCAAAATCGCGCCTGCCGTCGCGCACGCCGGTCACACGGTCTTTATGCAGGATCGCCATGTACTGGAATGCACTGGTATCCTTTAGGGAATTTTCCACGACAGCGGTTGCCTTGCGAACCGTTTCGATGCGTTCCGGAGTTACTTCGCCTATAACGCGTGCCGCGAGTGCTGGTCCGGGAAACGGTATGCGGTCAAAAAGCTCTTGCGGGAGACCGAGGCCCTTGCCTATCTTCCTTACACCGTCCTTGCGGAGCTGAATGAGGGGTTCGATAATGTGATACCCGAAGGCGTCCTGAGGGTCTATCCCCAGTTGCTCAAAAACATTGTGCTGCCTCTTGATCCCGGCAACTGTCTCGTCTATGTCAGTCAAGATAGTACCCTGAAAAAGGTATTTAGCCCCGCTTTCCTTGACGATCCGTCCGAACACATCCCTATAGAAGGTCTGGGTGATGGCCTCCCGTTTTTCTTCCGGGTCCGTGATTCCCTTGAGCGCAGAGAAGAATTCTTCACGAGCGTCGATTACTTCCACCTCAACTCCGAGATTTCTGAAAAAGCCCGAAACCTGTTCCGCCTCACCCTCACGCATGAGCCCATTATCGATGAATAGGTTATTAAGACGCGTGCCCAGGGCTTTGTGTCCGAGCATAGTGACGGTAGATGAATCGACACCTCCTGAGAGCGCATTGATAGACGTGCCTTCCCCGACAGCGGACTTGATCTCTTTGATCTTCCCATTGGTGAAATCATCTATGTTAAGCTCTTGGACGGTGATTTCTTTAATCATGTGTGTACCTCCTTAATATGTGATGATAAAATCAAATTTTCAATTTCTAAAAGCAGCGGATGCAGTGTATTTTGGTCAATGGCGGATACAGGGATTCCGTGCCACATTCTGGATAAGCCGGCCACATCTTCTTTTCTTAACAGATCGGCTTTGTTAAGAACCAGAAGAGCAGGAACCCCATTTAGATCCAGATCCGTGAGTACGGTTTCAACAGTCCTTATATGCTTCTCCATGTGCGGACTTGCCGCATCAACTACATGAAGTAGCAGGTCTGCGTCGTGTAGTTCCTCTAATGTTGAGGTAAAGGCCTCCATAAGGCTGTCCGGGAGATTCCTGATAAATCCCACCGTATCCGTTATAATGGCATCCCTCTCTCTGGGGAATCTGAGTCGCCTGCTGCTTGGATCCAGCGTTTCAAAAAGGCGGCGACCGGCGCTGATGTTGCTATTGGTCAGGTTATTCAGAAGTGTTGATTTTCCCGCGTTTGTGTATCCCACAATGGATATCACAGGCAGCATCCTGTTATTTCTGAGCCTTCTTCTTTCTTTTCTCTGCTTGCCTATCTTGATAAGTTCCTTGTTGAGCCTTGCAATCCGTTCCCTTGCCCTCCGACGGTTAATCTCCAGTTTGGTCTCTCCGGGGCCCCTTCCTCCGATCCCTCCGGTCAATCTGGACATGGCGGTATTCTTGGTTGCCAGTCTCGGCAACAGGTATTTTAACTGGGCCAATTCTACCTGTATCTTTCCTTCCCTGGTAGCAGCCCTCCTGGAGAAGATGTCAAGTATAAGCTGACTCCTGTCTATGATCTTGAGTTCCGAATAATCAGCCAGGTTTTTTACCTGAGCCGGGGTTAGCTCATTATCGAATATCACCAGGTTTGTCCCGGTCTGGATACATCGGAGTACCAATTCGCTGAGTCTGCCCTTGCCCATTAGAAAACGGGGATCCACCTTTTTTATATTCTGAACGACCGTATCCACCACAACCAGGTCATTTGAGATTGCCAATGCCTTCAACTCTTCCAATGATTCTTTCATCTCTTTTCCCGGACAGGTTGTTACCCCCACAAGGATCGCCTTTTCACCTTTTAGCGATGATTGTCTCCTGCCGGTCCTGCTTATTTCATCCTCCAGGGATTGTATAAAATCTTCAAAATTGATGTTTAATTGTCCCAAATCAGGAAGGCTGACCAGCTGCCATTGTTGGTTCCCAGGGTTTTCAGGGAGGACATGGGCGTATTGGAGATTCCCCGGGATACCATGTCTGTTGACCTGGACGCATAGAATAAGATCCAGGCCCAGAATAAGCATATCCATCAAGTCTTCCCTTGAAAGAGGCTCATCATGAAGGTGTGTATGGATATACCTGAGGCCGGTAAGCCGGTCCGATCCGGATCTGAACCTTCCGAGATCGGGGATGGATATGCGCTTATCATCTCCCACCATAACATAGACTACATCTCCGCTCCTTGACACGATCAGGCCTATTTGTCTCTTAATTTCGAATGATATGGAGGCTATTCGCCGCAGGAGTTCGCGCGGTATGATATCGTGACGGGGTATTCTACGACGATGGATGTTCTGGAGGCGTTTTAAATGGCCAGCTTTGAGGCCGCTTATTTTACCTTGTATTTTCTCTATTGCTGAGACCTCTTTACGCGTACTCTTCTTCGGCGTAATCCCTGAAACGGGTAAATTCAGGTTGAAAGGTTAACCTAAAATAAGCGGTAGGACCATTTCTCTGTTTAGCCAGATTGATCTCAGCCACATTCCGGTTTTCATCTGTTGTGCCATGATAAAGCTCATCCCTGTAGATGAATGCTATCACGTCGGCATCCTGCTCAATAGCCCCGCTTTCCCTCAAGTCCGCAAGTTGAGGCTTCTTGTTGGGGCGATCCTCTACCTTTCTGTTCAACTGTGAGAGTGCTAAAACAGGCACATTGAGGTCCTTTGCAAGGGCCTTTAACGACCTGGAGATCTCCGATATCTCGACCTGCCGCGATTCCGCCGACCTTCTCCCCTGAACCAGCTGGAGATAGTCAATGATAATGAGGGCCAGATCGGTTTTTTTCAGCAGCCTCCTGCACTTTGCCTTCATCTCCAGGACGCTGAGGCCGGAAGAGTCGTCTATGAAGATGGGAAGTTCAGCCAGATTACCGGCGGCTTGGGTCAGATTTGTCCAGTCCGAGTCCTTTAAGGTGCCTGTGCGAAGCTTTGTGGCATTGATCTGTGCTGCAAATCCCAGTAATCTCATGCCCAATTGCATCTTTGACATCTCCAGAGAGAATAGGGCAACGCCTTTTCTGGTCCTTTTAGCCGCGTTATATCCAATGTTCAAGGCCAATGCCGTCTTCCCCATGCTGGGCCTGCCGGCAATAATGATCAGGTCTGAAGGCTGCAGGCCGGCAGTATGCCGGTCCAGATCAGTGAAATCCGTGGGCACGCCCGTGATAAAACCATCATGTTCCGCCACGCTCTCAAGTTTTTTAAAGCTTTCCTTGATAACATTATCCATGGATGTGAAGCCTTCACCGACCTTTTCCTCGGCTATATCAAAGATAGACTGTTCAGCCAGGTCGAGTAATTCATCGGTTCCCTGCCATTCCTGAAAACATGACTCGGAAATCGTGGAACACTGGAGAAGCAGCTTTCTTCTTACATAGAGGTCACGTACAATCTCCGCATGGGAGACGATGCCCGCGGAAGTGGATATGGCATCTACAAGGGCTGTAAGGTAATCCGCTCCTCCGGCCTTTGTAAGCAGATTATTCTTCTTGAGATGCTGCGAAAGCGTTATGAGGTCAATAGGCTCATTGCTATTATACAGGTTCAGCATTCCCTGAAATAGATGCGAATGGGCTTCCCGATAGAAGCAATCGGGTATCAGGATATCTATGATCTGGTTCATAGCATCGTTGTTAATAAGTATCCCGCCCAAAATAGCCTGTTCAGCCTCCATATTATGGGGAGGTACCTTGATAGGGGCTGTAAGTGATTTCTCTTTTGCCTGGGTCATATAAAGACTTCCCTTGGTGTTGAAAACCCATTCCGGGCGATGGCGCCCAACAATACGCCTAACATAAATCTAAGCCTCAGGGGCTACCACTACCTTGACCGAACCCATTACATCCGGATGGAGTTTTATGGGGACATCAAATTCCCCAAGATTCTTAATCGGTTTATCAAGGAGTATCTTTCTTTTGTCTATGGAGATCCCCATATTCTGCAATTGCTCCGCGATATCCATGCTGGTCACGGAACCATATAGCTTATCCTCCTCACCAACTTTATGGGTCAGGGTGACCACGGTATCCCCTATGTCCTGCTTTATCTTTTCTGCATCCTCTTTTGCCTTAATTCTCCTGGCATCGATCTTTTTCTTCTGCATCTCCATCATTTTGATATTTTGAGGGCTGGCCTCAATGGCAAGACCCTTTGGGATTAGGTAATTTCTGGCATAACCGTTCGCCACATCGACCGTCTCACCCTCCAGGCCTAAAGGATCTATATTTGTTTTCAAAATAATCTTCATTGAATCTCCTCCGATTTTGAACTGCCATTTCAAAGGCTGCAACACCCGTAATATTAAAGAAAAGAATTCCCTTCAGGATTCGACCGAAGCACTTCCCTTATTGTGAATTTTCCTAAAGTCAATCCATTGATCGAAAAGTCCCCCTAAGGCCAGTACAAGCATGAATATCTGCTGGACCATTAAAAGGAAATATACACCTAGTCTGACCCAGATGGGGATATTATATCTGTTGAAAAAGAACATAACAATGGCCAGACCGTGGAAGAAATATATAACCAGAAGTACAATAAGGGTGTTCAATGCTACAAATCTTATACCACTTATGGGAAAAAATAAAGAAAATCCCGCAGCAATAACACCCCAGACCATGTATTCCGGGGCATGCCACCTGTCCGTTCTGCCTAAATCAGGATATTTTATCCCTTTCAATAAGAACAACGGCTTGCTCATCACCACATTGATCCATATTACTACACCCGCTCCGATTATAAGAAGGGCCGGATAAATCTCCGCAATTATGTAGTTCAATACTCTTCCGAGCTCTTTTACCTGGAGCATCTTCTCCTGATCTAGATCCATACCTTCATAAAGGGTGATGGAATTATCAAGGTTGGACTGGAAGTAGTCAAGGATAAGTTCAATAGGACTCATCCCTTGGGAGAAACCTATAAAGAGAAGGAAAACCGCGCTGATGAACAACATAAGGACGGTCCCCCAGAATATGGTGAGACCGAAGGTCAATTCCCTTTCAAATAGCTCGGAAATGATAAGGCCGACTATCCCTAACTCAAGACATAATAATATTAAATGGGTGGATCCTATTAGCCTTGCGAGAAGACTTACGATGAATACGGAAATAAAACCGATTCTCCATCCCTGACTCAACCCCAATTTTCTTGTGTAATATAAAAAAGGCAAAGGGATCAGCAGACTGAAAAGAGGTCCGATAAAAGGCAAATAGGCTGAGATCAGCAAAAAGAAAATGACCGATCCGGCACACCACGCTATGGCTGAAATCATCATATCTATATGGGTAGCCAATCTCCTGAAATAATAGGATTTAGAAAATTGAAACCTATTTGGGTTTCGGCGAATCAGTTTAAGGAGAACAATCGGAAGACCGCTATCTGACTATAGCCGTGGTGTAAGGTAACAGGGCGATATTCCTGGCCCTTTTTATAGCGATGGTTAGCATTCGCTGGTGCTTGGCACAGTTGCCTGATATCCTTCTAGGGACGATCTTGCCCCTCTCCGTTGTAAATGCCCTGAGCATTTTAGCGTCCTTATAATCTATTGTGAGATTCTTGTCCGCACAAAACCTGCATACCTTTCTCCTATGAAAGGCCATGCCTCCACGACGCTTTTCATTCTCCATCTCCATTCTTTCCCTCGCTCTCTTCCATGGTCTCCATACTATTTATGGTATCTGATCCTTGTTCTGGCGTGTCCGGCCCCTTGTCGGCACCACCCGCGTTTTTGATCTCCTTAGAGTTTTCTTTCTCCTCCAGGATCAATTCTTTAGGGTCAGCTTTGTCGGCCAGTTTGATGGTTTGATGTTTAAGGATCCTTTCATCGATCTTGAAATTTCTTACAAGCTCGGCGGTAACCCCGGGATCCGCGCAGAAATCCAGCAGGAAGTAAAAGCCGTTGTAAAACTTCTTCACGGGGTAGGCCATTCTCTGCTTCCCCCATTCCTGTGTTTTGACGATGACCCCGTTGCGGTTTTCAATCAGACTATTGTACTTTTTGCTTATCTCATGATATTCTTCGTCACTGACGTTGGGGTTGACAATATAAATGGTTTCATAGCGTCTCATACGATAGACTCTCCTTTCGGACTTTTCTTAAAAGATATTTGGTCCCGTGAGGCCCTTAATTTGTTCCTTTGGTGCCGGGACTTATATTTTTATTGACCCGGGTACCTGCAGGAGACCAAATTTTGGTCAAATGGAACAAGGAGTTTATAAAATAAAAAGAATTTTATTATCATTGGCAGACTATATTGTCAACAAATTTAAAAACGGGTAGCGGTTCAGGCAAAGATTAGAAGAGAGTTCACGATGAATTATATAATTGCGGTTGCGTCGATAATCGGTGGCGGCAAGACCTCTCTGGTGAAGGCAATCGCGGAAAGATTAAATAACGCCCCAACCATCCATTATGATCATTATGAAAGGATGACAGGCGAATCAGTGGATAACCTTATAAAATGGATGACGAACGGAGCCGATTTTAACGATTTTGTTATCCCCAACCTGCCCGAGCATCTGGAAAGTCTAAAGATGGGGGAATCCGTTATTGATCCTTTGACGGGTGTTGAAATCAGGCCCAATAAGTATATCGTTTTTGAGATGCCCCTTGGAAAAGAGCACAGACTCACTGCAGCGTATATTGACCTGTTGATATGGATAGAAACACCTTTTGATGTAGCCCTGGGCCGCAAGATAAAAGAGTTCA
>CAYQNR010000002.1:16095-79108 GCA_964418945.1 uncultured Desulfobacteraceae bacterium
ATATGGATAGAAACACCTTTTGATGTAGCCCTGGGCCGCAAGATAAAAGAGTTCACCAGCGGTTACTTCTCAGGCCAAGTTGATTACAGGGAACGCATTATCTGGCTTGATAGATATCTTGACAATTACCTGAGAGTTGTCAGAAACCTACTTGAAATACAGAAGGAAAAAGTCAGCGTTAATGCGGATATAATAATCAATGGTGAGGGGGATTTTGAGACCGGAGTACAGGAGGCAATGGATGAAATCTTTCACAGGATACCCCAATGACTAAGATCACTCTAAAACGAACTTTCTCGGATTCACCATATCAACAACGCAGCCTGCTTATGAGGGGGAGCAGCATAATAGGTAATAAAAAGATTTGGCTGAGCGCCTATCAAAGTATAATAACTTGATGTTTAAAGTCTTTTTCTATAATCTTCCATTAATTCATAGTAACGCAGGCAAGACAATAATTGATGAGATAATAAGAGATAATTGAAAAAATGGTTTACATGGCTGACAGAAAGGGCCGAAAAAAAGCTGAAATTACCGAGGAAACCGCTCATTCAGACGTACAAAGGAAGATTATTTATGACAGCTCGAATATTCGCCGTGTTTACGCCAATGTAGCCAGACTATCCGCCGGACAGGAAGAAGTTATCCTCCAGTTTGGGATACGCCAATCCTCGGATACCTCAGAGAGGGAGGCCGAGGTCCGATCAATCGCCTGTATCATATTGAACCCCTTTGCAGCCAAGCGCCTTGCTTTATTGCTTGATAATGCCCTTCAGGACTACGAGGCCAAATACGGTGCGTTTGAGACGGAGCCCCGTCAATCAACCGAAAAAGGTGAAAATGCCGACCTTCTATTTCAGCTTGTTAAAGAGCTGGATGTGCAAATCGGCATTGAACGTTCTTTTAAGCTTACCAAAAGAAGTATTTTTTCGAATCGCTTCCTGCTGGGCACGAGTAAGAAGGCCATAGGAGAGAATATCCATGAAAGGATTCGGGACATATGTGTTCGTATGGATATGCCGGAAGACTTTTTGGTAAAGCTTGATGGAAAGCTGTCCGATGCTGACTATATTCATTTTGGTTTAGAGGAACAGGAAAGCGCCTGTGTTTACAAAGTCTACCTGGAATTCTATGAGAAAATTGAAAAAGAAATAAAAGCCCGGCCAAAGGCGTCTGACCATTTCCTCATGCACAGAGGCTTCAAGTGGGTTGCATCAGACAATACCAGACAGGCAATCACTGACTATACCTGGTATCCTTCTCTTTCTGTTGAAAGAATAATGAAAAAGCTGTCTAAGATATTAGACCCCAATCAGCAGGGAACGGTCATCAAACTGGTGAAAAACCTTCTTGGCCTTGCCGTGCGGAGAGTCCATCATAATGATATCCTGTATCTGGAAGTCACGGAAGAAGGTAATCCGAGAAAATCCTTTGACATAAATATATACAGGGCCAATCTTCAATTATGTGAATTGTACCCTTTTTTACTTGAAATGTGCCGCTACTTTTCCATTGATAAGGGGCGGTTTCATGCCCTGTATGAATCGATAAGGCACAGGACCTTCGGACATTTGTCAGGCGGTATTGACCGGGAAGGAATGAATTTTTTTACGGTTTATTATGGCGTGGAAGAGATTGCGGGACGCGATGCTAACCTCGGATCCCCTTCGGAAGATTCTCAGGTGGCCGAAGCCAGGGCGGGGACTTCTTCCCCTGATATGCCGCCTGTAGCCGGAGTGGAAGCAACAGATAAAAAGGCCGGTTTTCTGTTTGAACTTGTAAATGAACTGGGTGTGCGTGTCGGTGTTGAACATTCTTTTAAAATTTTGCGGGAGACCCTCATATCGGAGCGTTTTCTGATGGGCTTCCAAAGATCTGGGTTGTCTCAGGAAACACATGGGAGAATAATAGATATCTGCAGGGAAATAGACATGCCCGAAGGTTTTCTCAAAACCTTTCAAGAGAAACTGCATGAAGCCAATATTGTGCTTTTCGGTTTTGAGAAGAATAAGACAAACCGCCTTTACAAGTCATACCTGGAGTTTGGGGGCAGGTTTGAGAAAATGAGCAGGGTTAATCCCCAGCAGCTTGAGCCTTTCTTGATACACCAAGGTTTCAAGTGGGACGCGTCTGATAACAGGATTTGCGCCAAGGCGGCATATACCTGTTTTCCCTTATTTCCAGTCGAAAATATGCTGGAAAGATTACCCGGATTTTTTTATGACCGGGGACGTAAAAAACCTTCTGAAATCGCCGAAGGTATTGTGAAACTCGTTTCCAAAAAGATCGGGTATGAAGAATTCCTATATTTCGAAGTGAGCGAGGAAGGTAACCCAAGAAAATCCTTTGATATCAATATGTACAGGGCTAATCTCAGGCTGAGTGAACTTTATCCTTTTTTGTTGGACATAGTACGGCACTATTCGATTCCTGATGAGCAATTTCATGCCCTGTATGAACCGGTAAAGTCCCAGATATTCGGGCACCTGTCCGGAGGCATTGACAGACAGGGGAGGGATTTTCTCACCCTTTATTTTGGGGTAAAGGGGAGTACCAGGAGCCTTATTGACAAATGACGACATACTCCAGGGTTGATCTCAGTACATATGTTGTTATATCTGTCTGGTTCGGCTGTAACAATGACTGCATCACCTGCATGCTTTCGGGGATGAGGGAACAGCTTCCTCCCATCGGATTTGAAAATTTCAAGAGAGTGCTCTTGAATATCAGAAAAGGAGGCAGGTATAAGAACCTTATCCTTTCCGGTGCTGAGGTTACGACCTTCGATGATCTGGACCGGTATATCCGGTTTGCCGCCTCTCTGGGGTGGTTCGAGAAGATACAGATACAGACGAACGGAAGAAAACTCAGCAATAAAGGATACCTCCAGCGTCTAATTGATCAGGGAGTGAATGAATTCTTTGTCAGCATATACGGTACAGAGGACGTTCACGATGCGATTACCAGGAAAAAGGGTTCCTACAGAGAAACCATGCAGGGCATCAGGAACCTTGAATCCTTTGAAGTTAATGTTATCAGCAACACCGTCCTTTCCAAGGCCAATTATCATGATATTCCCCGGCTTATGGCCTTTCTATCCAAAGAGAAAATCAGCGAGGTTCATTTGTGGAATTTTTTCCCCATGGAAAGATCGGATACCGGCGATCTTGTGGTAAGCATGAAGGATTTCCTTAGGCTGCTTCCGAAATTGTTGGCTGTTATCAGACCGGAAGGCAAACCATTGGTACTTAAAAGTTTTCCTGAATGCCTGGCAATCGAGGAACCGGCGGTTTTCGATAACTATTTTCCCGAGACCGTTCTTCCGGACAGGTTTTGGAGAAAATTTGCCGAGTGCGGGTTCGGGAAATGCGTTTATAGGGATAGATGCAGATCCCTGTCATGCTGGGGACTTTCCAGGGCCTATATCCGGAAATACGGGGATGAAAAAGAACTCCTGTCTCCCCTTTTGGGGGAGGATTAAGGTAGGGTCTTATTTTATTCCAGCCAAGGAGGTCTTAGCGTACGAATGGATCGAATAGAATACACCACAAGTCAGGATATCTTTTATGATTTTTGCCTGTGGAAATATACGCCGGCCGTCCCCTTTGAAAACAAGTTCAGGTCCGTAAACCTGTTGTATAATTCCTTTGAGCAGGTGGGCGTACATGAACGGTTTTTTGATCTTGTGCAGGCTATCCGGGAAGGCGTGGGAGAATCAAATACGGTGTGGGGAGTTAAGCGGTTGGGAGATGACATAGTCTGGGAGCTCTATTTTTATGACTACGGGAGGAGGGAAAGAACGAGATCTATCACCGGTCTCCTGGATATTATCAGGCCTTTTATCATGTGTAAGATAAAGGTGAATGAAAATCATCCCTACTTTATGTTCTCCATAGATATCAACGGTGATCTCATTTCAGGGGCAAGGGATCTGGAGGAGATCCATATGTACATCGGCAACCCCGGGAGCACTGTTTCCTCGGGAATCTGCTACTCTCTAACGGCCGGGAAAACAAGGCTGGAAAATTTTTACTTCTTTTTTGATGCTGAGACAGAGATGGATGAGATTATGGCCAAAACGGCGTGTTCCGCCCATATCGACTCAACACGGATACCTGTCGATCAAATCCTCTGGCCCGAACTGAAAAGGTGCAAGGTCATCGTGGTGGCCAACAAACAGGAAAATGATAGTGTGTATTTTTCAAGAATCAATGTGGATCAACTGATCTTTTTCCTGCACAGGATGGAATATCCGGAAGAGCTTGTCTCTTTTGTGGAAAAAAACCGATCAAAACTGGATCACCTGCAATATGACGTGGGTTTCGATTACAGGATGGAAGGTAATGACTTTATAATCCTGAAGAGCGCCTATTACGGTTTTTTCTGAATCCCTATCTTAGTGCCCTCAGCACCTTCCCGCAAGGAAGCTGAGATTGAGGATAAACCCCTGTGGATAATTCAGGCCCAAACAATCATGATAAGGACAAGGTTCTTGACTATCTCCGCGTGGATGAATTCATGAAGACCCTAATCGACGCGCGAGCCCTGGGAACCGCTTTTGAAACAGGCTTCATCGACTATCTAAATAAAACTCAGCATAGCAATCTGCATGACCTGAAAATGAGATTCGAATGGGATCATCAGGGGCTATACCTGCTGATCAACCTGCTTAAGGCGAATCAGGTCATCCTGGAACAGGACGGAGAGATCAAGCTGAGCCGGAAATTTATAAAGGCGTTACCCTATCGTGATCTCCTGATTGCCAAACTTGAGTTTGTAAATTTTGTTACCCCTGATTTCACGGACCTCTTTACCGCCTTGATCAGGAATCCGGATCAATTTAATCAAAATGCCCGTGTTTTCGACATGTTCGGCTATAACAGATGTTATGACTACAACCCAGGTAACTATGACCTGACCAGACGCTGGATGAGGATTACGACATCCCTGACAAGATATGAGGCTCCTGTGTGCATGGAATACCATGACTTTGCTCGGTACCACCGTATTTTGGATATCGGAGGAAACAGTGGCGAATTCGCACTTCAGATATGCAGGAAATACCCGGTGATCTCGGCAACTGTTTTTGACCTCCCCCTTGTTTGTGATATTGGGAGAGAGCATATTGGTTCCGAACCCGAGGCTGGTAGAATAACCTTTTTAAAAGGAAATGCCCTGAAGGATACATTGCCAAAGGGATTTGATATGATAATATTTAAATCCATGCTCCATGACTGGCCGGAAAAGGAAGCAAGAAAGCTGATTTCCAGGGCCTCACAATCTCTGGAGCCGGGCGGAACAATGCTTATCTTCGAGAGAGGTCCCTTTGAGGTTGGGGAAGGGGAAATCCCCTGTTCCATTCTGCCGTTCTTACTTTTTTTCCGTTCCTTTCGATCGCCGGGTCTATACGAGGAACAACTCGTTAGCTCTGGATTCGAAAATATAAAGGTGGATCGAATTGATCTGGAGATGCCTTTCTTCCTTGTTACGGCAAACAGGAAAATGTAGATTTTCTTAGTTTTTATCTATAGTTAATATAGTTCTAAGCGGTGTCTGGTCAGGATTTTATATATACTCAATTTCTAAGCTCTATGAGACCTATAAGCTTTAAAATTTTATGAAAAAATTTTTAACCGGGAACCACGGAATATTTTTTAAAAATATCTTCCATTATTTGAAAAACAATAGTAAAAACATATTTCCACTACATTTATTCTTTATCCCATAATATCTAAAAAAGTATCCGCTAAAGCCGAAAAGGAGGGCTGCGTCATGATTCCCTATTATACGTCTTCCAAACCGAAATTTGCTTTACTAATGAAGGGCCGCTTCAAGTATTTGATATTATTGTCGATTTATTTTTTAACGTCGTTTTATTGTCCACCGGCGAAGGCAGAAGACCTTATGCAAATCTACGGCCTAGCCAAGGAAAACGATCCAACCTTCCAAAGCCAAAGAAGCAAACATGCGGCTTCTCCGGAGACATATAAGCAGGCCTACTCGGAACTGTTGCCCACGCTAAGCTTGGATACTTATTATCAGCGCACTAGACAGGAGATATTCGAGACGGATGTCGCTGTCTATGGTGAAAATCTGACACGCTACCCAAGCAAGGGCTATAACCTGACCCTGACTCAACCTATCTTTAAATATTCATCATTATTAAGACTGTCTCAGGCCAGAGAAGAGGTCAAGAGTGCGGATTTGGAGTTTCAGGCAGCGGAACAGGATCTGATACTCAGGACCGCTCAGGCTTATATTGACGCCCTAGAAGCTTACGACAATCTTGAGTTTACCAAGTCAGAAGAAGAGGCGGTAAAACTCCATTTTGAGCTGGCAAAGGAACGTTACGCTAATGGCCTGGCTCCTATAACGGATTTTCACGATGCCAATGCGCGGCTTGCCTATATGACTGCATCAAGGATAGGGGTTGAAAACGAGCTTGATGACGCGCTCGAGGCCCTTGCGGAGATCACCGGTAAGAAGATATATAATCCCGCCAGATTAATATCTTCCCAGAACTCATCAAGTTTATCCGTAACATCCGAAGGTGGCGGGGGCGAAGCGGCCGGAGAGGAGATGCCGTTAGTAAGTCCGGAACCGGATAATATAGATGAATGGATAGAAGCGTCTCAGGAGCAGAACCTTGAAATGCAGGTCCGGCAACAGGATGTGCTTGTAGCGAAGCAGGAGATAGAAAGGCAGAAGGCCGGCCATTTGCCGACCGTCAGCTTTGTGGGGCGAATAAACAGGGATTATGAGGGTGGTTCCCTGTTCGGCGGTGACAGCGACCTGGAGACCAGGGAAGCCATTATACAATTGAATCTCCCCATCTTTCGCGGTTTTTCCGTTCTCTCCAAAGTCAAGGAGGCCCGTATGCTCTCCGAGGCGGCTGAACAGGAATTGGAAAAGGAGATTCGTCTGGCTAGACGTGAGGCCAGGGCTGCTTTCCTCGGAGTTAAGAGCGCTATTCAAAATACAGAGGCACTAAAACAGTCAGTCGTTTCCAATGAAATAGCATTGGAGGCAAAAAAAGAAGGGTTCAAATCAGGTCTGTTTCCTAGTCTGGCAGTCCTTGATGCGGAAAGGGACTTGCACCAGTCAAGGCTGGAATATTCCAGATCGCAATATGATTATATCCTGAACAGCCTCCGTCTGAAAAGGGCGGTAGGCACCCTGAGGAAGGAAGACCTTGAAGGGATTAATCAGTGGCTGGAGTAGTCTTGGCGGCATTGACTCGCACCGACGGGTTTCACTTTTTTTCTCATAGGCGGGCTTGACCCGGAATCCGGTCTTTTTCATATAGTTACAGATATTCTGGACTCTGGTTTTCACCGGAGTAACGACTTATACGAATTGATCAAATCTAATAGGTAAACACTTTTTAATATTCCTAATGAATTAGTATTACAAAAGTATTAGAAAACAGTTATAAAAAGTACTAGTAAAAATACAATATTATCATGATTGACACCCTGTTTAAATGTAAATTATAATAATATTTACATAATAAAAAGAGCAATAAAAACAGCAATATAACATGTAATTGCCCAAGGGATGGAATGTCCTTGGCTGATTGCTTGGTTTTTATCCCCTCCCTTAAGAGTCGATCATCAGGCGAGAAGTGGTTTTTTTGGTGGTCCTTTAGCCTATTATTATAGTAACCGGCATATGAAATATTAACCTCTCATGTCAGGTGAATTCATACATGTCACATCTAAAAAGAATCGCTGGCAAGCTTAGGTCCTTTTCCGCCAAGTTCTCTCCAGAAAAGGACCTGGTCAGGCGCAGGATGCTGTTCGAGACCCTGGAAAGGCGTCTGTTGCTTTCAGCAGATCCGGTAATGGCATCACAGAATCTGCAGGAGCAGGATAATATAATCACCGATCCTGTCCCTGCCCTTGTTGAACCGGACAGCCAGTCCCCGGAGGCCGAGGTAACCTCGGCCGAAACTGAGGAAACTGAAGCCGCTCCTGTATCTCAGGATGATGAAGCTCGTGTAACTGATGACGAGGCTGGATCGACGCAATCTTATGATGAAGGTCTTCCAGATAGAGCGGAAGCTGATACCCAGGATACCTCTGAGAGTGATACCATTTCTGATACCTCCCAGGAAGAAGTTGCGGAAACACAGGAAGCAACCGCAGATAAGGAAGATTCCACTGATCCCGGACCCGCCGATACCAGTGTCTCGCCTCAAGTCTATCATCTGCTGACACAAAATAGTGGAAAGCAGCTCATCTTTATTGATTCCTCTGTCCCTGATTATGAAACCCTTTTGGATAGGTTTGATGCCAAGATTTCCGATGTTGATATGGATTTAGAGAAGGAGACACAGACCTCTCTTGAAAATGACGAGATCGTAGACATTAACAAAGTCCAAGGCCAAGACAGTATTGAAGAGGCCCGGGATTCGGACGCCTTGATATCAATTGTTGCCGAGGAAGAAGATTCCCTATCGGATATGGAGACCTCCCTAAGAGGAGGAGATGAAAACCCCCAAGAATCCTCCTACCAGGTTGTGATCCTGGATTCCGATAGAGACGGCCTTAAGCAGATTACCGAGACCCTGGAGCAGTACCAGGGAATAAGCGCCGTACACATTGTATCCCACGGCGCGGTGGGGACATTGCGCCTGGGAAGCAGCATCATAAACAGGGATAAGCTGGAAGAATACTCCTCAAGGCTCAAGGCGTGGCGGAACGCCATGAAGGAGGGAGGGGATGTCCTCCTTTACGGGTGTAACATCGCGGACGGAGATCTAGGTATCGAGTTTGTTGAAGATTTAAGTGAGTTTATCGGAGCGGATGTAGCCGCGTCTACCGATGATACGGGCGGCACTGAGCTGGGCGGCGACTGGAAGCTTGAATACAGCACCGGTCCAGTTGAGACCTCTACCCTGTTTCAGGGATCAGCCCTTGAAGGTTACGGATATCTCCTGGAGGATATAGTCGGAACCGATGACGATGATACCCTTACCGGAAACACGGGTCTAAGCGATGATATTCGAGGGGGCCTGGGGGACGACACATACAGGTTCGAGGATGACTGGGGTGATGACTCGGTTCTGGAGGATCCTGATGAAGGAACGGATACACTCGATTTCTCTGCTGTTACAACCGACCTTACTTTCACTCTGAACGCCGATGGCTCTATTACTGTATCGGACGATAACAACTCAGACAACGTACTTACCAGTTCCGCCAATATAGAAAAGATCATCGGTGGGAGCGGTACTGACACACTTGTTGGCCCCGATACTGGCGCCACCTGGAATCTGACCGGGGACAACACTGGGATTGTAAGCGGTTTCATATTCAGTGGCATCGATAACCTGAAGGGTTCTGATAACAACGCGGATACTTTTATCATCGAGAATAACGCCAAATGGTCCGGATCTATTGACGGAGGAGGCGGAACCAATACACTGGACGCCGCGCCTGTTTCCGCTGATCTTCTTTTTACTGTTAAACATGATGATGTAACGGACGATGTAGCCGTTTCCATAAACACTGCGCCGGATACCTGGTCTTCCCTGGGAATTATTCCTGAGGATGTACTTTCCCTCCTGACGGACGGAATATCAATTGAAAATGTAAAGAATGTCAGCAGTCTGGTCGGCGGAAGCGGGGACAATACATTCGCTTTCCAGGGCGAGGTTGAATTTACCGGAACCATCGACGGCGGTGCCGGTGTTACAAACACGCTGGACTACTCGGCCTATGAGCTCAATGTTGCTGTGGATTTTGAAAACGGAACGGTTACTCCGGCCGGGAAAAGTACCTATACCATATCAAATATGAACCGGGTGGTGGGTGAACAGGCCAAATTGACCGTAACCCCTTCTGTTGCGGGAGAAGAGACTGTAGCCTACTCCGATGACACGGGCGTAATCGACGAGTTTATGCAGTCCGTGGGTCTGAAAAATATCGAGGGTACGCCCGGCAACGATGTCCTGACAGGCAAAAGCGGTGTTATCAATATCCTGGATGGAAAGTCAGGCGATGATCTCCTGACCGGCGGAGCCGGTTCGGACATCTACATGTTTATGGACGGCTGGGGTGCAGATACGATTGTCGAGTTGCCTGACGATGACGGCATCATTGACATCCTAGACTTCACGCTGTGTACCGCTGATCTAACCTTTACCATACACGAGGGCGGTGGTGTCAGCGTCACGGACGGCACCAACAAGGTGTTCGAAACAGCGAACATTGAGATGATCATAGACGGCCAGGGCAACGACAAGTTTGTCTTTGAAAACGGTGCGACCTTCAACGGCACCATAGGCAAGCCCAACTGGCTCGATAAGCTCCTGGGCAACAGTCTGCTCGATTACGGCTCCAACACCCTGGATCTTTCAGCCTACACAGAGCGTGTTTATGTGGATCTGGGTATCACCATCCCCTACCTGGAGCAGGTCCTGTGGCAGCAGGCATGGAATACCGAAGACGATGTTGCGATCGTTCCCTACTTCAGCAACATATCCAATGTTATAGGCGGTTCGGGCGACGACGTTATCATGGGCAATGATCAAGCGAACATCCTGAAAGGCGGCGCCGGGGATGACGTGATCTATGGCCGGAAAGGAGCGGATATCTTTGACGGCGGCCTAGGCGACGATGTCCTCTTGGGTGGGTTCAGTGAAGCGGATCTGATAGCCATTATTACCGCGCTTGCCGGAGACCCGGCCGCGATCGCGGACCAGTTCCAAATTGATCCCATAGCGCTCGCCCAGCATGTCCTGGACGGTGGCACAATCCAGAGTTACATCTCAAAGATCCTTGCCGGTGAGGGAGATGTCGTCACCTATGCCGGTGCTTCTGACTCCGTGACCGTAAATCTGGGCCTGGATATGGGCCTGGCCGAAGATGCACTGATGAACCTGCTTTTTATGACCCCGGAAGAGGCAAAAGATCCGGGGAGTATTGTTCCCCACAGCGACGGCGCTGACGGTCATGACTATATCATCGGCATCCATAACGTTATCGGCTCCAGATATGATGATACCCTGAAGGGTAATCTATTCGATAATATCATCCGGGGCGGTGAGGGTGACGATACTCTTTCCGGCGGTCTGGGATCGGATACCCTCATCGGCGGTCTGGGTGATGATACACTGGACGGCGGTGATTCCTGGGTGGGTGACGATAACCCGCTTGGTGACAGGGATATCGCTTCATACATTTACGCGACGGACGGGGTCCGGGTTGACCTTAATATCGACGGGGTCCAGGACACCAGGAAATGGGAGATCATATCTCACGTAAATGATCCTGTCGGAGGCCTGGTTGAGGGACAGGAATATGAAGTCGTCAATGTATCAGGGGACACATTCAAACTGAAGAGCCGAAGTGGCGATTTTGTCGATGTGACTCTTTCCGCTCCCGGTGGAGCCCACAGCTTCGAGTATGATGGGGGATCTATATCCTTTACTCCTTCCACCCCTGGCTCACTTGACTACACGGGTAATAAAATAACAATTATTGGTCACGGCTTCACTGACGGTGATGAGGTTACCTATAATGCCGGCGGAAACGACAGCATCGGAGGCCTTAATGACGGTCAGATCTATAAGGTTGTAACAGACGGTGCCGATGCCTTCAGTCTAAGGCTTATGGACAATACCACCGCCGTTGATCTGTCTCCTATTTATCCAGGCGGCACCCACGGCTTTGAAAAGGATGGTCTAATAAAATCCTTTACCCCATCAGACGGTTCTTCAGTCAATTATACTAACGACACCTTTACTGTCATCGATCATGAATTCAATAATGGCGATATTGTCACATACAGCGCGGGCGGTGAAAAAATCTATACCTCTGCGGGAGATGGCAAGGACACCCTGATCAACATGGAGGGCCTTACCGGCTCCAATTATGATGACGTCCTTATCGGCAATGACGCGTACAACGTTATTAGCGGCGGCAGCGGGAATGACTTCCTGATGAGTGGAGACGGCTCTGACGTCATGAAGGGCGGGGCTGGGAGCGACACCATTTCCTATGAAGATGCTGATGCCGCGGTATTCATCAACCTCTGGGACCCCCTGCCCCAAATTACCGGCGGCTCGGATCTTGATACCCTTAAAGAGATCGAGAGCGTTATAGGGTCGGATTATGACGATATCCTTATCGGTAGTTTCGGGAATAACATGCTTGACGGCGGATACGGTGACGACTGGCTGTCAGGGACCATGGGATCCGATATCTACAGGTTCCGGGACGGATGGGGGAGCGACAAGGTATTCGATGACCTCGAGAGCCTTTTGGCTGATATAGAAAACGAAGATGTTAAAGATGTTATTCGGAACTTGCTCTCCTCGGCCGCCGAAGTGCTGTCCGGTGCCGCGGAGACTGTCGATATACTTGATGTTATGAAAGAAGCCGAAGAAGCTTCTGCCGAGCACCTTCCCGACACCCTTGATTTCTCTCAAATAAGTGCCGATCTCACTGTCAATATCCCTGGTTCCGGTGATGTATCTGTTGCCTATGGTTCGAACATTACAAATGAAATCGCCGCTATGGAGAAGGTCATAACCGGAAGCGGCAAAGATACTTTTGTTTTTGAAGACGGCGAGTCCTTTAAAGGCACTATTGATGGCGGCGGTCCGCTTGAAGGAAATAGTCTGGACTATTCGGCCTACACCACGTCGATCGTTGTCGACCTGCTGGCCCCGGAAGATGGAAAGCCCGGGCAGGCCCAGGGAACGGAGGGTGTTTACAACATCCAAACTGTTATTGGTGGCAGCGCAGACGATACCCTGCAGGGTGATGCAAACGATAACCTGCTTATGGGCGGGGAAGGTAATGACCTTCTTGAAGGCAGGGGTGGTGATGACACGCTTGAAGGAGGGTTGGGAGATGATGCTCTCGTGGGCGGCGAAGGTTTTGACATGGCCTCCTACGTCTTCAGTACGGCTGCCGTCACCATCGATCTGGGCCTGTCGGATGGTAACCAGGATACGGTCGGTGCAGGAACGGATGTCTTCAAGAGCATAGAGGGTGCTGTGGGCACCGATTATAATGACACACTCACCGGTGATGAGACGGATAATATGCTCATCGGCGGTGCGGGATCTGATACCATCTACGGCCTGGCCGGAGACGATTTTATTTCCGGTGATGCGGGGAATGATACCCTGTTTGGCGGTGCAGGCGATGACCTGATCGAGGGTGGCACAGGGAACGATTTTATGAATGCCGGTGAGGGTAATGACACGGTTTCATATATGTATCCCGGAACTGCCGTTGAAGTTGATCTTGCCGAAACTGAAGAGCAGGACACTGGGGGAGCCGGACTAGACACGATCCGGGGCTTTGAGAATATAATCGGCTCCAAGGGAAATGACACACTATGGGGTACTGACGAGGATAATATCCTGACCGGCGGCAGCGGGAATGACACCCTTTATGGCCGGGACGGTGATGATACTCTTGTCGGTGAGGAGGGTGATGACACCCTTTACGGCGGGCTGGGTGAGGACCTTCTGAGCGGCGGCCTGGGTGATGACGATATCTATGGCTATGTCGAAGGTGGTGACCCTGCCGACGACGATGGTCTGGATGTTGCCTCCTATGCTGAAGCCGAAAGCGGTGTAACAGTTGATCTCCTGAACGATACCACCGAACAGGATACCGTTGGAGCGGGTGAGGATTTGCTCGTCGGTATTGAGGGCCTGGTTGGATCCGAGTATGACGATATCCTGACCGGTAACGCGGATGCCAATATCCTCCTAGGCCAGGCAGGAGATGATATTATCGAGGGAGGTATGGGTGATGATATCATCTTCGGCGGTGAAGGCTTTGATTATGCCTCCTATGCATCGGCTCCAACTCCGGTCTTCGTTGATCTGAGTATCACCTGGGAGCAGGAAACAGGAAATGACACCGGATGGGATGAGCTTGCGGGCATAGAAGGCCTGATAGGTTCGGTCCATAATGACGCCCTTATAGGTAATGAAGAGGATAATATCCTCATAGGAGGTCCTGGTGCCGACGAGCTGGACGGCGCCGAAGGCGCTGATACTGTCTCCTATGAGAATGCCACAGCCAGTGTTACTGCAGACCTGAGCGGGGTAATATCGAATACGGGTGACGCAGCCGGAGATACCTTTATTGGTATTGAAAACCTGACCGGCTCTTCCTCTCCTGATGTGCTGTACGGAGACACAAATAACAATATCCTGACCGGAGGCGGCGGTGTCGACGAATTGTACGGTGGAGGTGGAGACGACGTTCTTAGGGGCGAAGCCGGCGACGATATCCTGGACGGTGGCGCAGGCGATGACGTCCTGATTGGCGGTGCCGGGGCTGATGCCTATAACGGAGGTGACGGAGATGACACAGCATCCTATAGGAACGCTGCGGATGATAATGTAGGTGATGATACCACAGGCATCACCATCTATATGAACCCAGCCGACGCTCATAAGAATACCCGTGAAGCAGAGGGTGATACGTTTGCCGATATTGAAAACATTGAAGGGTCTGCCGGGGATGATATCCTCATCGCAGACAATAACGACGTCAAGCTTTACGGCCTGGTTGGAGATGACAGGTTAACAGGCGGAACAGGCGCGGACGAGCTTTTCGGCGGAACCGGGGACGACATTCTCGAAGGCGGTTTGGGCAATGATATACTATACGGCGGAGACGGGGCCGATAAGCTCTACGGGAACCTGGAGAACAGTACCGGGGCAGGCGGCGTTGATACTGCCTCCTACGTAAGCGAAATCGCCACCGAAGGAGTTGTAGTCGATCTCAGCACTAAATCCGGATCAGGCGGTGAGGCCGAAGGCGATACTCTCACTCATATCACCAACCTCATTGGGACCGCTTACAATGACGAGCTGATCGGGGATGAAAATGCCAACTGGCTACAGGGTGGTGAGGGCGATGACATCCTGGAAGGCAAAGGAGGCGACGATAAGCTCGAAGGTGGAGAAGGCGGTGATTTTGCCTCTTATGCCAATGCCTCACTTGGTGTGACTGTCGATCTCCGTATAGGCACCTTTCAAGATATTATCCCCACCTACGACGACGATGACCAGGGTAGCGATCAGCTCATCGGAATCGAAAATCTGGTCGGTTCCATGCGCGGAGACAAGCTGTATGGAGACGAGAACGATAATGTCCTTGTCGGTGGTGAAGGCGACGACAAACTGTACGGATTAGGCGGTGCCGATATCCTCCTGGGCGAAGAAGGCAGGGATCTACTGGAAGGCGGCGAAGGCGACGACCTGCTGGACGGGGGAGACAAGGGGGACATCTTAAGGGGCGGTTACCTTGATGAATATGACAACCTTGTTGATGACGGAGTGGATACTGTTACCTACGCAGATGCCCAGAATGCTGTTACCGTGAGTTTATTGACCGGCATCGGCAGCGGGGACGAAGCCGACGGTGATACTCTCGAAGGAATCGAGAACTTGGTCGGCTCCGAGTTTGACGATGCCCTCACCGGAGACACCTTAGATAATGTACTGAGTGGCGGAGCCGGAGACGACACCCTGGATGGAGGAGCCGGAGACGACTTTCTGGAAGGCGGCGAAGGCGATGACATCATTATAGGTGGAGACCATGGTGAAGAAGGCGACACCGTTTCCTACCAGAGCGATACCGCGGGAGTTAATGTGGAACTGGACGGTTTGGCTTATGACGGGTTCGGCAATGAAGATGAACTGACAGGTATCGAAAATATCTATGGTTCTGTACATGATGACACCCTGTGGGGAGATAGTAACGATAATATTATTTGGGGTAACGAAGGAGCCGATGATATCAACGGCGGTGAAGGCGATGACATGCTCTATGGCGGATTCGGGGATGACACGCTCACAGGCGGGGCCGGCGCGGATACCTTCATGTTCGAGGATAGCTGGGGTGCAGACACCATCACGGAGGACGGCGTTTTTGAGAACACACTCGATTTCTCCCTGGCCATCGCCGATATCACGTTTGTCCTTCACGCGGATGGAACAGTTTCAGCCTATGACAGCGTGAGCACGCTGGATAATGTATCTCATATATCCAAAATAATCGGCGGACAGGGGAATGACCATTTCTTCATTGAACCGAATTCAACCAACCTCCCGTTTATAGATGGCGGCCCAGGTGATGGGTTAGACACCCTGGATTATTCCGATTTTGAATCAAACTTAAATATAAACTTGTCAGTTCAAAATCCTGTTCCTGAGGGCACTTCCGGCGTTTCCAGTATTGAGAACATTATCGGCGGATCAGGTAATGATACCTTAACACTCGGTGCCGACGCAGGCACTCTCGTAGGAGGGCTTGGAAACGATATCCTCTCTGGCGGGGCCGGCGATGATCTGCTGCTTGGCGGTGAAGGTGCGGATGAACTATACGGCGGCCCGGGTGATGACGCCCTCGACGGTGGAAAAGACGGTGACATACTTGACGGGGGTTCAGGAACAGACATAGCTTCCTATCAGTCCTTTCAGACAGACGAGGATGGAAACGGCCTGACAGTCAACCTCACAGATCCGACTAAATCCACCGGAGACGCACTGGACGATACTTTTTCAGAAATCGAGAATATCTACGGATCTATGGGCGCGGACATCCTGGTTGGTGATGCGGGAAGCAATATCCTTTATGGCATGGATGGCAACGACCTGTTGATCGGCATGGGAGGTGACGATGTCATTGACGGCGGCATCGGATGGGATATGGTCTCCTATTCCTATAAGGATTATAGTGAGAGTGCTATCGAAGCAACCGGTGGCGTCCATGTCGATCTTGGGGGCACAGAAAGCGAGCACAGCTATGTTGCCGGTACGGATGACACTCTGCTTGATGTGGCAAACGGTCTCGAGGACCATATAAACACTAATGCTGCAACGAAGTATTCGGTGACTGTAGATACTGTAGTGGATGATCACACCCTGGTAATTACAAAACTTGACGGGAACCCGTTTACCGTTGACTTTGAAAATCCCGCGAGTGGAAGTATGTCCATTACAGAGACGACCACCGGGACAATAAAGGTGGCTTTGAGTGGTGACGTTGTTGCTGATGAGACGTGGAAGATTATATTGTTCGAGGGCGGTGCCGAAGCTACTGACAATACTGGTGGGATTATAAGTAGAGATTCTTTGGTCGATGTCGAGGATGTAACGGGTACACCTTATCATGACACCTTGATCGGCAATCTGCACGCCAACATACTTATAGGCGGTGAAGGCATTGATATTATCAGGGGCATGAGCGGTACTGATACCCTTTATGGAGGTGCTGGTAATGATCAGCTTTATGGCGGCGGAGATTCTGATACCCTGATCGGTGGTGCGGGCGCTGATGTGCTCGACGGCGGGAGTGAAAGCGATACTGCTTCCTATGAGACCAGTTCGGACGGCGTAAATGCAAATCTGTTAACCGGTTCCGCGAGTGACGGCTTTGGTACAACCGATACCCTGATTGGGATCGAGAATCTGACCGGTTCAGACAATAATGATACACTGGTAGGTGATAACAACGACAACGTGTTTATCGGTGGTGAAGGGGCTGATACCCTTACCGGTGGCGGTGCCAATGACACGGCCTCCTACGTGACCAGTCCGTCCGGGGTGAATGCCGACCTGTCCCCTACTTCCCCTTCTGCCGGCGATGGCTTCGGAACGACCGATACCCTGAACGGAATCGAGTATCTGCGCGGCTCTGATCATGATGATATCCTTATTGGCAACAGCGGAAACAATTACCTCAGGGGCGGGTTTGGCAATGATGTCCTCGACGGCGGCACTGGTAATGATTTTCTGGAAGGTGAATCCGGAGATGATATCCTCAAGGACAGCGGCGGAGATGATTATCTTGACGGCGGGTTCGGCTCTGACACGGTTTCATATGAAGATGTAACAGCAGATCTTAATGTGGATCTGACCCTCCTGGAAGAGCAGGTCACCGGTGCCGGTTCAGATCTTCTCAAGAGTATAGAAAATCTTACCGGTGGTTCCGGTGCCGATAGACTCATCGGCGACAGCGATGATAATGTCCTTTCTGGCGGGATAGGCGACGACATCCTTATCGGCGGACTGGGTGTAGATACTCTGATCGGCGGTGTTGGAGCCGATCTTATCTATGGCCATTTTGAGGATAACACGGACAAGGCCGAAGATATCGACGTGGATACCGCATCCTACGAGGATTCCGGTGCTGGAGTCACAGTCGATCTTAATCTGGCTGTGCAGGCGGCCATCACAGGAGACGAAGCAGGCGATGTACTGCAAGACATCGAAGGGATCATAGGTTCTGCTTTCAATGACGTGCTGACCGGTGATGACAACGACAATGTCCTAAAAGGTAAGTCGGGACCTGATGAGCTTTATGGCGGCCTGGGTAATGATATCCTTGTCGGTGGCGATGACAACGATATCCTGAACGGCGGCGATGGAATTGACACAGCTTCCTATGAAGACGCCGGGAGCGGTGTAACCGTTGATTTAGGAATAACAGTTTCCCAGGACACTGTGGGCGCAGGGTCTGATACCCTTACCGGGATCGAGAATCTGACAGGTTCGGACTTCAACGATACGCTGATTGGCGATATCGGTGACAATGTCCTGTCTGGTGGAAAAGGAAATGATATCTTTTCCATCATCGAGACCTTCAATATCAGCACCTATGTGGGTCAGGATGAATACGAAGGCGGCGAGGGTGAGGACACCTTTCCAGACTTCAAAGCCCTGACCGGTGAGAATATCTTCCCCGGCGGCTTCACATTAAGGGATGTGGATGCCATCACTATTACGGATGCTGAACACAGCATCAAGGCCAAGGGCACCATCATGTTCAGCTCGGCCACGGCCATTACCGTTGAAGAGGGTGTCACCCTTAAGTCAACCGAAGGTGATGTCATACTCCGGGTAAACGCTTACCTTGAACCGAATATCGTTAACAATCTCCAGAATTTTTATACCAGCAATAAATCATCGGCCGAGATTACCATCGGTGATAATGTCAACTTGCTGGCCGACGCAGGGGATATATACATAGCGGCTTCATCCACCACTACACGCTCTGTTGGCTATGAGTATTATCGTATAGGTCTGGCCGAAGGGCTGGAGGCCATGAATATCGCCAATGTAACCGGCACAATGACATTTACCCCCGCCGTAACCGGGCCTCCACCCGCCGCGCCCGCTGTTGGTGAGCCGCCGGTCCTTACCCATGCCAAAATCACCTGGGATTCAACGACTGAAGATTTTGCGAATGCCGGTTTTGAGCCGGGCCAGATTATCATAGTAGACGGCGCCAAGCTGAACAATAATCTCTACAGGATTTATCAAGTCGATGCCGCTACCAATACCCTGGTCGTGACCGACATGGGTCCGCTTACACCGGCTAAAACAGTTACCCCTGCTGCAAATATAACAGGTGCAACCACAAAGCCCGGAAAGATGCCTGTATATGGCAATGCCATGCTCCAGAAGGAGACGGATACACCCTACGTTACCATTCAGGAAGTAGAAACATCCCGCCTGGATAGGAATCCTATCACCACTGTGAGCAATTTTGGTGAAGAGCTGAGTCAGCTCGAGACCAGCGGTGCCACCCAGCAGATGTTTTCGACCTACGCCGCTGAACAGCTTCTGCCGATGTTGATGACAAAGTTTAACGCTCTGGCCAAGTCGTTTCTTAAAGGCACACCTTTAGGTAGCCAGTTCAACGCCGCGGCGCCGCCTCCAGTACAGATCCTTGAATCGGATGCTGCTTCGCGGATAGAAATCGGCGGCAGTGGTGTAGTGATAACCGCCGGAGGTGATGTGACTGTAGAATCTACAGCCGTATCGAAAAGCGAGCTTAAAACATCTCCCACACTGTTCGGCATCCCTGTTTCCGTTGGGGTTACGGTCGTCACTTCGAACGCGGAGGCCCTGGCGGATATCACGGGTAACGCGGCTATTACGGCAGGCGGTGATTTTAATCTGACTGCTGATGTGTCAAATACCCTGACGGAGCACCTGACCATAACATCCAAGAAGCTTCTTTCTATCCCAAAAAAGACAAAGATCGAAGGCGACCCACCCGGCAATAACAGTACGCTGCTTGATAAATTTAAATTCCAGCTTGCTGTAGGTGTCGCGCTGGCGGAATCAAATACCAGCGCCACAATAGGCGAAAACGCGACCATTACCGCTGCAAACGCGAATGTAACCGCTAATAATGATAGCAACTTTGACCTTCGCGTTTCAGCCAATTCACCTGAAGCCCAGGCCCTTAACGCTAAAATTACATCGGAACCGGGCAAGACCCAACAGGAATTTAATGTCTCGACTTCACAGCCAAATGAAGCCGTCAAAGTTACAATCAGGCCCGTGGCAAAAGCCGGCGCGCGGGGGGGAACTAGTGTAAAACCTATTTATAAGGTCACACTGGTCAAGCCTAATGGAACATATTTTACCGCAGTGCCTGTTGACCTGAGTCATGGGGGTACAGGTACGGGAGGAAAAGTATGGACATTTACACCTCCCGCGGCAGGCAAATACAAGGTCCGTGTGGAACTGGAAAACCCTGCTGCTTTTTTTGCGGGAGAGACCCGCGCCAAACCCAAGACCGCTAATTTTACAATCTCCATCCCCAAGATGACGGAAAGTGACCTTGGGTATGCCAAACAGGAATCTTTCGGTATGGCGACCGCTGTCGGCGTCAGTGATGTGTCATCTACCAGCATTGCAAGGATTGACGGTAACGTTACCATAACCGATGGAGATCTTCTTGTTGATGCCCAGTCCATTACCGGTTCTTCAGACCCTGATAAGTATGGCGCGACGGGTATCCTGCTCACGACCGATAAAAATCATATCAGTGTCACAGCCGTGCTTAACAAAAAGAAAGTGATGATGAACACCAAAAAAGAGAGCAGCAGTGATACTGCCACAAGAGGGTGGCGGTCTTTTGCCAATGTCGGGGCCAAGCCCACAAATATTACAAATCCCACAGACAAGAAAGACGCACCCACAAAAGGTCCGAACCTCACCGGAGCTGTCGCGGTGGCCATAAGTCACAACCAGGCTGACGCCATCATAGGCGACAATGCAGTGATTCATGTAAATGGCGGTGACATGACTGTCAATGGATATGTGGAAGAAAATATCAAGGCCAGCGTTAACGCCCATGTCAACAAACCGTCAGAATCGGTCAGCGGCGCCGCCGCGGTCTTTGTGGGTGACTACAACAATACGGCTAATGCCTGGATAGGCGACAATACCAGGGTCGATGTCACAGGAACGCTGACGGTAAAGGCAAATTCCAAGATACCGAACCAGATCATTCTCGATGATCAATGGGATACCTTTAAAGAGAAGATCAACGGGTTTATAGAAACCGATAGCTGGATAGGGCCTCTTACCAAATTCCATCTCGTAGAACCGCCGGCGAAGCCGGCTTCGGGCGCTGTTGAACCAGATCCACCGGCCGGAGCAGGCGCTCAGATAATCCAGCAGATCAAGGACGGCACCATTGGTGTTGTGCAGGAGAGAGCGACTAACTTTGCCCAGTCACTTGCATTAGGTGCCCAAAGCTTTAAGCTCGGTATTGATCGGTTAATCACGAAAAAGGATACGGAATTAAGAGGTATTCTCAATTACCTGCCCGGCATCCTGGAATCACCCGACTTTCTGCAGAAGTTCTCCACAACATTTGTCACTGCCAGTGCAAAGACAAGCATAGATGAGAAATACTGGCAGTCCCAGGCCCAGACTGACGCGGAAAAACAGGCAGTTCCCGAAAAGGCCGATAAAAGCTGGTCCTTTGCCTTTACAGGATCAATCAATGTGTTCAATGTACATAATGAAGCAAATGCATATATAGGAAAGAACACAGAGATTATCGCGGGAGAGGATGTCGTTGTAACGGCGGATTCCTGGCTGGAGACCATAAACATGACGGGTTTGCCCAGCCTGAATATTGTCAATCTTCTGCTGGGTCGAAATACCATTATACCTGTACAGCCCCCTGCAAAATCGTTAAAAAATATGACTCCTGCACAAAGAGCGGCATTGACACCCGCGGAAAGAAGGGCTTTTAAGAGAGATAAAACCAACCAGACCATAAGTGCGCTGCCGATAATAGGCGCCCCCTATGCAATGGGATACAGCATGTTCTCTCTCAAAGATAAAGGGGTGGGAAGAACCTCCAAGACGGACCTTTTTCAGAGGATCGAGAGTCAGGTCATGTTCCCCACCAAGAGCCAGGGGAGCGGGCTCGGTGTCAATTTTCAGCACACGGGTTACAACAATATCGCCACAGCAACCATTGATGACAGTGCAGTGATCACCTCGCAGAGAAACGTCAGGGTCGAGGCCGTAACCCATAACCTTCTTATTGATCTCACCTCAGGCGGCGCTGCCGCGGAAGGATTTCTGGCCCTAACAGGTTCAGGAACTTCGACTGATATCGACAATACATCAATCGCCACAGTGGGTGACGACGCCGTTATATATGCCAAGAGCAATGTTATTGTCGATGCGGACACGGACAATGTCCTGGTCACCTATACCGGATCGACTACCCATGGAGCCGACCTCGGGATCGGTGTTTCAGTTACCATAAATAACATAGTAAATAATGTGGGGGCCTTTGTGGGTGACGGGCCCGGCCCTGTGGTACCGATTAATAATGTCGCCGTCACCTATAGCAGTGGTAGTAAAACGCTTACCTGTAGCGGCCATAACTGGCTAAATGATGGTCTTACAACGGGTGATTGGATCCGTATTTCGAATTTTGTCCCAGATAACCCCGATAACCCGGTTATAGATGGTATCTTTCGGATCAAGGATATTTATACCGAAGACCTCGTACTTGAGTCAGGAACCTTTCCCGGTTCAGATACCTCAGGAACCCTATCTATTCAGAAGATGGGCAGGCTCCAGGCTGAAGGGGCCGAAATCAGGTTTGATTCAGCCGTTGAACTTGATTTTATAAAGAATGAAAGCGATGCGGACAGCATTGTTCGATCCAGCGGTAACTGGACTGATGATGGTTTTCATGATGGCCAGTTAATAACCATTGACGGCTCGGCAAGTAATGACGGAATTTATGTGGTTGATTCCATATCCGAAGACGGCATGACACTCTATGTTGAGGGTCTTGTCCTTTCGGAGTCACCCGGCACGGGTGTCTCCGTAACAGGATATAGGCCGTCCAACTCATTGATTGAACCTTCCCCTGCTATCAATTTTACAAATGATACTAGTGGTGGATCTGACAGCATTGAACGCGCAAGTGGTAACTGGACTGAAGACGGTTTTTACACCGGGCAGTTGATCACTGTTTCCGGCGCGGGAGACAATAATGGCAGTTATGTGATTGAATCCATATCAGGGGACGGTCTAACACTATATCTTGCTGACGATGCACTAACTACGACGACGGCGGGCATTACCGGCGTTTCTGTGACAGGATACAATAAATCCCGGACCGTTCAGGATAGGGACTTACAGCTTGACTTTATCCATGATCCTAACGCCTTCGACCGCATCGTTCGTGACGACCTTGGTGACTGGGAGGATGACGGTTTTTACACCGGTCAGAACATTACCATCACCGGCACGGCAGACAATGACGGCACTTATGAGATTGAGTCTGTCGACGGAGATACGCTTTACCTTGTGGACGCGGAATTTGGTAACGAATTTGCCGTCCTCGATGTTTCCGTGGAGTCTGATGCCGGAAAGGTGTCCGTGACTGCCAATAACAGCTCGGTCATCGTTACGACCAGCCAGTCCGGATCGCCCCTGTTGCTGGAAATGAGCGAGCCGAAACCTGGCGGGCAAAACCCCAATCAAAAGAAGTCCTTTTCCGACAAGGCGCTCGGCGGCCAGAAGGTCGGCAAGCAGGAGCCTGGCAAGATCGCTCTGAACGGGACCTTCTCTATGGTCGATGTAAATAGCTCTACCGCATCGCATATTGACGGCGGTTTTATCCTTCAAAGTGGAACAGATCTCGATGTGACTGCGGATGATTCCACGTACCTGGTCAACGGCGCAATGGCCTATGCTTACGCGGGCGATATCGGCGGTGCCGCTAACATCGCCCTCAATACGGTAACCAGGGATACGAAAGCCTGGATCGGCAGTGAGGAGAGTGAAGTTTTTGTTACGGGCGCGGAAACCGTGAATTTAAATGCCACCAATGGAGGCGCTCTCGTTTCGGTGGCGGTTTCCGGTGTTTTGCAGACCTCAGCAGGAAAGAAGCCCGCTCAAAAAGAGAGTGCCGTGATTGGCAGGCACCGCAGCACTCAGCTCACTGATCAGGAAAAGGCCAGGCAGGACAAAGAGAAGGCCCAGAAAGAGAAAGAAGCCAGGAAAGAAAAAAAGAGTTTTATTCCAGCATCAACCCCTGAGATGTCCCTCTCCGGAAACGTCTCCTATAATCAGATCAATGACAATACCATCGCCGGCATCTACAACAGCGTCATCTCCTCAGTGGAGGATGTTACGGTTCAGGCCCTTAATGACGCCTGGATCAGTGCCTATGCCGGTTCCTCCTCAATATCCAATTCATATTATGATACCGGAACGAATACGAGCACTACTAGTAGCAGTACACCGGGCAATGAAGAGCCTCCCAAAAATAAACCAGCCATTTCCGGGGCCGCTTCCGCATCGGTTACCGTCAACAGTATCACCGGTATCACCCTTGCCTATCTTGATTTTTCCAGACTGTCGCTTTCAGGTGACCTGAACGTATTGGCTGATACCAGTCAGTTGATCGTTGGAATCGCGACCGCCGGGAGTATTTCGGTTTCCAGAAACAACAGCGGGTTCGGGGTAGCCGGATCAGGTTCGGTCAATCTCCTCAACAGCTATACAGAGGCCTATGTAAAAGACAGTATCATTGATGTGGATGGGATGATTTCCATTATGGCGGTTGACAATAATGTCATAGGAACCGGGGCCGGGTCTCTGAGTGTGGCTGTCTCAACCAACGACAAAAAGAGCGGTACATCCAATACCGGCAATTCCGGCAACACCAAGACCCAGGCCGCGGTTTCCGTAAGCCCTGCCGCTGCGATCAGCATTGTTGACAGCACGGTCCTGGCCTATGCCTCTGATTCCACCATGATCGCGGACAATGAGATTGATGTTAATGCCGTTTCCAATGAGATGGTCATTTCAATTGCCAGCGGTATCTCTGGCGCGGGCGCAGACGCTACCAAAGGCAGTGTTGCCATTGCCGGTTCCGGTTCCACTTCGATTAACTTGATGAATGCCGTGGTTGAGGCCTATATCTCCGAGAGTGATCCTACGGCCGGACGAAGCATTCAAAGCTATAATGAAACAGTGACAGTCAGCGCGGAAGATGATTCCCAGATAGTGAGCAATGCAGGCGCCATTGGAATCAGTAACGCGAAAGGTAACGACTGGGGTGTGGGGCTGGCCCTCGGCGCGGCGGTCGCGGTCAATATTGCCGATAAAAAGGTTCGGGCCGGTATATCCGGTGCGACGGTTGAGAGTTACGGGGAGGTCAGCGTTACTGCCGAATCCAATTCGGATATATGGGCCCTTACCATGGGAGGATTCGGGGCTGGAGCCAAGGGGACCGAGAAATACGCCTTTGCCCTGGCAGCCGGCGCTGCGGGCTCGGTAAACATGGTCGACTCGGTTGTAGAGTCCTATATAGATGGCAGCACCATAATTACAACAGATGACACGGGAACCATTGTCAAGGATCTGAGCGATGACTCGTTCTACGAGTTTGTTGGTGAGGTGAAGGATGGCGAGGCCATAACAGACCTGAGCGTTATTGATTTTGCCAGCGACGCAAATTGGCGGCCTTACACGAAAGACCCTAGCACATTTACCGAGGATTATCTGTCAACGGATAAAAATATAGCGGATGATCCGGATACACCCGATGTTGATGAATCCTTTACCCTGGATATTAATCCTGCAGGCTCCGTTATTCTCTCGGCCGAAGATAATGCGTCCATAGAGGCCACTTCCCTGGTTGTGGGTGTGTCCAAGGCAGTGGGAAAGACATCCGCTGTTGCGGCATCCATGGGCGGCTCCTTTGCGGTGAATGATTTGAATAAAGAGGTCAGTTCATATATCTCCTCGTCTGATGTGACATCAGCCGGTTGGGTCGACGTAGACGCTTCATCAGACGGTTATATATGGGCTATGACCATCGGTGGTGTTGGGGCTGGCGGCAAGGCAGAACAGAATTTCGGCGGCGCGTTCTCCGTCGCCGGGGCCGCAAGCGTTAACACCATTAACAGCACCGTAGAGTCCTATATAGACGATAACAGTGATATCACCAGCGGCGCAGGTTTGGATGTATCTCTGAGCGCGGATGATTCATCCACCATTCTCTCAACCGCGGGAATACTGAGCATAGCGGTAGGTCTGGGCAATAAGGGAGTTGCCGCCGCTCTGGGCGCTTCAGTCGCCGTTAACTCGGTTACAGGCGGCATAAAGGCCTATATAGAGGATTCTACTATCACCTCCTCGGGTGGCCTGGATCTGACCGCCGAGGCCAATACGGACATTTGGGCCATGACTCTCGGTGGGGTCGGTGCCGGAGGCAAGGGCAAGGCCTCTTACGGGCTGGCCTTTTCAGGCGCGGGGGCCGGATCCCTGAACGTCATAGAAAGATCCATCGATGCTTATATCGACGGGACGGGTTCGCCCGGACAGACGGTTACCACCGGCAACGGCCAGGGTGTTGTGCTCAGAGCCGAGGACAATTCATCTATCCAGGCCACTGCCGGGGTTCTTAGCGTGGCGGTCGGTGTGGGCGGGAGCACAGGTGTGGGCGGCTCCATGGGCGCGTCTGTCAATATTAATAAGGTCGAAAATGAAATCCATTCCTACATCTCCGGCATGGAAGTGATTTCCGCCAATGAAGTTGACCTGGATGCCGAGTCAAACGCGAACATCTGGGCCCTGGCAATCGCCGGATCAGTCGGTGTGGGCTCCGGAAAGACGGCAAGCGGTGTTGGTGTGGCCATCAGCGGCGCGGTTACCGTTAACGTGATTGACAATGAGGCCCACAGCTATATTGATCAAAGCAGCATAACAAGTCTGTCCAAGGGGCCTGTTACCATTGACGCGAAAGACAACACACGGATTATGGCGGATGCCGGCGGCATCAGCGTGGCTGTGGGCAAGGGTGAGAATACCGGTGTTGGCCTGTCCATCGGCGGATCCGTGGCGGTAAATGTGGTTTCCAATGAAACCCTGGCTTACATATCCGGTTCTACAATCGGTACAGACGATGATCCTGTCGGCGCAGTAGCCCTTACCGCAGAGGCGGATTCAAGGATCTGGGCCTTGACCATTGCCGGGTCCGTTTCCGTGGGATCCAGCAAGAACAGGTTCGGCGGTGCCCTGGCAGGCGCACTGGCAGGTTCGGTAAACAGTGTCCACAATACGATCGCAGCGGGGATCACAGGAAGCTCGGTTGTCACCGACAGCATCGTTGCCGGAAACGCGGGCGTATCACTCAGCGCCACGGATAAGAGCGATATTATCGCCAATTCCGTCGGCGGAGGCGTTTCCGTGGGTACCGGTAAAACCGGGATGGCCATGGCCCTGGGCGGATCATTCGCGATTAATTCCATAGGCAATATTGTTCTATCCTATGTGGATAACACTACGATGGATATTGACGGCGCGTTATCTGTTACATCCAGCTCGGACAGCTCCATCTGGGGGCTTGCAGTCGGAGCGGCAGTGGGAGTGGGTGTGGGAAGCGCGGGAGGAACGGGTGCATCCCTGTCCATTGGCGTCTCGGTCGCCCATAACACGATCGGCAATATCACCGAGTCTTATATAAGGAATGAGAGCAGTGTCCTGACAAACGGAAATGATGTCACGATCAGTGCCGTTGATAATGCCGCGATCAAGACCATTGCCGTGGCCGCTTCCGTTTCCGTTGGAGTGGGCAAGGGAAATGCCGGCGTCGCCCTGAGCGGGGGCGGGTCAGTGGCCGAAAACGTTATTTACTCCACGACCAACGCATATATAGATAACAGCAATCTGGGTACAGAATTAAACCTTGAACTCGGAACAGAATTAAACCCCGTTGGAAATGTTGATCTGGATGCCATCAGCAGTTCCGAGATACTGGCCATTGTCCCGACCGTGTCCGTTTCCGTGGCCTATGGCGGAAAGGCCGGCGTTGGCGCTGCGATTGGAATATCGGTTGCGCGCAACATTATAGGTTCCGAAGAAACCGATATCCTGGCCGATTACACAACCGGCAGTACTCCAGTTATTATAAATACGGGCGATAGGGTCAGGATTACGGATGACAGCCCCCGTGATGGGGATGTTTACGAGTATATCGGGGATGAATATGATCGCTATGATTATTCCGCAGATAGCACAGGCAGTACAAATATAATATTGGATGATGGTGACCGGATATGGGTGGATGACGCTGAATCAGGAACCGCCCCGGCCGGTATATACAGGTACATAGGTGATAATGAGACCGTCACTCTTGATGGCGTAACCCTGGACTTTGACCATGATGAAAGCGGGAACAACCTGGACAGCATCACACGATCCTCGGGGAACTGGGCTGAGGACGGGTTTAGTGCCGGTCAGAAGATTACCATTACCGGAACTGGTTCCAATAACGGGACCTATACAATTAAATCGATTGAAGATAGAGACAAGCCTAATGTCGACGGTAAAAGTATACTGTATCTGGTTAAAGAAGAATACCTGGTTGATGAATCAGGAGTTGGCGTCGCAACCATTACTACCACCGGTTATCTGGATCTGACTAAGGCGGATTACAGGGACGCCAATCTCTGGGAGCACCTGGATATGTTGAATCTCGAGGCCCAGGACTATGGCGATCCGTCAACATGGCGCCGGGTTGATCTCGGTTCATCCGCCTCCGAGGCACAGGCCTATATCAGGAATTCGAGCATACATTCAAGCGGCGCATTAACCGCGGACGCCGTTTCAACCCAGAGTATCGATTCCATAGTCATCGCAGGAGCCGTCGCACTGGCAGGCGGCGGAAAGGCGGGCATCGCCATCAGCGGCGCGGGTGTCTATGCTGAGAACACGATCGCTACGGATGTCAGGGCTTTTATAGACGGCGACGGTTCAACCGGAATCAGCGCGAATAGCATCACTCTGGTGGCGGACGATTCCTCCAGTATTCAGGGTATTGCGGGAGCGGCCTCCATTGCCGGTTCGGTGGGCGGAAAGGCCGGCGTTTCCGTATCAATCGGGCTTTCCCTTGCCTTTAACAGGGTGGATAACACGGTCGAGGCCTTTATAGCCGACGCGGATCAGGTAACTGCAACGGCCGGTGATGTGTCTCTGTGGGCCGGGTCCAATGGGCCTAAACCGTTTGAATTTAATCCTTCAGCCTATGGCCTTACCTTTGACGATCTGGATGATGCCTCAAAGCAGGATCAGGACAACCCGGATGATCCTGCGAGTGACACGGATAATCCTGATGATCCCACCGATGATGTGGTCGATGAGGCGGCCCTGGATAAGCTCCAGGATGACGCTATCCTTGCCAAGCTGAGAACCGTCTTCTCGGATAACGGAATAGACCTGGCCGTCGATGATTTTCTATCAAACGACTCCACCTACACCACCGCGTATGGCGAGCAGGCGTTATTCACCGGCGAAACCGTAAAACTGGCCGATGACTATGCCAATGGCGGTGTTGCAGGTAAAATATACCGATACCTGGAGGAGCCAGACTATCTGTCTTCGGATAAAGATACCACAGATGACCCGGATACGGCCTGGGATGAATACTTTGATGTAGATGTTAAGAACGGCAAAATTGTCGGTAATCTGGATGACGGAAAGTTCTATAAGTTTGTCGGCACGGCGGAACAGGGCGCAGCTATAACAGATCTGAGCGATGTGGATTTTACCAAATACGAGCAGTGGCAACTTTGTACTACAGACCTGAGCATCGAGGTTTTTTCCGATGCCACGAAATGGGAGCTTGTAACCTCGCTGGGTGAGGCCATATACACTACATCTGATGTTGCGGGGACGTTGTTAAAGGGTGACACGGTAAAACTGGCCGTTAACTACGGTATTGGCGGCCAGGCAGGTGGTACATACCGGTATCTCGGTTATTATGATTACCTGTCAACGGAAAAGAATGAAGGCACCTTTGTACTGGATATTAATACGGGCACCATTGTCAAGGATCTGGATGAGGGCGCGTTCTACGCGTTTATCGACACGGACACAGAAGGCGATGCCATAATAGACCTGAGCAGCATCGATTTTGCCACTGATGATCAATGGGAATCTTATTCAGGCCTTGGTGTTAATATAAACCTTGGTGCTGAAGATTATTCCGTTGCCACGAAATGGGAGCTTGTAACCGCGGACCTTAAACTGACCAGGCTTTTCGAAGGCGAGGGCTGGACCTTGGTAGACGGGTCCGGAGTCACTTATGTCATACACAAGGACGGTAATAAACTGTCGGTTTCACAGTCCACAATCAACGTGGTGACGGCGGCGGCCTCCATCGGTGCGGGATTCGGAAAGGAGGCAGGTGTTGCGGTCAGCGGGGCCGGCGCCTATTCCCAGAACGTTATCCTGTCAGAAGCCAGGTCTTTTATCAGGAACAGCAATGTAACCAGCGCCGAAGATGTCCTGCTGAATTCAGTAAGTACACAGTCGATCTCGTCGACAGTGGTCGCGGCCTCGGTGGCAGTGGGCGGCGGCGGTAAGGCAGGCGTAGGTGTATCCATCGGAGCCTCCATCGCCCGCAACCTGATCGGATATGATTCGGATTATTCCTCTGATCCGGCTGAAGTGCGCGCCTATGTGGAGGATTCCAGCATAAATGCAACAGGTGACCTGATTCAGACCGCTCTGGCAAACCAGACCATCAATTCGGCCGTGATCGCGGCTTCCGTGGGCATCGGCGCTTCATCCAAGGTCGGGGTCGGAGTGAGCGGTTCCGGCGTCTTCTCCGAGAACTGGATCGGTGTTGATGTGGAGGCATCCATCGACGGTGACAGAGGGGATGGAATTCAGGCCAATGATATAACCCTTACCGCCGGCGACACATCCACCATATCCGCATTTGCGGGCGCGGCATCCATCGCGGCCTCCTTTGCCGGGAAGGTCGGCGTGTCGGTCTCCATCGGCGTTTCCCTGGCCCGTAACACCATCAGCAGCAGCGTGGAGAGTTTTATCAGCAACGCTGATCAGGTCTTCGGCGACAACATAACCCTTGAAGCGACCAGTGAGGATAGTATCAACGCCGTATCCGTAGCGGCTTCTATCGCGGCGGCCTTCGCGGGCAAGGTTGGGGTGGCCGTAAGTGGGGCGGGCGCGCTGGCATCAAATGTCATTCTTACCGAGACAAACGCGTATATCGAAAATAGCAACCTCGGAACAGCATTAAACCCCCCGGTAGGCAATGTTGATCTGGATGCCGTTAACAGCTCCGTGATCAACGCCGTTATCGTCTCAGCATCTTTCGCCCTCAGCATAGGCGGCGATGCCGGGATCGGCGCTTCTCTCGGTGTGGCCCTGGCAAGAAATCTCATAGGATGGGAATCCAATGGTACGGATTACGATTACACCACAAGTGATAGCCCATCCAAATTAGAAAATGGCGACCGGGTCAAAATCGAATCAGGAGACCAGGCTGGATATGTCTATAAATATATTGGAGAAACAATAGAGAGCCCCGCCCTCGCGACACAAGATTATAGCAGTAAAGACCTGTGGCGAAGGGTGTTCACCACCGATGATACTCCATCCAGAATTGAAAATGGTGACTGCGTTAAGATTGAAGATGGCGTGAGATACGGAGATGTGTACGAATATGTCGGCACAGGTTTTAATCGCTATGAACATACCTCGGGTGACGGATCCACCCCCCTGAGTACGAACGACCGGGTATGGGTGGAGGACTATCACAACGAAAGCCTTACCGAGGACGTTGCCGATGGCATATACCGCTATATTGGCGACGGTAAAACAATAACCCTGAGCACCGCGGATTACACGGACACGGATCTATGGGAGTACATCGACGTGCTGGAACTGGAGGCGCAGGATTACGGCAACCCGGACCTGTGGCAGCAGGTCAACCTGAAGCCCGCAGCGGCCGAGGTCCAGGCCTATGTAAAAAATTCGACCATTATTTCTGACGGCACACTTACTGCGACGGCCGACGGGGACGAGACCATCAATTCCATCGTGGTGTCTGGATCAGCGGCCATCGCCGGGTCAGGCAAGGCGGGAGTGGCTGTTTCCGGTGCCGGTGTCTATACCGAAAACAGGATAAAGACATTCGTTAAGGCTTACATCGATGGTTCCGATGAAATCAGGGCGAGCAGTATCAGCCTGACCGCGTCCGATACCCCCATGATCAGGGCGGACGCCGGTGCCGCCTCCGTGGCAGGCGCCTTTGGCGGGAGTACTGCAGGTGTGGCTGTATCCATAGGTATCTCCCTGGCCTTTAACGAGGTCAGCAACGAAGTGGAGGCCTATATCAAGGATGCGGCCCAGGTCACCGCGACCACTGGCAGCATCATCCTGGACGCCTCGTCCGAGGGTGGAGACGTGACCCCGGCAGACTACACCACCGCCTCTGGAACCCGGGCGCTCGAGGAAGGAGATAGGGTCGAACTTGCCGATGGCTATTCCGGAGGCGGGCAGGCAGGCCGTATCTATCGATACCGAGGCTACGCGGATTACCTGTCAACGGATGGGAGTCAGGAGATTGAGCACGGAGACCGGGTAAAACTGGCAGATGAATACACGCATGGTGGCATTGGCGGGGCCATTTACAAATATACGGGCGGCGACGCGACTATAAACCTGAGCTCACAAAATTACACCGGCAGTGGTTGGACGCTCTATACCGTCAACCTTGCCGCGGAGGACTATTCCGACAGTTCCGAGTGGGAACTCGCTGACGGAACCATCACCACACGTGCAGCGGCCGCTTCCCTGGCAGCCTCATACGGGGGAACCGCCGGTGTTTCGGTGAGCGGTGCCGGCGCGGTGGCCGAGAACGTGATCCTTGCCAAGACCAACGCCTATGTGCAGGGAAGTACACTCACCACCCTGAGCACTGGTGGTAATGTGGATCTGGACGCGGCCAACAGGTCGGCGATCGTGGCCGTTGTAGGAGCGGGCTCCGCCGCGGTGGGCGTGGGCGGGACCGCCGGAGTGGGCGTATCCATCGGGGTTTCAGTTGCGCGCAACATGATCGGTTGGGATGCGGCAGGCAACCGTGTTCCAGCGGAGATTCAGGCCTATGTTGAGAATTCCAGCATTAACGCCAAAGGCAGCCTGACACAGACGGCGGACGCGGCCCAGACCATCGACGCCTTCGTCCTGGCCGGGTCCGTGGCCGTTGCGGGTGGCAGCACCGCCGGTGTGGGGGTCAGCGGTTCAGGCGTGTATGCGGAAAACAGGATCGGCGCCAATGTCAAGGCCTACATCGATGGTTATGGGACGACAGGGATCCAGGCCTCTACGGTAACACTGGAGGCGATAGACGAGTCCATAATCACGGCAGATGCCGGCGCCGTGTCTGTCGCGGCCTCCTATGGGAGTACGGCCGGTGTATCGGTATCTATTGGGGTGACCCTGGCCCATAATGAGATCAGCAACCAGGTCGAGGCCTATATCAAAAACGCGGACGGCGATGTGCCGGGCGACGACGGCCTGGCCGGCGTGAAGACAACTGCCAAAGACCTTGCTACAGGTGACAGCATCACCCTGACTGCCTGGGAGACTGCTACGATCAATGCAGTGACTGTATCAGCTTCTGTTGCCGCAGGTTTCGGAGGAACTGCAGGGGTGGCCGTGAGCGGGGCGGGCGCGCTGGCGCAAAATTTGATCCTGACAAAGACCAATGCCTTTGTAGAAAGCAGCATACTGAACAGTTTTGGAAACGTGGTCCTCGACGCCAAGGACAACGCCACCATAAACGCCATAGTAGGCGCCGTTTCCGTGGCGGCAGCCGGGGGCGGCACGGCCGGTGTGGGCGCCTCCATCGGGATTTCTCTGGCCAGGAATCTCATCGGCTGGAACCTGGAGTATGACGGCCAGCCCACGCATACGAGCAGCAGCACACCCGACACACTCAAGCCGGGTGAAACGGTCGAGGTCAATGAAGGGGCCAGGGCCGGCGATGTGTACAAGTATCTCGGCACTGAGAAAGTCCGCTGGGACTACACAACCGAATCCGGTTCGCCAACACTCTATGAAGGCAATCTGGTCAAGGTGGGAGACAGGATCTATCGCTGGATCGGGCCTGACGGTACATCCAGACCTCTGGCGGATATAAACCAGTATCTCTTTATAGACACGAACGACGATGGTAAAAACGACAACCTGTACTGGGAATTTGAGGGGTCCAGTACTCTAAACGACCAGGATTATGGAGATATCAACCTATGGAAGCAGGTGAATCTCTCCCCCGAAGCGGCCCAGGTGCAGGCTTATGTTATTAATTCGGATATTATCGCCGCCGGCAGCCTGACCCAGACGGCCACGGCCAATGAGACCATAAAAGCTACGGTATTTTCCGGCTCGGCGGCCATTTCCGGGGGAGGCACGGCGGGTGTGGGGGTCAGCGGCGCCGGTGTTTATACCGAAAACCGGGTCAAGACATTCGTCAAGTCCTATATCTGGAATTCTGAGGAGATCAGCGCCGGCAGCATCGAGCTGAGGGCACATGACAACCCGACCATCAAGGCCGATGCTATGGCCGCGTCCATAGCGGGCGGATTCGGCGGAACGGCCGGGGTTGCCGTGTCCATAGGACTCTCACTGGCATTCAACGAGGTCAGCAACGAGGTGGAGGCCTTTATACGTAACGCGGACAGCGTGACCGCGTCGGGTGACGTCATCCTGGACGCCAGTGTGCTGCCAGGTGCTGTAAATGCCGCGAAATATACCACAGGTTCAGGAACCCGGACCCTTGCCGTCGGTGACACGGTAGAGGTACTGGATGACTATACCGGAGGCGGCCAGGCCGGCCGGATCTATGCTTACAGGGGTTTTGTAGCGGATTATGAGTGGGCTGATACGTCGGATTTCAACGACGACGGTGAGACCAATGACGATGACAAGATACTGATCCATAAAGGCAACACGGTCGATAAATTAGGCACCATCTACCGGTACATCGGTGACGAGGGTGAAAATATCAATATCGGCATCGAGAACTTCGGAAACGGGTTGTGGGAGATTATTAACCCCGACCAGAGAAAATTGGGCGTCCAAGACTATTCCGATACAAAATTGTGGGAACTCGCGGACGGCACCATTGCCACCCGCGCGGCCGCGGCTTCCTTAGCGGTCTCCGCCGCCGGGACCGCCGGTGTTTCCGTCAGCGGGGCGGGCGCGGTCTCCAAGAATGTAGTCCTGACAAAGACGAATGCCTTTGTGGACAACTCCACCATTATGAGCGCCACAAATGTCGATCTGGACGCGGCCAATTCGTCAGCCATCACGGCGACCATCGTCGCCGCTTCGGTGGCGGTCGGTGTGGGCGGGACTGCCGGCGTGGGCGCCTCCATCGGCGTTTCCGTGGCGGAGAACCGCATCGGTGGGGATGCCGGTATGGCCCAGGTGCAGGCCTATGTCCTTAATTCCAGTATCACTGCTACGGGTAACCTGACCCTGGACGCCGTTGCGGATGAAAAGATCGATGCCATGGTGCTGGCCGGCTCGGCCGCGGTCGCCGCCAGCGGCACTGCCGGTGTGGGTGTCAGCGGTGCCGGTGTATCGGCAAGCAACAGGATCTCGACCGATGTAAAGGCCTTTATCAACGGTGACGACGATGATGCCACGGGTGTTGATGCCAGGAGAGGTATCAGTGCCGGCAGCGTGACCCTGACTGCCAGAGACAGTTCATCCATCCACTCTGTAGCCGGGGCCGCGTCCATAGCCGCCGCCTTTGGCGGCACCGCAGGTGTTGCCGTATCGATCGGCGTATCCCTGGCCGAGAACCATATCAGCAACGAGATCGAGGCATATATCCTCAATACGGATGACACCGTTACTACGACGGTGGGTAATATAAAGCTGTTGGCTGAAAACAGTGCAACGATCCACGCGATTTCCACGGCCGTATCAGTATCCATCGGCGGGGCCGGAGTTGCAGGCGTTGCCGTAAGCGGCGCCGGAGCGGTTGCAAGGAACATCATCCTCACCCGGACCAACGCCCATGTCACAAACAGCGTCATGAACAGCAAGATAGATGTGGACCTGGACGCCATAAGCGATTCCAGTATCAGCGCTGTCGTGGTGGCGGCCACTGCGGCCGTCGGAATCGGCGGCACCGCCGGTGTGGGCGCCTCGGTGGGCGCCTCTCTGGTCCGCAATTATATCGGCTGGGATCCGACTGTGGTCTCAGCGCCCAGAACCACCCAGGATGATCTGAGAATCCTCAACAATGGGGATCTGGTCAAGGTTATAGGCGGCGGACGGGACGGCGATGTCTATGAATATATAGGGGATACAGTAACCCGTTACCATAAATCGGCGGGCGGGTCGACCTATGTGAATGAAAACGACCTGGTGAATGTGCCCGAAACCTACGGCGGTGGCACGGACAAGGGGGCCGGCGGGATCTATAAATATACGGGATCTGGGACCACACTGAATCTGTCCAATCAGGATTACACCGAGGGTGACTGGGAGTATGTTGGCTCCAACAAGCTGGACTTCGGCGATGTTGAATCCTGGAAGCTGGTCCTCCCGCAGGACAGTGAGGACGCGGCACAGGTCCGGGCCTTTATCATGAATTCCGATGTCACGGCATTGGGCGATATCACCCTGGATGCGAGTGCCGAGGAGACCATTGAGGCCATCTCTTTTGCCGGCTCAGTGGCCATCGGCGGGGGCGGCGTTGCCGGCGTTGCCGTGAGCGGCTCCGGTGTTGCTACAGAGAACCGGATTCGGACATTTGTCAAGGCCTTTATCGACGGTGACGGCACAAATAATATTTCCGCGCAGGACGTGCTGCTGACGGCGGAAGACAACGCGACGATCAAGGCCACTTCTATTGCCGCGTCCATAGCCGGTTCGGGGGCAGGCGTGGCAGGGGTTTCCGTCTCCTTGGGGGTCTCCCTGGCCTTCAACGAGATAAGCAATGAGGTGGAGTCATACATCAAGGACGTTCAAAACTTTACCTCAACGGGCAAAATCGACCTGCTGGCCGACGAGGCAGCCACCATCAGCGCCATTTCCGCGGCTGCATCCCTCGCGGCCTCCTTTGCCGGCGTCGCCGGTGTGGCAGTCAGCGGGGCCGGTGCCCTGGCCCAGAACATCATCCTCACACAGGCCAATGCCTTTGTGGAGAACAGCAGTCTCGACAGTGCCGGCGATGTGGTCCTGACCGCGCAGAGCCGGTCCGCGACATCTGATTTCGACCTGGCATCAACAGGACTTATCACGGCGGCAAACTTTGATGACGCGGCCGAGACGGACATGGAAGAGACAACAACATGGGAATATATAACAACCAGAGACGAAGACGGTAACGCGAGCACCAAGTATAAGGAGGTCACCTATGATGTCCCGGTTGGGGAAGATGTAATGGGTGATAATAACTTTAAGGACGCCTTGAGAGATGCCTTCGATACAAAGGGCATAAATCTCTCCGATGACCTGGCCATTACCATCCGCACCGAGGGGACGGAATGGCTGCTGACCGACCGGCAGGGCGGAGGATCCTTTATTATTACATACGACGGCACGGATTTTACGATATCCAGGCCGAACATCTCCGCCACAGTGGCGGCAGTATCCGCAGCCATAGCCGGGGGCGGGGCGGCCGGTGTTGGCGTTTCCATCGGCGCGTCGGTAGCCCGGAACATGATAGGGTATGACGACGTTCCGGCACAGGTCCAGGCCTATGTCAGGAACTCCAGCATAGACACCGAAGGGGACCTGATCCAGACGGCCATCGCGGATCAGGCCATCGACGCCACGGTCCTGGCCGGTTCCATTGCCGTTGCCGGCGGCACCGTGGGTGTGGGCGCGAGCGGTTCCGGTGTATGGGCGGAAAACAAAATTGCCACCGATGTCAAGGCCTTTATAGACGGTGACAGTGATGACGTGGACCTTGTCGGTGACGGGAATACAATAATCAAGGCCGACACGATTACCCTGAAGGCAGATGATTCCTCCACTATCACGGCCGATGCCGGCGCGGCCTCCCTGGCCGGGGGCTTCGGCGCGGTGGGTGTGTCCGTCTCCATAGGGATAGCCCTGGCAGAAAACGTGATCAGTAACGATGTCGCGGCCTACATCGCCAATGCCGACAATGTGGTGGCAAGGGCTGCGGACACAAACACCAATGACAGCATCACGGTCAAAGCTATCGAGAATGCGACTATCAACGCCAAAACCATAGCGGCCTCCGCCTCCCTTGCCTTTGCCGCGGTGGGTGTAGGCGTCAGCGGGGCGGGAGCCGAAGCTACCAACATAATCCTGACCAAGACCAACGCCTACGTACTGAACAGCAATATAGACGACAGCGCCGGTGATGTGGTCATAGATGCCGCGAATACCGCCACAATAGAGGCGACCGTGGTGGCCGCGACCGCCTCGGTAGCCGCGGGAGCGGTCGGTGTGGGCGCCTCCATAGGAGCGGCAGTGGCCCGGAACCTGATCGGTGATGAAGAAGACGGAATCCGTAATGCCGCACAGGTGCAGGCCTATGTGAAAAATTCCAGTATTGATTCGAATAAGGGCCTGATCCTGAAAGCCACAGCGAATGAAACCATCAAATCGATGGTCATTGCCGGTTCCATGGCCGTCGCGGCCGGCGGAGTAGGGGTCGGGGGCAGCGGTAGTGGTGTTTCAACGACCAACACGATCTACACGGATATTAAGGCTTTTATTGAAAGCTCCACCATAGATGCCGGCAGCGTGGCCCTAAACGCTGATGACACCTCGCAGATCATGGCGTTTGCCGGGTCCGCCTCTCTGGCAGCGGCATTCGGTTTCGTAGGGGTGGCCGTTTCCATAGGAGTGGCCCTGGGACATAACATGGTAAGCAACGATATTGCGTCGTACATCCAGGGCAGCACAGTGACCGCTACAACCGGCGGCATCGAGGTACAGGCAATCGAACATTCCCAGATCAACGCGGTCACCGCGGCCGCCTCGCTCTCCGCCGCCGGGGGCTTTGTGGGTGTGGCCGTCAGCGGAGCAGGCGCGGAGGCGACCAATGTCATCCTGACCAGGACGAATGCCTATATTATAGACAGCGTTGTTACGAGCGCAGGGGATGTGGATGTCACGGCCAGGAACCTTTCTGCCGCCCCTGATCTGAACGATCTGGTTGTGGGCGATGCGAACGGCTTCGCCCAGAAACTCGACGATGCAGGCTCCACGGACGAAGATGACGAAGATACCGATACAAACGAAAAGGACAATGACATCAACGCCGACAATGCCTTCCTGTCAACCCTTTCCGGTGTATTCACATCCCATGGGATTGACAACTCGGGCAAACTGGCTGTCACCATTCGTGACGAAGGACTTGAATGGTCGGTCACGGACCGGGTCACCGGTCTTTCCTATGTGGTCACCCGCGTCGGAAACAAGTTCACGGTGGAAATGCCCTCGATAAGTGCCACTGTCATATCCGCATCAGCCGCCATTGCCGGTGGGGCAGTAGGCGTGGGTGTGTCCATCGGGGTTTCTTTTGCCATGAACCTGATCGGCTGGGAACTGGGAGATACATATTCCACCTGGTCCACGGCCGACTCGCCTTCACAAGTGACCTACGGGCAAACGGTCAAGATCGAGGAAGGGGTCAGGGCCGGTCATATCTACAAATATATCGGCGATGAAACACTGGTTCCGGATGAGGAAGAAGACGAAACAACGGTCGACCTGACAAGCCAGGATTATGGCGACACCAGCCTCTGGGAGCAGATCAACCTTACGGAGGCGGAGACGCCGGCCCAGGTACGGGCCTATGTGCTCAATTCCAGTATAGACGCGGAAGGTGCCCTCAACCAGACGGCCATTTCAAATCAATCCATCGACGCCCTGGTGGTGGCCGGTTCGGCTGCGGCTTCGGGCGGTTTTGTCGGGGTGAGTGTCAGCGGCGCTGGCGCGGCGGTGATGAACAAAATCACGACCGAGGTAAAGGCGTTTACCCGTTCGACTGTCGTCGAGGCAGGCAGTATTGATTTAAAGGCCGAAGACAACTCGAGCATCAGCGCCCTGGCAGGGGCCGCTTCCCTGGCCGCCTCAGTGGGAGTCGTCGGTGCGTCGGTTTCTATCGGTGTGGCCATGGCCGACAATTATATAGGAAATGTGGTGGAGGCATTCGTGGAGTCCTCCACAGTAAGGACCACCACGGGCGGTCTCAGCATCGAGGCCCTTGAAAACGCCTCGATCGACGCCACGTCCACTGCCGCCTCGGTGGCTATCAGTCTGGGGCCCTTTACCCTGGCCCTCAGCGGCGGAGGCGGGAATGCTACAAATACCATAGAGACGGATACAAAAGCTTACGTGGCTGGAAGCAGCCTGACCCTGGACGGGGATCTGACTATAGATGCTCAGGACAATTCCAGGGCTGCCGCAGTAGTAGAGACCCTTTCGGCAGCCGCCGGACTCATATCAATTGCCGCGGGCGGTTCGGTCGCCAATGGAACGGTCGATTCCACTACCCAGGCGTATGCCAACAATTCTAACATCATTGCAAAGGATATCTCTGTTAAGGCCAAGGCAAGTCCTGAGGCCAATGTGGAGGCCCTGGGGGTCAATGCCGGCACCCTGGCTGTTGGCGTTTCCAAGGCCACATCCAATGTCACGCCTTTGGTGCAGGCAACGGTGGGAGGAAGCGGAAAGAGTATCAACGCGGACAGCCTGTCCGTGACAGCCTCCCATCTTGTTCCCACCGGCGGCTACTCGGCCCGGGCCAAGACCACCGGGTCAGCCGGCGGGCTGATAGGCGTCGATTCTACCGTTAGCTACGCCACCAGCAGCGGGACGGTGAAAAGTTTTGTCCGTGGTGGCACCATCTTGGATATCGCAGGCGCCGCGCAGATTAGTGCCACTTACAACAGCCGGCAGAGGGCGATCGCCGACAGCAACGCAGGTGGCCTGGTCGCCGTCGGTGTAAGCAAGGCATACGCCACCGCCAACACCACTACCATGGCATTTCTGGGGTCCGGCACGGATGTTACTGCAGGGAGACTCAACATTGCTGCAAACGGGCATGACAACAATTTTGCGGATACTGTTGCCGGGAGCGCCGGGGCCATAGCAGGCGCGTCGGCCGTGGCAGATACCTCCAACACCAGCACCACCACCGCCGAGGTCCGGAGCGGGGCGGACATAGAGCTGTCCGAGAGGGGTAGCGGAGGCTTCTCTCTGGCAGCGGAGCACAAGGCCGAGTTCAACAGTCGGATCAAGACCCTGGCCGGCGGTTTGCTGGCTGGCAGCGGTGCGGAGATTGTCAACGGAATCACCGCCGACACCCAGGTCTTGATCGGCGATAGCGCCTCAATCAAGGCCCGCGATATTGCTGTTGAGGCCATCAACCGGGCCCGCAAACCCCGGCTCTCCACGAGCAATATAGACGGTGAGGCCGGCGGGTTCCTGGCCGGCGGCGGGTCCGACAGTGACTCCCGAATCGATTTTACGACTCTGGTGACTGTGGGGGACAGCGCCTCCCTTCAGGTCGTGGGCGACCCCACCGAAACCGAGGATCGCTTCACCCTGCGGGCCCTGAACGATATAACTGCCACTGATAAGGTCACATTCACTGCCGGTGGGGCCCTTTCGGGGCTTGGCGCTTATTCCACCATCGAGACCATCAAGGATTTGGCCAAGGTGGAGATCGGTCCCGGCGCCGTCCTCGAAAGTGTAGGCGATATGGACATCTCAGCCCATGGAAAAGGGACCGTGGTGGCCAATATCAATGCCGAGGCATACGGGGTGGGCACCTATATAGGGGCCGATGCCTTTGCGGACATTCTGCCGGAAAACGAGGTTCTCGTACACGGCGGCGGTACGATTCTACGGGCAGACGGGGACCTGAATCTCTCCGCCGGCACGGATACGAACTTTGTCAGGGACGAATATACCCTTGCAGCCCAGACCGACACCTTCGCGGGCAGCGCCATACCGATCGACGACGTGGACGCGGTTTCCAACCTGGTGCAGGAAAACACCATTACCATTGGGAGCGGCGCACTCCTGGAGACTGCCCGGGACGCCCGTATCCATGCAGAACGCATGGGCCTTGCAAACATGACGGGCATGGCCAAGGCCGTGAATTGGGTGAGCGCCCTGGGGGATGCCATTGACAGCGCCCTGGGCGGCGGCGGCGAGGAACAGTACAATGGCACCATTCACAGTGAGGCGCACGGCGTGGTGGAGGTGAATGGAACCATCCGTACCGGTATCAAGCGAAAGCAGCATCTGACCCTGAACAATATCTCGGACACCATGGAGTATGATGCCAGCGAAGGCGTGACCTTTTCCCTGGGAGAGGAAAAGCTCAAATCCACACTCGAAAAGGAACTGGAACACGCGAGGGAGCAGCTTGCCCTTTATCAGGATACCGACCCGTTCCTCAAAGAATTTTACGAAGACGAGATCGCCCGCCTGGAAGCGGAACTGGAGGCCGACGGCCTGATGGAAACCAACCTGGACTCCTACGGCAATCCGGTCTCCACCCGGGTGGAGAAGAGTGTCCTGACCGTTACAGTGGATCCCATCTGGGCCCAAGCCGGAGTGATCGACATCCGCTCCGACCAGTTGGAGGGGAACGGCACGTTTGACGCGCCCGGGGACGCCAGCGTGACCATCCTCAACAAGACGCCGGCGTTTCTCAAGATTACCGGTATCACCATACCGGAGAAGAACGGCGGTCTCTTCTTCAACGGCAACGAGGTGACTGACAACACGACGATCAATGACCTGAACGGTGCCAACGCAGAAGAGGACAATTTCATCGATTACGAGGAAGGCCCGGTAACCGCAGGCACAGCCTCTTTTGGCGCTATTCCGGACAGCGCCACTGCCGAGGACCCGTTCATTCACGTGATAAACAGCTTCGTGCTCGATTCCGACGCTAACTATCCCTGGCCGGACATCACCGTGGTAGGGGAGATAGACAACCTGCAGGGAGATCTCCTTCTCCAGACCCAGCCCCAGGGCAAGGGGGATATTATGATCGAGGCGCGGGTCCGGGCCAAGAACATCAGCATCGTTGCCGGCGGCAATGTCTTTATCGAGGGTGTGACCTCCTACACCGTGGGCGGGGAACCCTATTCCACCTGGGTCGAATACACCGACCAGGGCACGGAAGCGGCCACGACCGCCGACATCAATACGATCTTGGGCAAACCTCTTGGTGATGTGACCCTTTACGGGGATCGTATCTTTATCGAGGCCGAATACTTGAACATCAACGGTGTAATGCAGAGCGGAAAACAGGACTATTCCCTGACCCTAGGGAGCGGGGCTCAGGACGATATCGACAGGATCCTGGACGAAAATAAAACAGGCAAGGAACTTATGCCCAATGCCTCGTCAGGTGACTTCCTGGTACGATTCGATACCGCCACGGAGCAGATCGCGGTGGATGAGTTGGGAGTAAGCGGCGGGTATATCGACCTCACGGGCCACATCCTGAACACAGGCAAGGGAGAGATACGTGTCCTGGGCGGATACGCGCACATCGAGATCAAGAACGAGACCCCATACGACCTGGTGGTAAACCGGCTGGACGCCTCCAAGCGCGGGGCCGGCGTACTCCTCATCAAGGACAAGGCGAAGGGAACACCGGACGCCCCCTATGCGACCCTCTATCAGAAGACCGAGAGCGGTGTCACCGTGACCACAAAGGAAGGGAGTCGCGCCGGATCGAACACGGAGACCTACAGCCCCAAGGAGGGCTGGCGATACGGCTTTACCGTGGGGCAGGAAAAGTACGAACGATGGAACACTATGCTCCAAAGCAGTTCCTGGCTGGGTATCGACGCCCTGGCCAAGGACCCGGACGATATTGACTGGGGGTCGAGTGAAAACATCACAGAACCCGTCCTTATGGAAGAGGGGGCCTATTACTTTTTCGCACCCGGAGATGTTGACAAAGATTACACGTATAGTACGAAAGCGTACAGTCTGGACCTGGGTAATCCCTATGGCGGTCGTTATGTAAAAGAAGGGAATTATTATTATCAGGATATTATCCCGCTTTTTGGCGTGAAGGATAGCGATAGCTTCTATATGGTGGACCAGGACGGCGATGGCAAGGCGGACCTGCGTGTGTATGAGAAGGACCACGGGGTGGACAGCAGCTGGTACGGAAAGGATACCTACTGGAGCCACATGGTAAAAGAGGAAAAGGTCCAGGATATTCACACGCACACCATCAGGGCGGACAGGGATATCGGCATCAAGTTTCTCGGGTATGATCAGGGACAGGTGTCCATAATCTCCACAAAGGCTGGAGCCGACATCCTGCTGCAAGGGCCCATGGTCAATCCCTCGGGTACCACCACGATTGATGCCCAGGGTGGTGCGATCGAGGCGATCAACGGGACCGCTTATGTGGGCGGCCTTCGGGTGGAACTGGACGCCCAGACCGGCATCGGGGCGGGAACGCCCCTCCAGACCAATGTGACCGACGATACCGGGGCCGGGTTCCTGGCAGTGACCGACTCCGGCAAGATTCAGATCGAGGAGATCATAGGCGACCTGGCCGTGGACAAGATCACCACTGCCCTTACCGGTGGAAGTTACGCCTCCGGGGCCGACGTGAATGTGACGGCCAAGGGCGGGATCCTTGTGGGAACGGAAGGCCTTATTGCCGGCGGCAAAATTACCCTGATCGCAGAGGGAGGAGGGGTTGGTTCGAGCATAGATCATCCCGTGGTGCTGGATTCGGGGACCCTCCTCAAGGACTCTGTGACTGTTCAGGCCCAGGGCGACATCTTCCTGCAGGAGGAGAACGACGACCTGCGGCTCAAGGAGGCGGTATCCGGGTCAGGGGATGTGTGGATCGATGTGACCCACGGCGGGCTGGTGGATGCAAACCGGTCAGAGGTGAGGGACGAGCGGACCTACAACGAACTGCTAAACGGGGTGTGGAGCGATCTCCAGCTAACGAACGGCACCGGAGCCCAGGACAAGATCCAGGAAGCCAAGGATTCCGCCAAGGCATTGAAGGAGCAGGAGTACCGGCAGTACTGGGCGTATCGGAATAACCAGACCGACCCCTCGGTTTACGATTCGTCCTTTGTCGTTCACCTCTCGGCCCAGGAGAAGGCGTACTATGAGGAGTACTACGGGGCGCAGTGGACGCCCGATACCGGTAAGACCAAGGAACAATATATACAAGACGCCATAACGACCCTGGAGTACAATCGTACTGCCCAGTATCGCACCCTGCATGCACAGTTTACAGATTACTTTGATGCCATAAGTGAACCATTTCCCAATACCTATGATGCCGGATTTGACTATGAGTTAAGCGACGTTGAAAAGAACACCATAGAGGGCAGCATCAAGGTCTGGACCGAGGAGGAGCTGCTATATACTATCGGGGCCGGACTACTCAAACCGGTCTCGGATACCCAGGCCGCTGTTGAAGATCCGAACATTGTGGGCCGGAACGTCACCCTGATCACGGCCACCGGTGTGGGTACCACATCGGGCCAGACCACTATCGACATTCCAAGCTCCGGGCAGCACCATCTAACGGACGACGAACGGGTGGCCCTGGCATCGGCTGAAAGGGACGATATACTCTACCTGGCGGATGATCCGGTAACGGTTACCGTGGATTTTGCGGACAACGATGTGTCGGGCGACACGATCACACGGAAGGATGGCGGAAGCTGGATCGGCTTCAAGGCTGGTCTCCACATCCGCGTGGACGGGAACACGGCGAACGCCACGGACGACGGCGAGCTCTACAAGATCGCCTCGGTCACGGCAAATACGATTACGCTGGAGAGCGCCGAACTTTCCACGGAAACCAACCGCGAGGTGACGGTCTCTCCGGTGGTCCTGGATCCGAGGGGGGTTGAGGCGAAGACAACCGTGGATATCAATGCCTCGGCACGCACCTTGACCAGGACAGACGGAGGCACCTGGGTGAACGACGGGGGAGATGCCAGACCCTTTGAAGCGGGCATGTTTATTCTGATTGGGGGCGACACGGCCAACGCGAATGACGCGGAGAACCTGTACGAGATCGAGTCGGTGAGCGGGAGCGTGATAACCATCGAGGCCGGCCCCTCGCTCACGGACGAGACCGGTGAAGAGATTACGGTCGGCCAGTATGTCTTTGTGTCGGCTATTCAGATCTACAACAGAGAGGACATTGACGTTACTGCCCCGGGCGTGATCACGGTCACAGCGGGGACCAACGTCTACCTGGGCTCCGAGGTGGACCTCAACATCGACCAGGTAAAAGCGGGGACCATCATTGCGGAAGAGGGCAAGGTCCGGATCAAGGGCGGGCAGGGCATCTTCGATATCTCTGCCTCCGACGCCGCCAACGTGATCAGCCACGACCTTGTGCTGGAGGCGGCCGGGTCTTCCATCGGAACAGTGGATACGCCGTTCCGGATCGACCTTTATTCAGGCACCGCTTCCGATCCCCTGCTCATGGCCCGGGCCCAGGGGGATGTCCGCGTCGTGGAAACGAACGGCGATATGAACGTGGGGACTGTGTTCTCCAAGACCGGGGGCGCGTACCTGAAGACATTGAACGGCTCCATTGTGGATGGTCTGAATCACGACCTTAAGAACATCCAGTCAAATCTCCTTTACCTCACGGCAATAGGGGGCGGCATCGGTGAGTTCGATACACTAGGTGAAATCAGCGACTATCTTGACGTGGACGTGGCCTCCTCGGGTACCCTGACAGCGACGGCAGATAACAGTATCGGGATCTCTGAGACATTCGGGAACATGGATGTAAACCTCATTCAGTCAGACGGGGGGAACGTAGCTCTAAGGGCTCATCAATCCATTCTCGATGCGATGGACGACAGCAGCGGTCTTCCCAGCCGACCTGAGGTGGATGTTTTCGGGAACAGTATAAGTCTCATTGCACTAACCCAAGGAATAGGGATGTCCGCTAATGAACTGGATATAGACAGTTCCCATTCTTCTGACGGTGCCCTCACATCATCGAGCAATCTGGGCAATGCTTATATAATTGAAAAATTGGGAGATCTGGGGCTCAATCAGGTAAGCTCCGGGGCCGGAGACGCATTTATAGCGGCCCTGACAGGTGATATTATTAACCGGAGCGCTTCCGGAGTGAATATATCCTCGGGAAGGACATACCTGTTTGCCAGCGGCGATATAGGTGGCAGTGGATCTGGGGAGGCCATAACAACGGAGGTGGGCTATATCGAGGGCCTGTCCACATCCGGCAGCACATATATTATGAATTCAGGTGTCTTAACCGTTGGAGGCGTTGTGCCGGGAGACACACCTGGTATCTCCAGCAGCGGGTCGGTTAACATAGGCGCCAGCAGCCCGGTGATCGTGTCCGAAAACATCATTGCGGGTAAAAGAGATGAAGACGGCAATATTACGGAGGTCGGAGACATCACCATCACCTCCCATGACGACGCGGATGATTCAGGGCTATGGAACGCGACGGACGGACCCGATGATATTATTATACCCGAAGGGATCATACTTAATGCCACGGGAGATGTTATCCTGAGGGCCGGGGATGACCTGCGCATATATGGTTCTGTCGAGGCGGAAGACGCGGTAATCATGGCGATCGATTACGGTAACTCGGATCCGGGTGTGGGGGGCTCCGTGGAGATCACGGGCATAGTGAGCGGGACCTCGGGCGTTATCACGGGCGACAGCGACGATGACCACTTCCCCATGGTGCTTCCGCTTTACGGGATCACCGGTGCGGTGACACTCACGGGATACGGGGGAAGCGATCTATATGAGATAGAGCTTTTCGGGGCCGGGTCATCACGCTTTGATGTCTATGACGAGTCCCCAGCCGGAGACCTAGGCAATGACAGGCTCATGGTCTACGGGACCGACCAGACGGATTTCTTCCTGTTCCGTCCTGGGGCTATCTCGTCCATCCAGGTCGACGAGAACCGGGAGCCTGTACCGAACGGTGTTGTCGAGCGGGTCAACTACGACGGAAACATCAACGCGGGAGTTTTTGTCTTCGGCAGGGCCGGAGACGACACCTTTATCTTTGACGATACAAGCTCACCTATTACGGTTTACGGGGACGCGGGCGACGATCAGTTCCAGGTCGGGCAGGTATTCAAGTCGCCCCGTGATGCAACCAACCCGGATAACGGGCTGGCCCCGGAGGACTGGTTCCCGACCACGCTGACTACCCGGGGATACCTGAGCAACGGCATCAGCTACCCGGCTACTATGTACGGCGGCATAGGGAATGACACCTTTAACGTGTACCACAACGAGGCGGAACTTTTCCTGTATGGAGATGAGGACAACGACGTTTTCCGTATCAGGGCCTTTGTCAAGGTGGATCCGAACGATCCCAAGGCACCCTTTACCAACATCAACGGCGGACAGGGCGCCGACTTCATCGAATACGCGGTGAACGCGCCTGTCAGAATCGAAGGGGGAGAAGGGTTTGACACGATAACAGTGGTGGGCACTGAATTCGGCGACGACTTCATAGTTACGGATCACGGTGTATGGGGAGCCGGCCTTTATGTCAGTTACAGCGGCATCGAGCAGGCGACCGTGGATGCCATGGAAGGGAACGATACATACTTTATCGAGAGCACGGACGAGAACGTGGATACCCAGCTGTTCGGAGGGCTGGGCAGCGACACCTTCAATGTGAGCGGCGGAACAGGGAATGAGCCAATCTATGTGGTAGGCAACACCTTGATGGGGCACAGCGGTCTGATCGAGCACACCGTGAGCAGCGGTGATATCGATTACCAGGGCCTATATGCCGAGGATGTGTCGGCCAATGTGGCGGACAACAACGAGGCAGGTGTGTTTATCAGGCTGTTAAGCGGGCTGATCCGCGTGTTCGAGGATTTCGGGGCGAACGGCATTGTTGATCCGGCCGATCCACGTATGCCACTGGTGGCGGCCACATACGCGGTGGCTTTGACCCGATCTCCGGAAGAAGAGGTTCGGGTGACGGCCTCACAGGCGCTTCCCAGGGAGTCTGAACAGGCGGCCGGGGGTAAGGGAATCCTGCTTAATGGCAGTGAGGAGGGTGTCACTCTCCTGTTTGACAGGACCAACTGGTACAGGGAACAGTATATCACGGTGACAGCCCCGAACGATGATCTAGCTGAAGGTATCCGGGCCGTCAATATCCAGCACAGCGTGATCCAGGGGGCAGAACCGGATGACGGCGGGGCCTATGACGGCGCTTCTGTAAGGGGAGTTGTTGCGGAGGTGATCGACAATGACGCGGCGAGTGTATTGGTGGTACAGACCGGAGACGATACCCTCGTGGCCGAGAACACATCCCTGATCGCGGAAGACACCTACTCGGTCGTGCTGACCCGGGCCCCTCTGGGTGACGTGACCATAGACATCATGCCGGATGATCAGTCCGATACGGTTCCGGGATCTTTGACCTTTACCAGCGGCGATTGGAGTACCCCTCAGACAGTGACAGTCACGGCCGCGGATGATTCAGAGAGGGAGGGCACGCATTACTCCCGCATCACGCACCAGATAGCGGACACGACCAGCCTGACCGACTACTACGGTCTGGACGTGACTGATGTGGCCAGGGGCCTTGCCGCGGCCATAAACGGAGATATATTCTCTGACTATTCCGCAACGGTAAGCGGGGCCACAGTCACGATCTCTGGACCGGAATCCGAACTCACCTTCCAGGGAGGCATCAATGTGATCAGCGATCAGACGAGCGCGGATCACTATACCCAGGTGGTTGTAACGCTCAATGATACCCTCACCCCGGTCACAGGGGAGGACTGGAGCCTGGAGTTGGACGGAACGGTTTATACGTACACTGTAAAGGACGGGGATGACCTGAATAAGGTGGCCCTCGGTCTGAAGGCCGCCCTGCCGATCAAGTTCAACGTAGGCGTACCCGATGGCGGCACCAGCCTGTCGATCCGGGCGGCGGACGGCTCAGCCTTCACCTTTGCCATCCCGGATCCTAACCAGGCCAGCGCCTCCTTCACATCCGCCTGGACAGCGGAGATCGAGGTGACAGGGCCGGTGGATGCCGGCGATACCTGGGCCGTGTCGCTTAACGATTTGGAATATCAATACGTGAGCGGTTCAAACGGCGAGAGCACGGATGTCCCGTTCGTGGATGTGACCGTGCTGGACGATGATACAGCCGGCGTGGTGGTAATCCAAAAGGGCGGGTCTACTGATGTGATCGAACCTACGGACAAGGTGGTAATGGGCACGGGCCAGGTAACAGATGGTATTAACACATACGAGTTCTATGCTGATTACGGGACAGCGGTTCTCTATGAGGCGGATTTTCACGATTCCGTCTACACTGCCCAGAATATAGACCTGGGCAGCTGGAGTCTGAACTACGATCCCGACATCGTCCGTTCGGGAGAGGTCGCTGGCAGCCTTCCCCATATCACCATCAAGGGGACCGGGAACGGCGAGCCGGACTTCTACAAATTCACCGTTACCCAGGATATGCTCGATAACTCCGGTGGTAACGGGATCGATGTAATCTTCGATATCGACCACGGCTTTGAGTGGGGAGAGCCATTCTGGGCCAGCCGGTTGATACTGTATGATGACGACGGCATCCGCTATAATGACGGTCAATACTGGTCCTATCCTGAGTCATGGCCTGCCTACCTCGGGGGACCGCACGGGGCCGCGGGCAGTAGCTTTTTCTGGGACGACTATCTGGAATACACGATCCCCCAGGATACGGTGGCGGGAAGCACCTTCTATGTGGGCGTGGACAACTGGCTGAGCCTTATGTACTCTCCGTCCAGCGGGCTTCCGAATAATGTGGATTACGAACTTCAGGTGTCCATAGAGGGTCACAAGGTGGATGAATTCCAGTTCAAGCCGGAATCGGTTTTGGAGAAGGAGAAAGTCAATAATGCCGGACAGGATATCGAGGATACGGAGAACTCAAACTGGTATACATTCTACGACACCGAGATCGGGAACCAGGTCTACGGCGGACAGGTGGATTTTATCACGCCATACGCCAAGATCGTGGGGGCCGGCGACGGTAGCCAGGATATCTATGAGTTTGATGTGACCTACGACATGCTTCATCCCGATGCAGCAGCCTATGAAAATACAAACATCGATACCAGTGATTACTACCTGGATGCCGACATCCAGCTTACAGGTACCACTGCGATCAATGATATCTGGACCCTGACAATAAACGGGGTGGATTACACGTACACGGCCGAGCAGGGCAACACCCTCGTGGAGGTGGCCCAGGGCCTGGCAGGTAAGCTGCCAGCCGGCTTTACCGTCACCGCGACGAGCGGAACCCTGGAAGTCAAGGACGAAAACGGTATCCGGATGGATGGGGTGACCCAGGATGTGCAGGCGGCGGGGACGGTAACACGTACGCAGGACACCAACAGTGTACACTTCGCCAACGCCAGCATTCAGTTTTCCGGATCTGTTGTAGAAGGCGACGAGTGGGCTGTTATCCTTGATGGTAACAAGTATTATTACATGGTTGGATCTACTGATACCACACTGGGAAACGTTATAGATGGACTTATAGATACCGTCAGCAATACACATGCTGTGCCTGCCGCTTATAATCCTACCAAGTCAGCGGACGATACCCTTACGCTAAGTGTATCTGCCGGAAGCAGTTTCACTCTTGACTTTTCACAAACAGGTCCGAGCCCCCTGGGCAGCGCCGTGATCAGCGGGATTCCACTACAGAGCGAGACGTCCTCCATTAGGTGGAAAGAGGCCATTGTAACTGTGGGGCCGGTGTCGACCGGCGATGTTAATGAGGGCGAAACATGGACGTTGATCCTGGACGGGGCCGAATATAATTATATCGCCAGTGACAGAGACAGTGACGATGACGATGTAGTGGATTTCGATGATGTGGCTGCCGGCCTTGCCAATGCGGTTCCTACAGTGTATACAGCATTGGCTGAAAACAACGTCATTACTGTCTGTAAAAACGATTATTCGGCGTTTACTGTGGATTATTCGATAACTCCGGCGACACCCGGCACGCTGGGCGATACGGTTATATATCAGGCCACCATTGATCTAAGTGGTGACGATATTGACGATGCCTCGAGCTGGACAGTGACGCTGAACGATGGAACGCTTCACGAGTATGTCGGGACCGGTGGAACCCTTGCAGAGGTTATCGATAGCCTGGCCGTAGCCATAGAAGACGGCGATCCGGATACAGGTTTTGCCACGGAGGTATCGGACACGACAATCAAAGTGAAGAGCAATGTTCATTTCACGGCCGTTGCCGCGACAACAGATCGTGATGACGGCGATACGATCGATGCGACGACCGTAACGCAGGCCGCGACCGAGCCGTATCAGTCGAATGTCACGCTAACCGTTACAAATCTGCATCCCGGTGATGCATGGACCGTGACTCTGGACAGCACGGATTATGTGCATACCGTCGCAGGCGGCGAAGGCGTTGAGGATGTTGTCAATGATCTTGCCGAAAAGATAGGCGCCGACGGAACCCCCTTTACCACCAAGGTCTCCGGGACGACCATCACTGTGAGCAAGGACGCGACATTTACCATCTCCTGCTCCACAGAGGACTCAGATGATACCATCACAGCAACAGTAGTGGCCCAGGCCGATGAGGCTCCCTATCAGTCAACCATAACACTTACGGCGGATGCAGTCACTGAGACAGAAACATGGTCGATATTGCTCGACGAAACGCCTTATGAGCACGTCGTTCTTTCCGGCGAGACGCTCACGGATGTTATAAATGGTCTGGCAGATCTGATCGGTGCCGATGGGACGGCCTTTACCGCCAAGGTCTATTCGACTGCAAATCCTGACAGCAAGACCATCACTGTGAGCGGCGGTGCGACATTCACGGTTGCCTACTCTACAACGGATAAGAATACCGCCGATACCATCGAAGTTACCGGTCGCCAGGTTACGATATCGTCATCTGCACCTGCAAATGAAGGGCAGGTGTGGGAGGTGACCCTCAACGACGGAACGGACCATACTTACTCCCGTGAAGTCCAGGAGGGCAAGGGCCTATCCGATGTGCTTGGTCAGGTCAGGAATGATATCAATACCGACTCTGATGTGGATTTCAACGCATGGCTCGAAGGTACGGACCTTACGGATCTTGTGGTATCTAGCGCCGGTGACTTTACGTTCGCAACAAACGTGACTCAGGCCGACGTGGAAGGTGGCGCAACAATCAGCGGCATACCAGTGGCCGACTGGACCCAGGATATCAAACTAACAGGCAGCGGAATGGCCGATGTCGGGGATGAATGGACCGTATCCCTGGATGGTGCCCCCGTCACCGTGAGCGGAGGGTCTTATACGTACAGGGTCACGGAAAGTGACATGGACCTGGCCCACGTGGCCGAAGGTGTGGCGACGACGATCAGGGACAATACCTTGTTCACGGCGACCGCCACGGGCGACACCGTTCAGGTTGTCGATCCAACTGGTGCGGCTATCTCCGTGGATCTTGTCAAGCAATTCAGGACGGATGCCAAGACCATTGATGAGGCTAACTCACAGGGTGATGATCGGGATCACTTTATTGAGACAGAGGTGAGGCTCAAGGGTGAATTTATACCAGGTGAGGATTGGAGTATCACCATCAACGGCACGAAATATACTTATAAAGTGGAAAAAAAGGATTTGGCGAAGGATGAACAGAACCTGGTTACCGTGGCCAATAAGCTCATCGAGAAGATCATGTTAGATGTGAACCGCACAGTGAATGCGTATATACTCGGCGCGGATACCCCGGTGATTGTCCTGGAAGACCTGACCGGCGGTATCTACGACACCTTTACGGTGGAGACCGACCGGGGCGGGGGTGTGGTCCATGGCATCTTTGATATTGATCACGGCAACATCAGAACCGGGAGTACATTGTGGTGGGAACCCGTTCAGGTGGAAAAGGTCAAGTACGAATGGTGGGATATCGCTCGCACGAGTCCTATTTATTACTATGTGACGGAATATATCCCGCACTACGATCCCTATATCATCAGTCCTTACATCGAGTTGATCGATCCGGATGATCCTGCCAATCCGCTCGCCGTGGGTATAAATTCCACCCTGGTGGATGCGGGAAGCCTGACAACATACGATCCGTTCCTGGAATACGACCTGACCAGCGATCTGAGCCCCGGAGAGACAAAGACCTTTCAGATCCGTGTCGGATCCTACAAGGACTATTTCCTGCCGGATGCCCACTTCTCGGATCAGGTGCTGAGCGGGGTTGCTTCCAGGATCTCCTACCAGCTGAATGTCTCCCTGCAGCGGCACGGGGTGAACGAATCCGCCATCGCCCTCAATGATAAACTCATCGAGATTACCGGTGGAGCCGGCGCGGGGCAGGTTGGTCTAATCACCGCCTACGATCCTGAGCTAAAGAAATTTAAGGTTGAACCTCTCCCGGGCGGAGACGCGTGGACATCTGTCCCGGACGACACGAGCACGTTCGAGATCGGCTATGAGATGCAGTCGCAGCCCGAGTTCGGGGACTACGGCCCTAGGATCGATACCTACGACATCATGTTGACCAGCGAGCCCGACCAGGACGTGATCGTGGACGTGGTGCCCATACCGACGAGGACCTACAACTCCGAGTTCGCGTTCGACGAAAACATGAACTACGGGAAAAATAAAGGCGTGCAGGTGATCGTGGCCACCCCGCGGGCGACCGTGACCCTGGGAGGCGAGGCTACGACTGGTGATACTTGGACGAGCACGCTGAATGGTCAGCCTTATTCCTATACCGTGGGCTCTGATCCTTCTGATGACCTTTCTCTGGCCTTTACGGCCGAAAAACTGCGAGGTCTGATTGACGTGGATTACGATGTGGTTTTGAACGGCACCACACTGACCATAGAGAGGGACAACGCCTTTACAGCGGCACTCACCATCTCTCCGGACACAAAGGGTGAGGCCTCTGTTACAGGTACGGAAGGAACAGCCGACCCTACCAAGTGGATCAAGGCGGAACTCGAGATATCGGGCCAGGCGGTCCAGGATGAGGTCTGGACCGTGACACTGGATGGAACCCCCTTTAATTATACGGTCCAGTACCGTGACAGGTTAGCCGACATCGCCTATACCCTTGCCGAGAAAATCGATGCAAGCGCAAGCTACATTGCCACGTCCGACGCCTGGGTGATCACAATCGAACAGGAGGGTGGGGCGGAGTTTGGACTGGAGTTCTCGATCTTGCCTGGCAGCAAGGGATACGCCACTGTGACGCCTCAGGTCCTTTTCGACGCGGACGGGGCTTGGTATGATGCGCAGACCGTGAGGGTGACCGCGATCAACGACGATGTGATCGACGGCAGTGACGCCATTGCCTATCCGGCTATGGCCGAGCGGGTGAATGACATCCGTGGTCCGCTCACCATTGAAGGCGGCATCGGTGTCAGCGAAGAGCGTTTCATCAGTGACCCATTTACCCTGGTGGGAGAGAACAACTGGTATGTGCCCGACGGAAAGATCGACAGTGCGGCGGATATTGACGGGCATGCCACCTTGACCGATGACGGGTCGACGGATGGGACGAGCGCCACGCATGTGGATCCCGAGGAAGGAGCAGACCAGGACGGGTTCGACCCGCGCATGAACGGGCACAACTATGAGTTTACCATCCTTAACGGACCGGCAGCGGGAGCGGTCATGGAGGTCCTGAGCGTAGAGAATTACACGGTGACCTTCAAGAACACCTGGGCGGATGCCGGGATTAACCCCGATGACCTGATAGGCCATGATTACTTCTACAGACCCATTAATCCCAACGTGAGGGTGAATGAACAGGATCAGGTGGACGGCCTGAACGTCTTTCACGGCAACAGTCCGGCCGACGATACGGGCGTTTTGACCGAAGATCACCTCTACGGCCTGGGCATGGGGCCGGATGCGATTATCGGAGGCGTGGAACTGCCGGGCGGCATCCGGTACGGGAACCTGGAGACCCTGCGTCTCGAACTGGGGTACGGAAACGACACGTTCACAATTGAGAGCACGCATGATGGGACTACCACTATCACGGGAGGAGAAGGGGGAGACCAGATCACCGTTAAGACGATCAGCGGGCACATGACCATAGATGCCGGGGACGGCACGGATACCATACAAGTGGGCAGCGATGCACATCTGATGGACCAGATCGCGGGACTCCTCACCGTGACGGGCGGCGAGGGCATCGACACCCTGTTCGTTGATGACAGTTGGGATGATCAGGACAACGACGGGGCTTTAACACAGACTACCCTGACGGGTCTGGATATGCCGTCCTTACCGGAGGTCCAGACCGTAAGCGTCAGGGCGACCGGCGGATTTCTTAACCTGCGGACGGCCGGTTTTGGAACAGAGGCCGGATTCAATACGGACGGTGACCCTGATTATATCACACGCGGTACCGACTTCGCGACCGTTAAACTGGACTACGGTATGAACGCGGATGTGGTCCGGGAACGCCTGCAGGCGCTTTACGGGACAACGGATCCTTTGGATATACAGGTGACCGGAGATAAGGATGGATACGATTACACGTACACTATTAGATATACGGGTCATCTGGGGGGACTGGACCTGCCGCAGCTTGAATGGGCGGAGACCGTTTATGAGAACGACCTGGAAGTAGCGGAAGGTACGGATATCTCAGCGGACGTGCGAACCGCCACCCTGCAGGACGGGACGGTCGGGCACCGCCTCAACAATGTGCAGACCCTGACAGTGGATGCCGCGGCCGGCAGTACCTTCAGCATCGGGCTGCGCGGTTTCGATCCTGATAATGACTATACCTATGACCCGAACGACCTGACCAAGATCAGCTGGACAGAACCTGTTAACATAGACACAAGCGCCGGGGAGCTCCTGGATGCCCTCTCACCGATCCTGAACCCCAACAACAGCCGGGATGACCTGCCCCATACCAGAAACGTGGTCGTCCAGAAGCATGAAAACACCTTCCATATCACCTTCCAGGGAGAATACCGGGATCTGCTCTTGGAGCAAGGGTATATCACTCTTTCGGACCCCAATGGAAGCGTTATACTTGATACACGCGTGGACGGGATCAACTACTATGCATTAGAGGCATTGAACATGGATCTGGGATCAGGCAACGACCGGTTCCAGGTCAAGGGGACGGATGCGGATACGGTGACTACACTGAATACCGCGGCTGGAGATGATATCATCAATATGTATAACGACAGCCGCTCCCTGGACAACGTGACGGGTACCCTCAACATAGACGCGGGGGCCGGGCATAACAGTATTAACGCGGACGGCTCGGGAGATACGGTCGCGGATACCGGCGTGGTGATCACTAATGCTTCAATTATAGGCCTAGCCCCCGGGACAATAAATTACCAGGTCAGTAGCGATGGCGACTTTGCGGGCGGCATCACCGTATGGAGCGGATCAGGTTCGGATATTATCGATGTCTTGAGTACACACGGTAAGGATTATGAAGGGGTCCGGACCATTACGACCCTCAATACGGGTGCGGGTGATGATAACGTCACCGTCTCTCTGAGTTCGGCATCCGACGGCTTCTTTATGGTAAACGGGCAGGACGGAAACGACACGATTAATGCTTCCCCAAAAACGCTAGATCCGCTATCTCCTCTGGAGGATTCAACCCTGCCGCTGGTAATATTCGGTGGAACCGGGCTCGACGCCATCACGGGCGGCACTACCGATGATATCATCTTTGGAGACCGAGGTCGTGTCTACTATTATGATGAGAATAATAACCCTGTAACGGTATTGGGAAGCGGCGTCCCGGCGGTTGGTACTTTCACAGATGCGACGGCCTGGATCACCGAGACGGAGAACGTTGGAGTTGTGAGTTCAAAGGGCGTAACTCTGATTGGCGGGGTGGAGGTCGGTGAGACATGGTCTATTGAGATTAAAGAGGGCGATACCCTAATAGCAGCCGCTACTCATACGGTTCCCGCCGGGACTACAGAAACCCTTACAGATATTGCTGTCGATCTTGCGAATAGTCTGGAGCAATATCTGATCGACTTTGCTATACCCGGCTATGAAATCACCACGGACGGAGAACGACTGGTTGTCAGCAATATGAAGGGCCTACTGGGGTTCACATTTACACACCATGTGCAGAGAGAGGATAGGACCGATGGAAAGGTGCACGAACTGGGCACTGTGGTCACGTTTGACCCGACACTCGGGGATGAGGATACGATTTATGGTGGTGATGGGCTAGATATCATTTTCGGAGGCTCGGGAGGCGACATCCTAAACGCCACGGTTACCGGTTCATTGTTACCGGCTGATGATATCATCGTGGGCGATCACGGAGAGGCCATATTTACTGATGGAATTCTTGTTTCAGTACAGACTACAGATCCAACGGAAGGCGGCGCAGACACCATAACCGCAGGTCCGGGCTCCAACGTGATCTTCGGCGGCGCGGCCGGCGACACCATTACTGCAGGCGGTGATGCCTCTCCGGACATCGTGGTGGGGGATGAAGGCACGGCCCTGTTCTATCCCAGCGGTGTTCTGGCCAGCATTGAAAGCCAGAGCCCGGAATACGGCGGGGACGATACGATCATTGCCGGGGACGGGCCCAACGTGATCCTGGGCGGCAGCGGCGCCGATGACATCACGGGCGGCAATGCGGCCGAGCCCGACATCATTTTCGGGGATAATGGTGTTGCAGACTTCCTAAGCGACGGCACCATCAGTGAGATCAGCACCACATATCCAGGTTTTGGCGGTGACGATCAGATTATCACGAATAACGGACCGGACATCGTGGCGGGAGGCACCGGCAATGATACCATCGATGCAGGAGGGGACGATCTGAGCAGTGACATCGTGCTTGGGGACAGCGGTACGGCCGTTTTCGACAGTTCCGGCGGGCTTGCATCCATAGAGACAACGATTACGGATATGGGCGGAGTAAAAAGTGTACCGGCCACGACCACCCTGGTCACCCTATCCGGTACCCCTGCGGATGGCGAAACATGGATTGTTACGGTGGACGGTACAGAATACGAACACTTGGTGGTGGGTCTGGAGACCTTGGAAGATGTTATTAATGACTTGACCGAACAGATAAACAGCGAGGCCGGCTACACCGCCATTACAGAAGGAGACACAATCGCTGTAACCAGGTTGGACGGAGTTGCAGTGATATCAGCTACAATTCCGCCTTCAGGCGAGTATTCGGTGCCCACCGTTCCTGCCACTACGACCTTGGTGACTTTGAATGGTACACCCAATGACCCTGGCACTTGGAGCATCACGATAGACGGGATCCTGACCGCTTCGGTGGACGCGACCGGGGCCGAGACGCTGGATGAGATCATGGATGATCTGGCAGCACAGATCGATGAAGCAGACGGTTTTACGGCCCGGATGGATGGCGACACCATCGCCATTACCAAATTGTCCGGCGGTGCCTTTACGGTGACGGCCTCTATCCCGCCTTCGGGTGAGTATTGGTTTCCCGCCGTTCCTGCCACTACGACCCTGGTGACACTGAACGGTACGCCCAACGACGCCGGAATGTGGGTGGTCACGGTGGAAAATGAGGTTTACGAACACGAAGTGGTAGGCGCCGAGTCTCTGGAATCGGTGCTGGAAGACCTGGCAGCCCAGATCAATGAAACAGACGATTTTACGGCCCGTGTAGACGGCGACACCATCGCCATTACCAAATTGTCCGGTGGTGCTTTTTCGGTTACGGCCTCTATCCCGCCTTCGGGCGGGGCCACGGTTAGCGACGGTTCCGCTGCGGTAGTCCTCAGAGGAACTCCGGCAGACGGTGATATCTGGAGCGTCACTGTTGACGGCACCGTGTACGAGCACGCGGTGACAGGAGACGAGTCTCTCATTCAGGTCATTAACGATCTGGCCGAGCAGGTCGACGGTGTTGAAGGCTATGATGCCCGTGTGGACGGGCGCAACATTGAGATCACCAAGACCGTGGACGGACCACTGACCGTGACCGCCGGGGTGCCTGCGACGCCCGAACCCTCCGCCACGGTGGTGAACACCGCCGTTACGGTGACCCTGGACGGGACGCCCAGGGACGGGGAGACCTGGACCGTGAGGGTGGATGGCACGGTCTACGACCACACGGTGTCCGGGACTGAGACCCTGGATCAGGTGCTGACCGACCTGAGTAACCAGATCGACGGCGAGGCCGGCTACACGGCCGTGGTGAACGGGGACACCATCGAGATCACCAAGACCGCGGAGGGTTCCCTGGCCGTAACCGCATCCGTGCCCACCTTGCCTATGGCGGTGGTGCAGGATGGCACAGCCTCGGTGACCTTGAGCGGGTCGCCAGCGGACGGAGACACCTGGACCGTGACCGTAGACGGCACGACTTACGACCACACGGTGTCCGGGACTGAGACCCTGGATCAGGTGCTGACTGACCTGGCCAGCCGGATCGACGGCGAGGCCGACTACACGGCCGTGGTAAACGGAGACACCATTGAGATCGCCAAGACCGCGGAGGGACCCCTGGCCGTGACCGCATCCGTGCCGGCCGGGATATCAGCCGTTGTGGAGGATGGCACAGCCTCGGTGACCTTGAGCGGGACGCCGGCGGATGGTGACATCTGGAACATTACTTTTGACGGAAACGTGTACGACCACATAGTGTCCGGGAGCGAGAGCCTGAACGATGTCCTGACCGACCTGAGTAACCAGATCGACGGCGAGGCCGACTACACGGCCGTGGTGAACGGAGACACCATCGAGATCACCAAGACCGCGGAGGGATCCCTGGCCGTGACCGCATCCGTGCTGGTGACGCACGAACCCTCCGCCACGGTGGCGAACACCGCCACTGCGGTGACCTTGAGCGGGTCGCCCAGGGACGGGGAGACCTGGACCGTGAGAGTGGACGGCACGGCCTACAACCACACGGTGTCCGGGAGCGAGACCCTGAACGATGTCCTGACCGACCTGAGTAACCAGATCGGCTATGGGACCAATCCCAACTACACGGCCGTAGTGAACGGAGACACCATTGAGATCACCAAGACCGTGGAGGGATCCCTGACCGTGACCGCATCCCTGCCGGCCGTGCCTACGGCCGTGGTGGAGGATGCCACCTCCACAGTTACCCTGTCCGGTACCCCTGCGGATGGCGAAACATGGATTGTTACGGTGGACGGTAAAGATTACGAACACTCGGTGAAAGGCGACGAAACCCTGGAAGATATCATTAATGACTTGTCCGAGCAAATAAATAAAGAGGCCGGTTATAACACGCTGGTCCTGGGAGACAGCATTATCGTTTCCAAGATGTTTTCAGGATCATTGGCGGTAACCGTCTCGATTCCTGATTCGGCCACCCAGGTGATTGATGCCACCACAGCCGGGACGGCGACGGCAACCATGAGCGGGACGCCGGGGGACGGGGAGGCGTGGACTGTTGAGGTGGACGGAAACAAGTACAATTATCTGGTGAGCGGCGAAGAAACCCTGGACCAGGTGCTTTCGGGTCTGGCCGACCTAATCAATGCTGTGGACGGATATACCGCCCAAGTGGAAGATGACGTCCTAACCGTGACTAAACTGGCTGGCGGGGGGTTATCGGTGATCCCATACATTCCTGATTCAGGGACAGCGGACATAGACGCCAACATTGCTACCACCGCCTCGGCCCAGTGGACCGGTGAACCAAACGACCCGGGGATCTGGACCGTCAGGGTTGATGACATCGAATACGCGTACGAGGTTACCGATGCAGAAACCTTGGACCAGGTGCTTTCGGGTCTGGCCGACCTGATCAACGCCGCGGACGGATATACTGCCCAGGTGGAAAATGACAGCCTCGTGGTTACCAAGCTGGCGGGCGGTGTGTTGACAATAACAGCCTCTATTCCGCCCTCGGGCGCTGCGGAGACTGGCCCAGCCACGATAAAGACAGTCGAACTGACTGGAATACCGAATGTCGGGGATACCTGGGCCATTGAGGTAGACGGCATCAATTACGAGCATGTTGTGTCTGGAACGGAAACCCTGGACGATGTGATTACAGACCTGTCAGGACAGATCAATGACGTCATAGGATATACGGCTATAGTGGAAGACGGTACGATCGTTATCACCAAACTTACCATAGGGACATTATCTGTAACCCCTACCCTGATTCCAATCAACAGCGATGATCAGATTCTTGTGGGAGACGGTGATGACGTGGTTCTGGGAGGTGTTGGCACGGATTATATTAACATGGATCCTGTCACCGGAGATCCTGTGGGTACTGATACGGGAGATGATGTAATAGTTGGAGACAATGGCTTGGCTGTTTTTGATACATCGAGCGGAGACAGTATCCTTACCAATATAGAGACGACTGATCCTGATTATGGGAGTGATGATTATATCTATGCCGGTGACGGATCTGACACTGTTTTAGGCGGTAGCGGGAATGATTATGTGGACGCGGGCACGGATACTGGCAGCGACATAGTGGTTGGAGACAACGGTGTAGCCAACTTTGACGCCAGCGGCAACCTGACGGATGTTACCACCACGGTGCCTGACACGGGCGGTGATGATGTCATCCTGACCGGAGACGGTGATGACGTGGTGCTGGGAGGTATTGGAACTGATTATGTGAACATGGATCCTGTCACCGGAGATCCTGTGGGTACTGATACGGGAGATGATGTAATAGTTGGAGACAATGGCTTGGCTGTTTTTGATACATCGAGCGGAGACAGTATCCTTACCAATATAGAGACGACTGATCCTGATTATGGGAGTGATGATTATATCTATGCCGGTGACGGATCTGACACTGTTTTAGGCGGTAGCGGGAATGATTATGTGGACGCGGGCACGGATACT
>CAYQNR010000002.1:79208-94505 GCA_964418945.1 uncultured Desulfobacteraceae bacterium
TGCCTGACACGGGCGGTGATGATGTCATCCTGACCGGAGACGGTGATGACGTGGTTCTGGGAGGTGTTGGTACGGATTATATCAATATGGATCCTGTGACTGGAGATCCTGTGGGTACGGATACGGGCGATGATGTTATAGTTGGAGACAACGGCTTGGCTGTGTTTGATACAACGAGCGGGTCCAGTATCCTGACGAATATAGAGAGTGCTGATCCTGATTATGGGAGTGATGATTATATCTATGCCGGTGAGGGCAGTGACACTGTTTTAGGCGGTAGCGGGAATGATTATGTGGACGCGGGCACGGATACTGGCAGCGACATAGTGGTTGGAGACAACGGTGTAGCCAACTTTGACGCCAGCGGCAACCTGACGGATGTTACCACCACGGTGCCTGACACGGGCGGTGATGATGTCATCCTGACCGGAGACGGTGATGACGTGGTTCTGGGAGGTGTTGGTACGGATTATATCAATATGGATCCTGTTACCGGAGATCCTGTGGGCACGGATACTGGAAATGACATCATTCTTGGTGATAATGGTCTGGCCCAGTTCGACACATCCAGTGGTCAGAGCACACCGGTTATCATTGAAAGCACTGATCTGGAATATGGTTCAGACGATTTTATATTTGGGGATGCTGGATCGGATATAATTCTTGGTGGAGCGGGAAATGATACCCTGATCGGTGGAACCGGGAATGATACTATTCTTGGCGATAATGGCGGAATCACATATACGGATGGTCTTATATCTCAAATTACTTCCAGTGACACATCGCCGGATACGGGAGGAGACGACAATATTCTCGCCGGTGAAGGCGATGACATGGTGATCGGCGGTATAAGGGATGATATTATAGACGGTGCTGATGGAAATGATGTCCTAATAGGTGATAATGGTCAGATTACTTTGGAAGAGGGTCTCCTGCTTCAGGTTACAAGCATTCCTGACCATCAGGGAGGGAGTGACGTTATAACCGGAGGTAACGGCGGGGACATCCTTATAGGCGGCCTATCCAGTGATACCCTGCTGGGCGGCTCTGGTTTTGATATACTTTTCGGTGACAACGGGGTTGTGGATTTCTTGGACGGTAACCCCTGGATTGCCGAAACAATACCGTCTTCAGGAGGTGATGTCGATTACCTCGACGGTGGTGAGGGTACGGATGTCCTTTTTGGAGGCGAAGGGGCCGATGCCGGTATTGGTGAATTTCCGACCGATGCACTTATTGGAAAGTACGGTCAGGTTATTATCGAGAACGGCAAGGTCATAAGGATCTATCCTCCAATAGATATGCTGTTCGGCAATCCCATATCCCAGTCAGGGGGACATGCGGTTTCCGCAATAGAAGATATTATAGGTCCTGTCCTGACAAGGGATATGTTATTCATGGAAACAGGAGCAGGCTTCATGGCTATTGCCGAACCGGGGCTGTCGGGGTTCGATAGAATAGTAACCCACCACGGTGCATATGGCCAGTCTTATCTTCCTAGCACTGCTGAGCAGGAACCCTCTATTCCAGGGCCTGGGAGGGGAAGAGGCCAGCGACCAATTGGAGAAGAAGTACCGGCAATAACACTACCGGACGGCAGCGTCGAAAGAAGATTCCAGGACGGTACTGTTGAAACCACCATGCCTGACGGAACGGTGATAACCAGATTGTCGGGTGGCACGGTAATTATCGACAGGTCGGACGGGACAATGATAATGACTTCCCCGGACGGAACGAAGACCGCGATACTGCCGGATGGAACTGAAATAAAAACATTACCTGACGGCACAATTATAACGACAATGCCGGATGGCAGGGTAATAAAGACCTTGAGCGATGGGACTACGGAAATAACAACGGAAGAAAGTGATGTGGAACCAGATGTTTCGCGTCTTAAAGAGATAATCTACGGTGAACCTAAAATGTATGCCCAACAAACAGAGGGCTTGAAAAACGAATCGGAATTTGATATTAAACACATCGGTATCGAATTAGGTTCCCTTGTGGCAGGTCTCAGAGGTTGGGGACTGGCGGACCTTACCGGATTCATCAATGATAAGTCAGTCCTTAATTATGAGGACTTTAAGAAACTTGAAAGAGACACAAAGCTAAGGCGATTTTTACGATGGCGGGAGGGGCGTTTTATGAAATACGGACAAAGGGATGATACGGTTTTGGATAGAAAAAAATTACATTAATATCCTGTTCGTAAAACATTTTTATTAAAAGGAGGAGTTATGGTGCAGAAACAAGAAGATAAGGAGACAAAGGATACGGAAACTCAAGAACAAAAGGCCGGCGGTGATAGGCCCGTGCAGACCCTACGCTGGGATGACTCAAAAATGACGAGTACATATGCGAATGTATGTAATGTGTCGAGTACGAGAGAGGAGATGACTCTGCTCTTCGGTACAAATCAGAGTTGGCACACAGGTCAACCGGAGCTTACTGTGCAGCTAAGTGATCGTATTATACTCAATCCATTTGCGGCAAAGAGACTGTCACTATTACTAAATAACATTATGAAAGAGTATGAATCACGTTTCGGCGCCCTACCGATAGAACAACCAAGATAGATACCTGCGGCCGGGGTTCACTAACTTCAGCTCCCTTCCAGTGCGCCATTCCATAATATGGTCTTGGTTACATTGAGAAGGGAGTATTCTATTATAACCTTAATCAATGAAATCCGCCTACATCGACTTCCCCCCTAAAAAATATACATTTTTTGGTCGTAACATGTCAGGGACAGATAATATTTTGCACGGATTGACAAGCCATAATAAGGCGGAGTATAAATAATCGGATATAAATCTTTTTAAATACAGGAGGAATTATGACAAACGAAAAAGAAGCAAAGGAAGGAACAGCCGGTGGCGTGAAAACCACTCAGACCGTCAGATGGGACGACTCAAAAATGACAAGCACATATGCGAATGTATGTAATGTGTCGAGTACCAGGGAGGAAGTAACCCTGTTGTTTGGTACGAACCAAACCTGGCATACGGGGCAGCGGGAGCTTGCCGTCCAGTTGTCTGATCGTATCATCCTTAACCCGTTCGCCGCAAAGAGACTATCCTTATTATTAAATAATATAATGAAGGAGTATGAATCCCGGTTTGGTAAACTTAAAGTGGAGCAGGTTTGATTAAAGAATTGAAAGACATTTGACGAAGATGGGCAAGTAATCTTATGCTAACCAGATCTTTCCGAGGATCCAGTAAGTGAGTCAAAAATCGAATAAAAGGGCTGAAAAGCTGCCAGCCGGGATTAGCCATGACCTTTGGGAAGAATTTGTCGGTTCCGAAGATCAGGACGAATACTGTCGCAGTTGGACCACCCTTCAATGCTCCATTATTTCAGGAGCGGTTCAGGGGGTCCTTTTTCTGGATGATTCGGAAAGGGGGTCCTTTACCCCGCTTACCAAATGGCCTGAAGAGGGAGAGGACCCGGGGCGCCTTGCTGAAATCTCCGAACGTGTTATAGAAGAACGGTGCGGCCTGCTTGTTGAATTGAACAGGCCTGAATACAGCCGTTTCCCCCTCCGATCCCGCTACGGGTTAGCGTATCCTATTATTGTTGACGGGAAACCATACGGAGTGTTTGCCGTTGAAGTAATAGCGGACACGGATGAACAATTGAAGCATTCCATGGAGCAATTGCAATGGGGCATTTCCTGGATAGAGCTTCTGTTTCGTCGCCGACAGGTGAGGGAAAATGACGATTCACTAAAGCGCATGAAATCCGCCTTAGATATGATGGCGGTTGTTCTATCGGAAAGAACCTATAAGAGCGCGGGAATGGCCTTTGTCACGGAATTGGCGACCAGGCTCGGGTGCGACCGGGTAAGCCTTGCCTTTATACGAAGAAATCATGCGCGTATTCAGGCTATATCCCACAGTTCCCAAATCGGCGAACGTATGAACCTTATTAGAGCGATTGAGACGGCCATGGATGAATCAATCGTTCAACGGAGGGAAATATATTATCCAATTAGGCAGGATGCCGGTGTTCTTATAGTAAGGGATCATGAACAACTCGCTAAGCAACACGGTGCGGGATCCATACTTACTATGCCTTTCTATGGAGAAGGGGGTTATGAAGGTGCTGTAACTCTGGAGAGGCCGCCGGATCGTATCTTTAGGGATGAAGACGTCAATTTCTGTCGCAGTGTGGCTTCACTTTTGATCCCTGTTCTGGAGGCCAAACGGCAAAATGACCGCTTTTTGATTTTAAAAATATGGGATGCATTAAAAACCCAGATGGTAAAGCTTTTCGGTCCGGGTCATCAGGGAAGAAAGGCCCTTGCTTTTTTGTTTGTGGCCGTGGTCGCCTTCTTCAGCCTTAAAATGGCCGATTACAGGATCTCCGCAGAAATGGTCCTTGAAGGGGCTGTCAAGCGCTCAATTGTAGCACCTTTTGAGGGTTACGTTAAAGAGGCGCATGTTCGTGCGGGTGATGTGGTTGAGAGCGGAACGGTTATGTGCACCCTTGATGACCGTGATCTCAATCTTGAAAGGCTAAATTGGCTCAGCAGGCAGACACAGTACCAGAGGCAATATCAGGAAGCCCTGGCAGAGCACAACAGGGCTGAGGCTGAAATAATCAAAGCACAATTGGATCAGGCTGCGGCCCGGCTGAATCTGGTTGAAAGCCAGCTTGAGCGAACCCGGATCATAGCTCCCTTCAGAGGGATAGTGCTTAGTGGTGATCTCAGTCAGAGGCTTGGCGGATCTACCGAGAAAGGAGAAATACTTTTCGAGGTTGCTCCGCTGGATGAATATCGTATAATCCTGGAAGTGGATGAACGACGTATTGCTGACGTAAAGGTTGGCCAGCGTGGACACATGATTTTGTCTGCTTTACCCCATGATCGTTTTGATTTTGTCATTAACAGGGTAACCCCCATCTCCACTGCTGAAGAGGGGCTGAACTTTTTCCGTGTGGAAGCCAGACCCGAAACAATCTCGGAACGTCTTCGACCCGGTATGACGGGTATAGGCAAGATATATGTGGGGAGACAAAAGCTCATTTATGTATGGACCAGAGACCTTAGGGAGTGGCTGAGAATATGGGTATGGTCATGGTGGCCATAGGATAGAGCCTGTAAGATCGAATGAGGTGAGCCGGTGGTAGATTCCCTTTTCAGTGAATCATGGTATCGGGTTTCCGAATTGAAACCGCGTCTGCGCAGCCACGCCCAGATACATCGTCATACCTATAGGGGCAGAAACTGGTATGTGCTTCAGGATCACTCCACAGGGCAGTTTCATCGCTTTTCAGAGGAAGCCTACCATATAATTGGTCTTATGGATGGAAAACGCACCCTGAGTGAGATATGGGAGGCGGCCTGCTCCAATCTTGGTGATGATATGCCCACCCAGGAGGAGGCTATCCAGTTACTTTCTCAGCTTCACAGGGCTGATGTCCTGCAGACAGACATCGCGCCTGATATTGCGGATCTTCATCAGCGGCACCAGCGTGTAAGGCGGAACCGTATGTTCGGTCAACTTGCATCTCCGTTTGCCATTCGTTTCCCCATTCTAGATCCCGAACGGTTTATCTCGACAACCCAGTTTATTGGCCGGTTTATATTCAATTGGGTCGGCTTGCTGGTTTGGTGCTTGATGGTAATCTCTGCGCTTGTACTGCTCGGTATCCATTGGGAGGAATTGACTTCTAATCTGGCGGATCGTGTGCTGGCAATGGAGAACCTCTTTTGGCTCTGGCTGATATATCCGGTTGTAAAGGGTTTGCACGAATTCGGTCATGCCTATGCGGTGAAACGGTGGGGCGGAGAGGTTCACGAAATGGGAATCATGCTTCTGGTTTTTGTGCCGATTCCCTATATGGATGCGTCCTCCGCTTCTGCATTCCGTGAAAAATATCAGAGAGTTATGGTCGGTGCAGCCGGTATTGTGACAGAGGCGTTTCTAGCTGCTATCGCAATGTGGGTATGGGCCGGCGTGGAACCGGGAGCTGTTCGAGCGCTGGCCTTTAATGTGATGATCATAGCAGGTGTGTCTACCCTTCTCTTCAATGGCAACCCCCTGCTGCGTTTCGATGCATATTACATACTGTCGGACTATCTGGAGATCCCCAATATGGGGCTTCGAGCGAACCGTTATATCGGCTATCTTTGTCAACGGTATCTTTTTAATATTAATGAGGCGCAAAGCCCTGTTTCCGCTCCGGGTGAAGCCGCCTGGCTGGGATTTTACGGTGTTGCCTCATTCATGTACCGAATGTTTATAATGGTTCGAATAGCTATGTTCGTGGCAGGTAAGTTTTTCGTAATTGGTGTGATACTGGCCATGTGGGGAGTTTTCAACATGTTGATCGTGCCTTTGTATAAGGTCATTCGATATATATTTACGGATTCGCATATGCAGCGCAGACGTCCGCGGGCGCTGGCGGTTACCGGGCTTTGTGCCGGTTTGTTGGTATTAATGGTTCTGGTAGTGCCTTTTCCCTCTTTTACTGTGGCTGAAGGCGTCTTGTGGGCGCCTGAAAATTCTCAAGTCTATGCCGGAACGGACGGATTCGTGAAAGAGGTTATGGTTTCTCCCGGACAAATGGTTTGTACAGGGGAGCCCCTGATCATCTGTGAGAATTCAGATTTGGAAGCGGAAGTTAAAGTATTGGAAGCGCAGCTCGCGGAATTTAAGGCGCGCCACAGGCTGGGCACGACAGAAAGTCCCCTGCAGGCGGAAATCATCATGGATGAGATCGAGCGCATAAATGCTGAACTGGAGAGAAAAAGGGGCGAGAGAGAAGAGTTGTTGATACGAAGTCCTTCCGACGGTATCTTTTTCCTTCCTGATGCTGAAGATTTGACCGGTTCTTTTATAAGGAGAGGAACGCCACTGGGTTACGTGGTGGATGTTTCACGGGTCAGTGCTCGCACTGTTGTATCTCAGCACGATGTGGACAGGGTCCGTACAAATACACTGTCGGTTTCCGCGCGGCTGGCGGAAGCGGTGAAACAGGAATTTCCGGCGGTTATCAACAGAGAAGTCCCCGCTGCTTCCAGTGATCTCCCCAGTCTGGCTTTAAGCCTGGAGGGCGGCGGATCTCTAGCGCTGGACCCCAGGGAGACAAATGATCCCAGGACCTTTGAAAAGCTTTTTCATTTTGAGATAATTATATCCGGTCCTACACTCAAGACTATCGGGGAAAGGGTCTTTGTACGTTTTGAGCATTCGCCGGAACCGCTCATGTTTAGATGGTACCGGATGGTTAGGAGAACACTTCTCAGCAAATTCAGCATGTAGCAAACAAAAAAAATATTATGTTAAATCAGTTATTAATTTCTCCACCGGCAACCCACGTGTTGCGTCCGGAAAATAAGGAGCGCCGTTCAGGAATCTTCAGTAATGTGTCCATGAAGATTACGGGTGGTCTTCGAGAGGTTTTTCACAGATTAAGCAGCCGCATGCCCGATTTTGTTTCGAAGGTGAACCTGCATGGTCGAAAACTGGAGTCGTTGAAAGACGATGAATTAAGGCAGGAGGCTGACGTTATTCGTCAATATCTCCTTCTGGAAGGGTTCAGGGATGAGCACGTGGCTCGCTCATTCGCGCTGGTGAGAGAGACTGCTGCGAGGACACTCTCTATGCGTCATTTCGACACCCAACTTATGGGTGGATTGATATTGTTAAAGGGAATGGTCGCGGAGATGGAGACGGGTGAGGGTAAGACACTCACAGCTACCTTGGCTGCAGTGACCGCCGCACTGGGAGGTATTCCTGTTCACGTGATCACGGTGAATGACTACCTTACCAAAAGAGATGCGGAATGGATGGGTCCGGTATACCGGGCCTTAGGTCTTAATGTGGGGTTTATAATTCATGATATGCCTCCTGAATCCAGACGTGCCGCCTATGGCTGTGACGTGACCTATTGCACCAACAAGGAAATCGCCTTTGACTATTTGAAGGACTGGCTCGTTCTGGAGGGGCGAAGGAATGCCTTGCGCCTTCAAGCTGAATATCTTTACGGAAACGGAGCTAGGGTGCATCGCCTTCTGCTTAGGGGCCTTTATTTTGCCATAGTCGACGAGGCGGATAGTGTGTTAATCGATGAAGCGCGAACGCCGCTCATTATCTCCAAGACTTCAGGCGGCAGGGAGGAAAGAGCCTTTCTGGAGCAAGCTGTGTCGCTGGCCAGAGGATTAGAACAGGGGACCGATTACCGGATTGAAAAGACATCCCGCAAAGTTGAATTTACCAAGACGGGCAAGCACAGGATTCGGGAGATGGCAGTGTCGATGGGTTCCCTCTGGACAGGCGCGGTTCGACGTGAGGAGATGGTTGTTTTGGCCCTGACCGCCACACATCTGTTTCGGCGTGATGAACAGTATTTAGTAAAGGACGGCAAGATTCAGATTGTTGATGAATTCACGGGCAGGGTGATGCCGGATAGATCATATGAGCAGGGATTGCACCAGTTGATTGAAGTCAAGGAAGGTTGTGAGATAACCCATCGGCCTGAAACCGCTGCCAGGATCAGTTATCAGAGGTTTTTCAGAAGATATTTCCATCTTGCGGGAATGACCGGTACCGCTCGGGAGGTCAAGGGAGAGCTATGGGCCGTGTATAATCTTCTCTCTGTTCGCGTCCCGACCCACCGAAGAATGCGCAGGAAGGCCTTCCCTGACCAGGTTTTTCTTACGGAAGAGGAGAAATGGCAGGCTGTTGCGGAAAGGACCCAGCATATGAACAAAAAGAAACGACCGGTTCTGGTAGGGACAAGATCGGTTGCAGCTTCGGAAAAGGCGGGGTTTTTTCTGGAAAAGCTGGGGCTGACATATACTATTCTCAATGCCAAGCAGGATAAGGAAGAAGCGGAAATCATCTCTTGTGCCGGGGAGGAAGGATCTATTACCATAGCAACAAATATGGCGGGAAGAGGGACGGATATCCGTTTGGGGCCCGGTGTTGTGGATAAAGAGGGTCTCCACGTTATTCTGACGGAACGCCATGAGGCGGGGCGCATAGATCGACAACTGGCAGGGCGCTGCGGGCGTTTGGGAGATCCGGGCAGTTATGAGGCAATACTGTGCTTTGAGGACCCGATCCTGGAGGGAGGCCGGGGAGGATTGGAGGGATGGGTGGCAAGAAATTTTGTGCGGCCGGGTTCGCCTATATGGAGATGGCTAGTGAGAAGAGCCATTTTAGCGGCTCAAAAAAAGATTGAGCGACTGCACGCGAAGATAAGAAAAAGCCTTCTCCGGGAGGACGAACGGAGGGGTGATATGTTGTCATTTTCCGGTGTGTCGGAATAGAAAGGATTTTTTTCATGCATTTTATTTTGCGCATTTTCATGGGCAGTCTGTTGGTTTTATTTTTTTCCGTTATAAGTGCCATGTCCCAGGATGAGCTTGTTTTTGACGGTTTTATCGAGCCCAGCGAAGTAGTTGATGTCAGCAGCCAGGTAGCCGGCATTTTGGAAGAAGTTATGGTGGAACGTGGCGACAGAATAACGAAAGGGCAGGTCATCGCCAAGCTGAAGTCAGATCTAGAAGAAGCCGCAATGGAATTGGCCATGGCCCGAGTAGAATTCGGGAAAAGAAAAGTCCTTCGGAATGAGGACCTGTATCAAAAAGAACTCATCTCCATACACGAGAAGGATGAAATGGAAACAGAACTAAGAATCTCGGAACTTCAAATGCGCGAAGCGCAGGAAGAACTGGAAATACGCACTATACGTGGCACTCTCGACGGCGTCGTGGTGGAACGTTTTCTCTCTCCCGGAGAATATGTCGGTGAAGATCCAATAATGAGGGTCGCATGCATAGATCCTCTGTATGTGGAGGTGGTTGTACCCGCCGAAAAATTCGGCATGATAAAAAAAGACGATAAAGCAGAGGTCAGTATTGATATACCGGAACCCCGAAAATACAATGCCAGTATTATCATTGTCGACAAGGTAATTGATGCTGCCAGTGGCACGTTTGGGGTGCGTTTAATCCTGCCTAATCCCGACTACTTGCTGCCGGCAGGACTGAAGTGCAAGGTTAAATTTCCTACCAGATAGATTTCAGAAAGGAAGGTTTTAACTGTGTGGGAAAAAGAAGTTGGTGTTGCAAGACAGGCTGCAAAGGAATCAGGCAAGATCCTGAATGATTTATTTGGCGAAACGATTAGTATAGAAAAAAAGGGTGAAATAGACCTGGTGACGGAAGCGGATATCCTGTCTGAAAAGGCTGTTATGGAGACAATAAACAAGAACTTCCCGCGGGACGCTATCCTTACAGAGGAAAGCGGCGAACATGGAAGAAAATCCGATCGACTATGGATAATCGATCCTTTGGACGGGACTACCAATTTCGCTCATTCCTTCCCGTTTTTCGCAGTTTCCATAGGGTTAAGGGTACGGGATGAAATGGTCCTGGGTGTAGTCTACAATCCCTTTATGAACGAATATTTTGAGGCGAGAAGAGGAGAAGGGGCCTTTTTGAATAAGAAACCGATCAAGGTGTCCAAGGCGGAGGATCTCAAGGATTCCCTGATGGGCACGGGATTTCCTTACAATGTATATAAAGACCCCGCCAGAATAATGGGCCTGTTACAAAACATGATAGTGCGTGTTCAGGGAGTCAGAAGGCCCGGCGCGGCCTCTGTTGATCTTTGCTATGTGGCCTCCGGCAGACTGGACGGCTTTTGGGAAGAAGGTCTTCAGCCCTGGGATACCGCCGCCGGCAGCCTGATAGTAAGGGAGGCGGGGGGCATTGTCAGCGATTTTGGAGGAGAAGGGTACTCGCCCTTCCAAAAGAGCATTGTGGCCGCAAATCCTCATATACATCCCAAGATGCTCGATATCCTGGGAAGAGAGAGGTTATAAATACTACTACTTCTTTAAAAAGGCATCCATTGCCTCCCTTTGAATCTCTGCAACGCAATGGGTATACCTTGGAGAGAAATGGAAAAGCGTAAAGTCCTTTACCCGGGCCTCCCTGGCCAAGTCTCCCGCCTCTTTGGCTGTGAGATGAAATTTTTGTTTTGCTGTATCACGATCGCGGTGCAGAAAAGCGGCCTCAATAAATAAATGGTCGGCTTCACTGGCCAGTCTTATTATCTTTTCCCTGTTTTCGGGGCTGGCGATTACATCGGTGATATAGGTTATTTTCTGTCCCGGGGATATTCGTGCTATCTCCTTCGCCAGGTCTCCCAGCGCGAATCTTTTTTCTCTTATGACCTTTCCTCCTTCCTCCCATGTGACGATAAAATCCCTTTTTGGTGATTCCTTTTTATAAAGGGCGTTCTTAAAGCGGTTAATCCATGGGCCCACAGAGAGGTCCATTTTCTTTAGGCCTTCCTTGATAATATTGACATAAAAATTTTCCACAAGTGAAAGTCCCAGGCACGGGACCCTGTGGTCAAGTAAAACTCCTTCCACATAAAAGGCCGGTTCCTTCAAAAGTATCCCTGAGAAGGTCTTTTCCCTTTCTTTTCCCTGAAATTTGAACTCATCATGGCATGAATAAACCCTGGTTCGGCTCATATGGGGATGGACTTCGGTCACCCTTATACTAAAGTTGTTCTGGTATTCACTCACCAGATTCCATGTGTAAGCGGAAAGCTTCCCTTCGACCCGGGTGAAAAATTCCGGTGGTCCGAAGATATGAAGCTCTTTTTCGCGTCCCAAGAATATTCTCAGGAGATGATCAAAACCTATAAAATGATCCATATGTGAATGCGTGACAAAGGCATGAGATATCTTCAGAAGATCTCTGGAGGAAAGGGGTTGCAAGTCACCAAGGTCGAAAATAAGGGCCCTCTTTTCGAGAAGAAAAGGGATAAAAAGGCCCGGGTCCGAAAAGGGATCGTTTATCAGTCTGGGAAGGAATGATGGTCTCATGTAAAGGCTTTGTAATGGTCTGGTTTCTCAATGATCTTTTGTATTATCAATGTTCTTGACTGTTTCCAGTTTTATCATTTACCCTTAAGTCATGCAAGGCAATAATCTTAACGCGTATTCAGCTGTCAGAGATCCTGTCAGCCTGCCTGATACACCCGGGGTGTATCTGTTTAGGGACCAATCGGGCCGTGTCATCTATGTGGGCAAGGCAAAAAACATTAAAAAAAGGGTGCTGTCCTATTTCAGGCCCGCTTCGGACTTCCCGGCAAAGACAGCCATTATGATGTCCAGGGCAAAAACCCTTGATTACATCCTCACAGGCTCGGAGAACGAGGCCTTCATACTTGAGAGCAATCTTATCAAGAGTCATTTGCCCAGATATAATGTTGTTTTAAGGGATGACAAACAATACCCTTGCCTTAGACTGGACATCAAAGAACCTTATCCCCGTCTTAGTATCGTTCGCAGGATTAAAAGAGACGGGGCGCTCTATTTCGGGCCTTTTTCTTCTTCCCAGTCCGTGCGCAACACCTTAAAACTGATTGACAGGCTTTTTAGGTTAAGAAAATGCAGGAGCATCAGATTAATAAAACGATCAAGGCCTTGTCTGAATTACCAACTGGGCAGGTGCCTTGCTCCCTGTGCGAATGATGTTCCTGTGGCCTCGTACAGGAAAATTGTGGATAAAGTGCGATTATTCTTGGAGGGAAGGAACCGGGAGCTGCTGGGACGGTTAAAGAAGGACATGAAGAGATTCTCAGATCAACAGGCATTTGAAGATGCCGCCAGGGTCAGGGATCAGATCAGGGCGGTGGAGAAGACAATAGAACGTCAGGATGTTGTTTCTCAGAGGATGGAGGATCAGGATGTGATCGGTCTTGCGCGGGAGGATGCAATATTTCATGTTGTAATCCTATTCGTTCGGAAGGGTCGCCTTACCGGCAGCCGAGATTATCGTTTCAGGGATAAGGGCGCATCCGATTCAGAGATAATAGAGGCATTCCTGAAGCAGTATTATCATGATGAGCCGTTCATACCGGCAGAGATCCTTATTCCAGTGCCGGTTGATGATGTGGAATCTATAAAGGCGTGGTTGTCTGATCTGGCCGGGAAGAAGATATCAATACATCGCCCTCTGAAGGGTAAAAAGGTACGCCTTGTCAATATGGCTGTCTCAAATGCCGAGAGTTTCTTGACCAGGGGAGGGAAGCCAGAGGAAGAGGACTTGATGGAACTTGCCCGGTCTCTCCTTAAATTGAGGAGGACTCCCAGTCATATCGAGGGACTGGATATCTCGAATCTGCAAGGGGCCCTTTCAGTAGGGACTGTGGTCTCTTTTAGGGAAGGACTACCTTTTAAGTCCGGGTATCGGAACTATAGGATGGTTGATCCTGAAGGGATTGATGATTATGGAAAGATGTCTGAGCTGGTCCGCAGGCGTTTTTCGAGCGGTAATCTGCCGGATCTCCTGGTAGTTGACGGTGGCAAAGGGCATCTTTCAGCGGTAAAAAAAGTCGTGGAGTCTTTCCCGGGCAACACCATGCCCGAGGTGGTTTCCATTGCAAAAGCCGGTGAAAAAGGTCCCCATGGAACAGACAAGGTGTATATTATCGGCCGGAAGAACCCCCTTAGACTCAGTAAACATAATCCTGTCCTGCTTTTGTTGATGCGCATCCGGGACGAGGCCCACCGCAGGGCCGTTACCTATCATCGTAGACTGAGAGACGATGGCTTGAAGGCGTCCCGGCTTGACCTGATACCGGGAATCGGGCCGAAAAGAAAAAGGCTTTTATTAAAGTATTTCGGAAACGTGGATGCTATCTCCACGGCAAGTCCCCAGGATCTGGCCCTTGTTCCGGGGATAAGCCGTTCCTTGGCTCATGATATCTCGATATCTCTTACGGATGAGACAGTAAAAAAGCGAGGTGAACGGGCAGATAATAGTTGACATCTTTCGGATCCATGTGTTAATTATCCAAAAATAATATAGTTTATATATAAATGAGTTGTTTATCCTCACATAATCCGGAACGAGAGGATCTGTTTTGGCCTTTAAGAAGATAACCATAATGTTTTTTCCAGACAGGGCAAGGACGGTCAGACAGTTTAAATTCCCCAAAGCCCTTATCCATTTTCTCTCCCTTTTTTCCCTGTCCGCCGTGGTCTTCATTTTACTGTTGTTTGTTGACTATTACAATTTGAGAAAGCAGGTCCCTGAGCATACGAGATTGATAGAGGAAAATATGCAGCAGGAGGCCCAGTTAGCCGCTCTGGTGGATAAGATAGGCCAGATAAACAGCAAATTGATAGAGCTTAAGGAGCTCGATAATAGATTGAAGGTAATGGTCAACATAGAGCCGGGGGATGACAACACCCAGTTTTTAGGTATTGGTGGTTCTGACCTTATACTTACGGATTCCGAATACTCCGTGGAAAAAGCCCATCAAAAACTTGTGCGATTGATGCACCAGTCCTTGGACAACCTTGACGCCGAGATTGAAATCCAGACTCAGGAGAAGATGGAACTCTATAAATTTTTGGAAGAAAAGAAATCCATGTTTGCCTGTACGCCCTCAATATGGCCGGTAAAGGGGTGGGTGAGTTCCAAATTCGGGTATCGTCTCTCCCCCTTTACGAATGAAAAGGAATTTCATGAGGGTCTCGATGTATCCGCAAGGAGGGGTACCGAGATTGTTGCTCCCGCCGACGGCGTTGTTTCCGCAATACGTGAGACATATGGATTCGGTACCATAATTACAATCAACCATGGTTATAACTTGAGGACCAGGTACGCCCATCTGTCGAAGGTCCTGGTGAAAAAGGGGCAGTCTGTAAAGCGTGGCGAAAAGATTGCCTTGGTGGGAAGTACCGGCCGATCCACAGGCCCTCACCTGCATTATGAGGTAGAATTAAACGGGGTTCCTGTTGATCCCCTCAATTATATACTTAATTAATACCCATCCGAAAACCGCAACTCGGCAGCAAAGTTTTGACCGGGCCCACCCCTTTTAGATCAGAACGATGAAAACTTACGGCTTGGCCAAAAAGAGGCAGGAGGTGGATCTTGGTCTGTCTCTGAGAAAATAAGGATGATGCCTTGGTAGAGAATCAAGGTGGGGGATGAGGATTTACTTCGGGTTATTTATGTTTTATATTAAATAACCAGGACTAAGAAAAATAGGATCATCCGGTTAATGAGTACGTAAAGAAATAAATGAGGGTCCAAGGGTTCTAGGGTTCAAGGGATCAAGTATACCAATAAAGTCTATTAGGCTGAAAGCTGTTAGGTTTTAGCTTTTAGCTATTAGCCATTAGCTATTAGCTTTTAACCATATTCCCTAACCCCTAACCCTTAATCCCTAATCCCTATTTGCTATTAACCATTTAACTATTTAACGAATCGACTATTTGACCATTATGCTATGAGCTATGAGC
>CAYQNR010000002.1:94605-105879 GCA_964418945.1 uncultured Desulfobacteraceae bacterium
AGCTATGAGCTAAGTTGCCCCATGGCCCATATAGCGCAAAATATGTAGATATCCTTAACTAGCGGACTCATTAACCGGACGAAACGCAAAATATGATTTATGCTTACATGAAGGATCCATCCTGATGCAGTCTTTTAGGTCTATAAGCCTCAAATCTTGTCCAAGGCAGAAATCGTTTTTGAGCAGGACTGATTTGAAATTCTGTTATCAAGAGAGTAATAAGACAGGCTATGATAGGAAACTTGATTAAAAATATCTTCGGAAGTAAGAACGAGAGGGAACTTAAAAGTATAGCTCCCTTGGTAGAAGAGATAAATACTCTGGAGCCCCAATTTAATGCCCTCTCAGATGGAGAACTGCAAGCGAAGACAAACGAATTTAAGGAGAGGTTTTCAAGAGGGGAAACACTTGATGACCTGCTCCCCGAGGCCTTTGCTGCTGTTCGGGAGGCATCTGTAAGAGTCTTGAAGATGCGGCACTTTGACGTTCAGCTAGTAGGCGGGATCGTCCTTCATAACGGAAAGATAGCAGAAATGAAGACAGGTGAAGGGAAAACTCTCGCAGCCACCCTCCCTCTTTACCTCAATGCCCTTACGGGCCGAGGTGTGCATCTGGTTACCGTGAATGATTATTTGGCAAAACGCGATGCGGAATGGATGGGAGGCATCTATAATTTTTTGGGCCTTACCGTTGGGGTTATTGTTCACGGAATGAGCGATGCAGAAAGAAAGACTGCCTATAGCTGCGACATAACTTATGGAACTAACAACGAATTCGGGTTTGACTACCTAAGAGACAATATGAAGTATAATGTCAACGACCTTGCCCAGAGGGATTTCCATTATACGATTGTGGATGAGGTGGACAGCATACTTATTGATGAATCCCGAACGCCTTTGATAATAAGCGGAGCGGTCGAGCACAGTGAAAATAAGATATATATGGAGGCCAAGCCTCTGGTTATAAACCTGAAAAAGAAGCAGGGTACAATTATTCGATCCATACTGAATGAAGCGAGAAACACGCTTCGGGAGGGAAATAACGGGGACAGAAGCATTGAGATGCTCCTTAAGGTAAAGAGAGGGGACCCTAAAAACCCGGCATTTCTGGATATCGTTGCCAATGACCAGGGACTTAAGAAACAGATAGACCGGACGGAAAGTCTGCTGCGTAGCCAGAAACTCCTTCCTCAGCTCGACCAGGACCTCTATTGCACCATCGACGAACGCAGCAACGCCGTGGAACTTACTGAAAAAGGAATTAAGTTCCTGTCCAGCAGCGGCATGGGAGATTTCTCTCTCCCTGATCTTGAGGAAGAAAAGTATGCTTTAAGAGAAGAGGGGGGGCTTAGCGAGGAGGAAAAAACGGCGCGGCTTAAAGACATTGAAGATCGGTACATGCGCTCGTCCGAACTCTTACATGCCACCCAGCAGCTTATTAAGGCCTACTGGCTCTTTGAAAAGGATGTTCAGTATGTGGTCAAGGATGGTCAGGTAATTATAGTGGATGAATTCACGGGCCGTATGATGCCAGGCAGGCGTTGGAGTGATGGACTGCATCAGTCTGTGGAAGCAAAGGAAGGCGTGAGTGTGGCGGAAGAGAACCAGACTTTTGCTACCATAACTTTTCAGAATTTCTTCCGAATGTATGAGAAGCTGGCAGGGATGACCGGGACCGCCGACACGGAGGCCGCGGAATTTCATAATATCTATAAGCTGGATGTTGTGGTAATCCCCACAAATAAAAAAATGATACGCAAAGATTTTTCCGATGTTATCTATAAGACCGAGAGGGAGAAGTTTAATGCCGTGGTTCAAGAAATAAAGGACCTTTATCAAAAGGGCCAGCCGGTGCTGGTGGGGACTATATCCATTGAAAAATCGGAGATATTGAGCAAGATGTTGAAGAGGGCGGGCATCCCCCATTCGGTTCTGAATGCCAAACATCATCAGAGAGAAGCGGAGATCATAGCCGAGGCAGGGCAGAGCAAGACATTAACCATCTCTACCAACATGGCCGGAAGGGGTACCGATATTGTGCTCGGCGATGGAGTTGTTGAATTGGGAGGGCTTCATATCCTCGGCACGGAAAGACATGAAAGCCGTCGTATCGATAACCAATTAAGGGGCAGATCGGGGAGGCAGGGTGACCCCGGGAGTTCTCGTTTCTACCTCTCACTCGAGGACGACCTGCTCAGGATATTCGGTTCCGACAGGATATCATCCATTATGGGACGCCTTGGAATGGAAGAGGGACAACCTATCGAGGCCAACCTGATCTCCAGGGCGATAGAGAACGCCCAGAGGAAGGTTGAGGCCCATAATTTTGATATAAGAAAACACCTCCTTGAGTATGATGACGTGATGAATAAACAAAGGGAAATTATCTATTCCCTGAGGAGAAATATCCTTGAAGGTGAGGGCCTGGATGAAATTATCAATGATATGATAGAAGAAAAGATAGATTCAGCTGTCATGACATTCACGGATCCCAAGGCGTATCCTGAAGACTGGGACATGAAAGGCCTGAATGAGTATCTTATAAGGATGTTGGGGTTTAGGCCTAAGATAGGTCCTGAAGATTTGGGAAAAGATCGCTTTGAGGAGATGACACAGGAAGAACTGAAAGAGCTTGTCAACAAACAAATTAAAGAGGCCTTTGAGAGGATAGGTAGCGAGGTTGGGAAGGAGGGGCTGGAATCGTTTGAACGGATAGTTATGCTCCAGATTATAGATAATCAATGGCTAAGGCACCTGCAAGATATGGATCACATGAAGGAAGGGATAGGTCTGAGGGGCTACGGCCAACTCGATCCCCTCAGGGAGTACCAGAGAGAGGGTTTCGCCCTCTTTGAGGGATTGATGGACAGGCTAAGGGAAGAGACCCTTATGACCCTTTCCCGCGTACATCTGCTCAAAAAAAGGCCGGTGGAGGCGGATAGGAAGAAAAGGGAACTCCATTTCAGCCACGGAGACGAAGGCGACCGGCCTGTAACCGTGAGAAGGGAGGGGAAGAAGATCGGCAGAAATGATCCGTGCCCCTGTGGCAGCGGTAAAAAATACAAGAAATGTTGCGGGGCGAATAAGTAATAAAGGTCTAAGGTTCAAGGTGCATGGCGCAAGGAATATGACAAAATGTCCTCGATTCCCTTCGTGAAGCAATGAGTATTTCAAAACGGTAAAATGTTATAAAAAAACCAGGCATTATGAATAACACTGAATATAGAATCCGGGGTTTCAAGGCCTCATCCGTGACCGTCGGTCTTAAAAGGGACATGGGTTCCGATATGGCATTGATCTTTTCCGATAGGGAAGCAACAGCAGCCGGGGTCTTCACTACCAATATGGTAAAGGCGGCTCCTGTCCTGTTCAGTATGGAGCAGATCAAGAAGGGAAGGGCGAGGGCGATTATCGTAAATGCCGGAAATGCCAATGCCTGCACGGGCGATAAAGGACTGGAAAATAGCCGATTGACGGCCGAAATGGCGGCAGAAAAGCTGGGCATCAGGGTGGAAGAGATCCTGGTGGCGTCAACCGGTGTAATAGGATCTCAACTGGATATGAATAGGGTAGCCAAGGGCGTCTCTGATCTAACGGAAGGGCTTTCTTATGATGGGATTGGAGGGGTAGCAGAGGCTATTATGACAACGGATACCTTTCCAAAGATAAGCCGCTTTGAGGGAAAGGCGCAAGACAGCCCGTACAGGATTATCGGTATTGCCAAGGGAGCAGGGATGATAATGCCCAACATGGCCACTATGCTCGCTTTTCTTTTGACAGATATAAGAATAGAACTCCCCGAATTAAAGGCAGCACTTTCATCTTCGGTTGATAAGACATTCAACCGTATAACCGTTGATGGCGAGACCAGCACCAATGATACCGTCTTGGTTATGGCCAATGGTATGGCTGGCAATAGGCCGTTAAAGGCGGATGATTATGAGGTGTTCAAGAGGGGGCTGGAACAAGTTATGGACGAACTTTCCCTTATGATCGTTAAAGACGGTGAAGGCGCCACGAAGGTCGTTTATATTAAGGTGAAGGGGGCATCCACTGGAGGGGACGCTATCACCGCCGCGAGAACGGTAGCAAACTCCAGCCTGGTTAAAACCGCCTTTTATGGTCAGGATCCTAACTGGGGGAGGATAATAGCCGCCCTGGGGAGGTCCGGAATCTCCATGAAGCAGGAAGATGTATCAATATGGGTGGATGAAGTCATGATAGTAGAGGGAGGCCTGGGGGTTGGTGAGGATCAGGAAAAAAAGGCGGCGGAAAAGATGAAAGAGAGGGAGTTTTCGGTTACAATCGACCTTAACCGGGGTGATTATGAAGATCAGGTAAAGACCTGCGATCTTACCCCGGAGTATATATCCGTCAATGCAGATTATCGTACTTAGATCTTTCTTATGAGGCCATCCCATGGCTGACATAAAGGAGGTATTATTAACCCGAAGCTAGAAATGAAAAACAATGGGTTTTAAGTGCTGAATATTAGTAGTATTGTAGGTGAATATTGCAGAAAATGAACTTAGGATATCCTCAGAATGAATGTTCATTCAGAATACATTCACTCCGGCAATTTTTCATGTTACAAAAAGCGGCCTCATAAACAGCTTCCCCTAAATTTTATAGGCACTGCCTCTCTTTTATTAGCTTTGCACAGAATCGTGTGCATCGCGCACGCAAAAAAGTGCACAATGCTGAAGAATATTTTTGACGTTTGTAAGATCCCCTTTTTAGAACGTTCTCCCACATGAAATTTGCACATTTTTTGTGCTCCTTTGAGATCTTCATAATAGATCGATCTATCATATTTCCTTTATAAACAGTTACTTCGGGATATAAACACCTTTCTTAATAATCAATAGAGGTATAGTAGGAAAAAGTGTGTTTTGGGTTCCGGATTGTGTTGTTTTTCAGCTTGGCTGTGATTTTGGCCTATTGGCATGGATATTGCGAGATTATATGAATCATGAACCATCCGAAAAAGCTTTTACCTGCTAATCGCAGTCATTTAACCGTAGACAAATAAGGGCTGTTTCTACTTTCTACCTGCAGCACATGACTAGAATTCACATTTAGTTAAGTATTTTCTGTGCGATATTATAACTCTATAGATTTTGTAGGGATCATAGACGGAGGATTACCATGCTCAAGCGAAGAATCATGAAGGTATGCCTTTTTACAGCGATGATTGCCATCCATCTTTGCCTGAATAGTTTTGTTCTAGCAGAGGATTGTGCGGATAAAGAAGGAGTAACGCAAACGCCGACTCCACCGGGTAATGCCGAGTATGCAGGGAATTGGCGGAATCAATATGGTCCCACCATTTATGACGATGATGACGATGATATGATTGGTTCCGGTGGCTCTGTAAACCTATGGGTGGATTCAGGGGGCGCTGCCTGTCCTCCCTATACTTGGTCAACCTCAAGTGCGGGATGGAGCCTTGACTCCAGCACAACAGGCGATGACCTTGAAACTGTTACCCTTAGTTTGATCAACACTGGCGGAAAGACCTGCGGAACGGACTATGATGTTTATGGAACCGTGACTGTCACGGATGATTGTGGTGAAACGGATGATATTACAATAAGATATTCAGGGGGGACGTGGGCATTAGTAGAGCAAAAGTATTCACATTTTCCAGGTTGTAGTGGTGCCACGTATAATTGCACTGGTGATGTCTATGGCCCTGTGGAACTTCTTGAGGGTTATAAAAAGTGGATTTTATCGATTACAGTGTATGAGTATCAAAGACATTACCCTTATGGTTGCAATTGCACAGATATGGATAAATGGAGCAGTATGAATTGGGAAAATGCGACTTATCCCCCTTCGATAAGTCCTTCCAGTTTTTATTTTGATTACCTTTATTCGGAGTCTTGCTGTACTGGAAGAATAACTCCTGGCACAGTTAGATATCGTTATTATGAATGGACTTGTCCATGACAGATATAGAAAAATCCTATGAAACCAAACATAAATTATTCATAGTTATAGGTTTAATTCTGATAGTAGCTTCATCAATAGGAAATACCGCTTATCATTTGAGTAAAGAATTTCAGGAATTAAGATTTGAAAACGAACTTTATCAGAATCAACTGGATTCTGTTTATAAAACACTGGCCCACAGGGAACAAATGTCCCGGATATGCGCTGATAGATACTATTTTCTCGGGTATCAGCTTTAGAAATAGATTTGAACATATACCCATGGATAAAAAATGAAGCACCTATAGATTTACAGCTTTTAAGTTATAAAGAGCCTGACAGAAAAGAGGATATTGTATTGGATTAACAGACCAGTAACCTAACCAATGAGGGAGGTTATTAAATGTCCAAAAAGATCGATTCATACAGCTTTGCAACCCGGCTTATTCTTTTGCTTGTTTCGATATTATTGTTCATATCCACATCATGGGCCGGTGAGAACATCGAGGTAAACGCGGGCACCAGTAAAGGGGCTGTACTTGCTGATGTAAATGTATATGCTTTCACGGAATCAGGCTCATATACGGGTGAAAATGCAAAAACAGATGAATACGGAACCGCCATCTTTGACGCTGACAGTTTTGACGCGGGGAACTATAAGTTCAGAGTGGACTATCTTAGCAATCAGTTCTGGAGCCAGGTCATAACATTGCCGGATACCCTCTCAGTTGACGTAATCATTGAGGAAGAGACTGCGGAGATCACTGTCACCACAGGTTTCGGGCCTTCACAAGGACTAAATGTCTATCTTTTCACGGGGGCAGGTTCCTATTTAGGGCTATATGAAACCACTGATGAGTATGGCAAGGTCTCTTTTGATCTTCCTGTTGGAAGGGACTTCAAGTTCAGGGCGGATATACTAAGCAACCAGTATTGGAGCGATATCGTTACCATTGTTAGCGGAGGCATTAATGAAATCTCCCTAAATGCCGGCGGCGGGACATTATATGTGACTGTGGATAAAGGTTCAGGCATCCCCATGGCGGGGATTAACACATATCTCTTTAATGCTTCAGGATCATATCTTGGTCTCTACCAGGCTAGCGATTCTTCAGGCATGGTAGAATATGATGTGCCACAAGGTGACTACAAGGTACGGGCTGATTATCTGGGCTATCAGTTCTGGAGCCTGGATACCACAGTCACGGAAGATACAAATATAACGCTCTCTATCCCCCACCAGGACGTGGTGATCACCATAGAAGGGACATATCAAAGCACATCAGATCCCATGGATGGAATTAATGTCTATCTGTTTACAGCATCCGGTTCATACATGGGGCAATACCTGGTAACTGACAGTAACGGCCAGGTTACATTTAACCTGCCGGAACAGCCCTATAAAGTGCGTGTAGATTATCTTAGCCAGCAATTTTGGTCAGAAAATTTCATGTGGCAGAATACTACTGTGACCATCCCCATGGCTGATGCGGAGATTACTGTTACAGGAAATGGTCTCCCTCTGGAAGGAGTAAATGTCTATGTTTTTACAGGTTCAGGTTCTTATTTAGGTATTAATGGAACCACTGATACAAGCGGTGAGATCACCTTCCGTCTTCCTTCAGGTCCTTACAATTTCAGGGCCGATTATCAGAGCAGCCAGTACTGGAGCGGTGTGGAGACACTCCTTTCGGATCAGTTGAATCCTGTTTCGATTTCAACCGGAGGAGGTATATTTGAATTAACAGTCCTAAAGGGAGCATCGGATCCCATGGTTGGAGTTAATTGCTATGTATTCAGTGAGTCCGGTTCTTACCTCGGCCTGTATGCTTCTACTGATTCCGGAGGTCTGGTCTCTTTTTCCCTTGCCGATGGTAATTACAAGTTCAGGGTGGACTACCTTGGAAATCAATTCTGGACAGGGATATATAATATTCCAACTGTTCTTTCGGATGAGTTTGCCATCCCCCATCAGAACATAGTCATTACCGTGGAAGGGACATATCAGAGCACATCTGATCCCATGAATGGAATTAACGTCTATCTGTTTACCTCCTCCGGCTCCTACCTGAGCCAATACCAAGTGACTGACGAAAACGGCCAGGTAACCTTTAACCTGCCTGAACAGGCCTATAAGGTCCGCGCGGATTATCTTGGCCAAAAATTCTGGTCTGGTAATTTTACCTGGCAGGATACCACCGTAACAATAGGGCAGGGCATAGCTCAAATCCACGTGCTTAGAGGAACCGACGATGTCTCGGGAGCCAAGGTCTATCTGTTTACGGCCACAGGTTCATATCTGGGGTGGTATGAAATAAGTGATTCATCAGGTATGGCCCAGTTTCTTATACCTTCAGGCGCATTTAGATTCCGGGCTGATGAAGGAGGGGATCAGAAATGGAGCGACGTGGTTACCATCATAGCCGATCAGGTCAACAGCGCTGAAATAAACCTTTCAGATGAGCCCCTTGTTGCCCTGAGCGCGGACCCTGAAAATATACAGATCGGGGAATCCTCCACCCTGACATGGACTTCCACCAATGCTGAAACAGTAACTATTGATCAGGGGATAGGGGATGTTGAGCTAAACGGATCCATTTTAGTATCACCCGCGGAAACAACCACATACACCATTACCGCGCAAGGACCGGGCGGCACTGCCACGGATACGGCCATTGTGAATGTTATTATGGTTCCCGCGGACGTTGATCTAGGGATTGACGCGGACGAATACCAGGGCGGAGGCGGACTTGTGGGAGAGACAGTCAGGGTTCTTAACGGCAATACCATTGATTCCCGTTCGGATCTTCAGTTTTCCTCTCCCAACCTTTTTGGACTTACATTACAGGCCTTTTATAACAGCAGGTCCGATACCACGGGTTCCATGGGCTATGGCTGGACCCACACCTATGAGCTATCCCTTGATCCCTCATTTGATATAGGCGGTATAACCCATCTAAGGATCTCGGACAGCACTGGCCGGGCCCATTATTTTATTGAAGGTACTGAAGGGAAATATATTGGGGCCTTTGCTGAAAAGAGCCATATGGTACTTGATGAGGGAGAATATATCTGGTACCGGCTGGATGGTTCCAGATACGGATTCTCAGCAGCCGGACAATTATTATGGATGGATGACGCTGTGGGAAATACCCTTATTCTCGCATATGATGGGAATAATCTCCTGGAGACAGTCACAGACACATCCAGCGGAAGGGTCTTGACCTTTACCTATAATGCGGATGATCTTATGGAAGACATAACCGGTCCTGTTACATCTGCTGTTTCTGACGGCATATGGGTATCTTATGAATATGATTCTAATTACAACCTGATTTCTGTCACTTATGCGGATGGCTCGGGATTCGACTATTATTATACGGACTCAAATGATATCCATAACCTGACGGAAAAGCAGAACAAGGCCGGCCACCTGATAAATACATGGGCCTATGATGATAATGACCGGGCTATTGCTAACTTCAGCAGGGACGGCAAGGGAGTGGATATAGTCTACACATCCGATACCCAGGTGGACGTGACAGATGCCTATGGAAAGGAGAGGGAATACCTTCTGGATTATATATCAGGCAGAAGCAGGGTAAGCGCCATAATAAACGGTCCGGGAGGTGCAGGGGCCTTCCCCTGGAGCGCAAGCAACGCGGTTTCCTGGATCTATGACGAAGACATGAATCCTTCAGAGGTAGAATATAGCGGAGGGACCATAAACCAGTATCTTGACTATGATGAAAGGGGTACCCCCCAAACCATAAAGCTTGCTTTGGGTGAGCCTGAACAAAGGATTATAGACTATACCTATCACCCTGATATGAACACCCTCCTTACCAGGACAGAGCCCAGTGTCCTGGGATCAGGGGATAAAGAGACCATCTGGGATTATGATGATGATTATGACTCCATACCAAACGAGGCGCCCACATCTCTGGTCTCACAGATCATTGAAAAGGGCTATACCGGGGATGAATTTGGATCTACTGTAACCTATGAATATATCACCACATTTACCTATAACAGCAAGGGACAGGTGCTTTCCATTGACGGGCCTTTGCCCGGCACCGGGGACATCACATCCTTTTCCTATAACTCCACCACCGGGGACCTGCTATCTATTACCAGGCCCCTTATTGGTGATACCACATTCTCAGACTATGATGCCGCCGGCCAGGCGGGTGATGTAACGGATGTAAATGGTAGGACAAAGAGTTTTACCTATGATGCAAGGGGCAGGGTGACGGTCATTACCAATAATGCGGATTCAAGCACAAGCAGTGTGGTATATAATATAGCAGGTCTTCCTGAAACCAGGATTGATGAAGACGGAGTCATAACCAGTTTTGAGTATGACTCTGTTTATGGCAGGTTATATAAGAGATTCGATCATGAAGGCAACTACATTGAGTATGGATATGACGGCCAGGGGAATGTGATAGAGAAAGGGTATTATGATCCTGCAAATACAAGAACAAACAGGAAGCGGTATTTGTATCAGGGTACCAATCATGATATGCCGGGTTTGCTATTTAAAGAGATTAATGCTGATGATACATATACCCAGTACGGATATGATCTGGAAGGAAATGTTGCCTCAGTGACCGATCCCAATGGATATACCACCTCCTATGCCTATGACCCATTGAACAGGCTGGTAAATGTAACCCAGCCCGGATCTGTTGCAACATCCTATAGTTATGACACACATGGCAATCTCATATCAGTTACAGACGCGGAAGCCCATGTTACCACATACCAGTATGATGATATGGGGAGGCTGGTCTCTACTACCTCGCCTGACACGGGCACGGTAACATATGCTTATGACGAGGCGGGTAATCCTGTTAACAAGACAGACGCAAAAGCTATTAGTGTGGATTATTCCTATGACCTTCTTAACCGGCTTACTGATATCCATTTTCCTGATCCCACCCAGGATATCACCTATTCATACGATTCCGGAACAGACGGTATAGGTCAAAGGACGGGTATGGAAGATGAATCAGGCTCCATGACCTTCAGTTATGACAGCAGGGGACGACTTACAGGCAAGACAAGTATTATTAACGGCATAATTTATGATATATCAAGATCGCATACCCCGGGAGGCAGGGTAAGCTCTATAACATATCCCACCGGAAGGACCATTGATTATAACAGGCCAGTGTGTGCCTGCAGGGTGGACTCCATAGCCACTTCTTATGAGGGAACTACTAAGACATTGATGGAGAATCTGACCTACAGGCCATTCGGCGTGGCCAATGGAATGGATACCGGTGCCGGAGGTATCGTTAGTAGTGAATATGATGAATCCGGCAGGGTTATAACC
>CAYQNR010000003.1:0-2540 GCA_964418945.1 uncultured Desulfobacteraceae bacterium
AGGATCCGGGAGGTTTGACTCTTTGATCATGTTCTAAACCAATAATTAAATAAATTATTGCCCAAAGGACTATAAAAATGGCTATCAGTAAGGAGATACACAGCCAGATATTAGCCTATCAAAGGAATGAGATCACAGAACATCACATGTACAGAAGGTTGGCTGCTAAAGTCGGAGACCCCGAGAACCGGCGTATCCTGGAAAACATCGCCCAAGACGAGCTCAAGCACTATAATGTGTGGCGAACCCATACCCGGCAAGATGTGGCACCTGATCGATGGAGGATCTGGAAATATTACTGGATCAGTCGTATCTTAGGATTTACCTTCGGCGTTAAGCTGATGGAGCGGGGGGAGGAAGATGCCCAGGATAATTATGAGAAACTGCGAGAGGTAATCCCCGAAGTAAAGCACATTATAGCTGAGGAGAATCAGCATGAAGCGGCCCTGCTGCAGCTACTGGACGAAGAAAGGCTTCGTTACGCCGGCTCAATTGTGCTGGGACTGAATGATGCATTGGTGGAACTGACCGGGGCACTCGCAGGGCTGACCCTGGCGTTGCAAAACACTAAGCTGATCGCCCTGACCGGTTCGGTCACCGGTATCGCGGCCGCCTTGTCCATGGGGGCATCGGAGTATTTGTCAACAAAGGCGGAAAAGACCATCAAGAATCCCATAAAGGCGTCTGTGTACACAGGTTGGACATATCTTGTCACCGTGATCATTCTTGTCCTGCCCTATCTGATTCTAACTAACTACTACCTGTGTTTGGGCTGCACTCTGGTAGAAGCCGTCCTGATCATCGCCCTGTTCAATTATTACATCTCGGTGGCCAAGGACGAACCCTTTAAAAGACGATTCTTTGAGATGGCCGGATTAAGTCTTGGCGTGGCAGCCTTGAGTTTCCTGATCGGCCTATTGATACGCGTTTTCCTGGACATTGATATTTAATCAAGGAGATGATTATATGCTGAAGTTTCTTAATAATATGGGATAATGAAAAATTGTTAAATGCTAAACAGACACTACCGACATGCTCTATAAAGAGAAAAAACAGTATAAGGAGATTTCTGGTGAACATTAGCCAATATGATTATCTTTTAGAACTAGTAAAAAAGAGAAGGACCATCCGCCAGTTTAAGCCCGACCCAGTACCTGATGAATACATTACCAGGATTATCGAAGTGGCTCGCTGGGCCCCTTCCGCTTTCCACACCCAACCCTGGGAATTTGTGGTTATCAAGAATACAGAAATCAAAAATCAAATCGTGGTCGCTTTGGAGCAGCATGCCCCCCCTATTAAAGACCCAGCCAAAAAAGACTTGCCGCGAAGGAGCTTCAAAGATGCACCTGTGTTCATCTTATTGTTATGCGATTGGAGGACCAAGGTCGGTTTGCCTGACCAAGCCTCACAGGATCAGACGCGAGTTGCCGGCCTTTACAATTCTAGTCTGGCCAGCGCCTTTTTATACATGCACCTAGCGGCCACTGCGTTGGGGCTGGCCTCGCAATGGTATACCTCCACATCGCGAGAGGAAACAGAAATCGCGATAAAAGAGATCATTGGTATTCCTGAATCTCTCACAATTTATGACATGATGGTGATCGGGTACGAGGCTAATCCCCCTGATACCAAAATAGTCAGAGATTTGGCTGAAATGGCACACTATGATAATTGCGGGGTACAAGATTTCAGGACGGACGAGGAGGTAAAAAAATACGCCCAGATAACTAAAGATTGGTGTATTTCAGGACATTGATAACTCGGCAAATGTAATGTTATCAAGTTAGAAATCTTACTTTCCAAGAATGATGAGATTGTAAGGTTATCTGGAAACCATATAATCCCTTGTTAGGGCTTCAAGAAGGAGGAACCATCAAAAATATAATTTTTGCTTTACTTTTATGTTTATTGATACAAGGTTGTGTATCAACATTGAAAATTGTCCCTCAAGCTCTTGATGGACAGCAGGAAATATATCAGGACGGTGTTGTAGGTGTGATGTCACAAAAAAAAGCACGCGTTGCCGTCCGCCCATCGGCAGAGACATATTCATTGGAACGTCGTCCAACCATTGTGGTTAGCGTGCATGGCACCGAAAAACCATTCGATTTCTCAACTGAAGATATTCAGGTCTTTGTAGATGGTAACTCCCATCGAGTATTCACGTATGATGAGTTGGTAGCAGAAATAAACGACCGACATAAGAAGCGAATTACAGAACTAAAAACGAGATATGACGATACAACCAGGAAAGTCGGAAATGAAGGCTATAAATCTACTTCTTCCAACCCACAGATTCTCAGTCCATCTGACAACGAAAATATCATGGGTGATACTACAAAATATGGCTACAAATATGATGTCTCAGGTGTAGTGCGGGGCGGAAGTGAAGCTCAAATTGACTTGGATAGAGAGATGCAGGCTGCTGAAATACAAACAGAACAAGCCTTAAATGCTCTTTATTCCACCATGCTCAAAAAAACAACGGTTTCACCGGACATGTGGTATAGCGGCTACGTTACTATGGAAAAAATACC
>CAYQNR010000003.1:2640-18471 GCA_964418945.1 uncultured Desulfobacteraceae bacterium
GCTGGAGGAGCCGTCCTTTTGTGGTCTACAGTGGCCTCAGCTTTTAAGCTTTCGCTGCGCTATCTTGAGCCGCTTCAACTAGTATTCTTTGCCAGTGTTATTTCGGCTGCTGTGTTGTTCGCTGTTTTGGCTCTGCAGAATAAAATTCAGCTACTCTTAAAATACCCCAAAAAAAATCTACCAATTTGCTTGTTGTTAGGCTTGCTTAACCCTTGCCTCTACTACTTCACGTTATTTGAAGCTTACGACCGACTACCTGCGCAAGATGCCCTTTCAATCAATTATAGTTGGCCCATTATGTTGGTAGTGCTATCCATATTCATACTTAAGCAGCGAGTTCGGATGTTGGAACTGATGTCAATAAGTATTGCTTACTTTGGGGTAATCATTATTGCCAAACACGGAAATATATTTACCTTGGAGTTTACGGATCCGTCAGGTGTTGTATTTGCATTAGCGAGTACACTGATTTGGTCGATATTCTGGATTATTAATGTTAAGCTGGAAAGTGATTTAACAATAACTCTTTTCCTGAGTTTCGTATTTGCTTTGCCGGTTTTATGCGTAATTTCGTATATTGCATACCCGGTATCCGAGGTGAGTTTTAAAGGACTCGCTGGTGCTGTTTATGTCGGGCTTTTTGAGATGGGAGTAACGTTCGTGCTCTGGTCATCTGCTTTAAGATTAAGCACGACTACAGCAAAGGTGAGTAGCCTGGCTTTCGCTACTCCGTTCTTATCTCTATTAATGATCCAGGTTATTGTAGGTGAACAGATCAATATAGCAACACTCCTGGGACTCATACTTATCGTAGCAGGGATAATCCTCCAATCGATTTTTAACAAGAACGCCAAAGCCAGTATCGACATATAACTTATTTCTGAAGCCGACGGATAACACCGCGGTTCAGAATCGTGATATATATTTGGGCTTGGGATGGGATCCAAATTGGCCCGAAGAGCGTATAGAAAAAGTAGCTTCAGCATATAGATAAGAGATGGAAAAAATGAAGGTTTTTTTGAGTCTCCGAATCCGGTTCGGAGACTCAAAAACCGTTGAAACGCTTTCACTCACAGTGAAGATTTACTTGACTTTAGGCATACCTTTAAATTCCATATAACCTTGCGTCTGGTATACCCCATTGAAGTAGGGCGCCAACAGAAGCGCGCTGAACATCATCGGCTTACCGATTCTCTTGATGTCACAAGGATTATGCTCTAATCCTGCGGGGATATAGAGAACCGTGGCCTGCGTGATGGTGTGCTTTTCATACTCTTCACCAATGAAGTACTCAATTTCCGCATCAAAGGAGCCCACGAGGTCCGGCAGTGTTGCACCCAGGAAAAACAGATATTCATCGGTATCATGGTGATGAGATTCCAATTCCAGCCTGTATGGCTTTACGAACATCTGCCAGCCCATGTTGATTTTTGCTCCGGGAAGATCGCTATTGCCTCGAAAATAGGCCTGGGGACCGGCGACCACATCCGTAATGGAATTCTCCTTGAGCTGTGTGCTGAATAAATGGTCATACTTGCTGCCCGTAGTACCCTTGGGCCATGGTGGAGGATTTTTGAAAAAAGGGGAAGAGGCCCGCTCCTCTTCCTGCGCACCGGCAACTACTGGAGCGCCTAATGTCGCCAAAGCGCTGGCAATGGCCGCTCCCGCCGCTCCCGCGGTCACGCCCTTGAAAAAGTCTCTCCTGGTTGTATTTACGTCATTGTCTTTTTTAGAACTCATGTGTTTCTCCTTTCGATAGATAGTGTTTATTAATTGAATCTATGCGAGCAGTTCCTGAGCACGGATCAACCTGTTCCTAACATCGACTCCATTAGGGCACTGAATAACGCAAGAGGAACAATCGCTGCAACGCACATTTCGGATTTCTTCCGGCAGATGCCTGAAGTTATCCCGCGCTTGATGTAAGTTGCCGCCAAAATCGTAATATGCCAGAAAACGCAGCTCATCGGTGACGGGCACACCTTTCGGGCATTTTCGCTTACACTCATAGCACATGCGGCAATAAAACGGACGGATCTCCTCATTTCGCGTGTACAGCATTTTCTCGTCCTGCGGCGTGTAAGCCTCCTTCATTGCACGGACATTCATCTCTAGTTCGGCAGTATTCTTCACGTATGGAACCGTGGTTGATATGGCGGGATTCAACAGAACCCACTTTATGGCCGCCAGCGGCCCCTCTTTGGGCAAATTGATATCCCTTGGCACAAATCCGGCCACCGCGATAATGACCTTCATCGCCACTATGCCGATTCCTGCCGCGTACAACTTGGCGATAGCCTCCCGCCTTAAGGGCGCGCCGCCTATCGCGTAACTGTAGGTTGTCTGCACAACATCGAATTTGCCGATCTTCAGGATGTGATCCGCGATCGCGTGCACGTCGTGGGTGCTTACGCCAATGAACCGGGTTTTTCCCCGTTGCTTGAGCATTTCACAGGCCTCGACAGCTTCATCGGTAATTGTATCGGGGGTGTCTCTGGAGTGCAGGTGATAGATATCGACATAATCTGTATCCAGCGCTTTGAGGCTTTCGTCCATGTCTTTAAATATAGCCGCTTTGGTTATTCCATCGGTTTTTGTCGCCAGTATAACTTTATTTCTTTTTCCCTTAAGAGCGGTTCCCGTTATCCGTTCGCTCTTGCCATTCCCATAGCCTCGTGCCGTGTCGAAATAATTGACACCTAAATCGATAGCCCGCGCGATAACTTGGGGATCGGGCTCAATGCCGACACCGGAGCCAACGGTGGAAACTTTCAGACCCGTTTTACCTAACACCCGATAAGCAACACCGGCTTGCGTTTTAGAAAAGGCATCTAAGTTATGTGTAGAGGCGAATCCCACTGCAGGTAAAATTAGTCCGGCTTGCAAAAACTTTCTTCGCGACGAATTGAATTCCATAAATCCCCCTCAACTAAATGGAAGTTTCTATAACTCCTGTCTGTTCCTTATACTTCCGGCACAATAAGATCAGGCGGAGCAATAACATTCACATTCATTCTAAGCATCGCGTCATAGATCTCTTTTGTATAGCTGCCGGCAACCATAATGTGATGGATACCTACTATACTCTGAAGAAAACGATGGACATCCTTGATTTTCACTTCCGCTCTAACCGAGCAATACTTGCGCATTTTTTGCATCTCAGGTGGCGCGTTTTTAAATGAAGGAGTAGCCCTATCATCAATCCCCTGTTGGATTCTTCCCGGCCATAACACAAAGTCTTTCAGGTCCTTACTGAATCCTCCCATAGTTACGTCAAGGCCTATGGGATATTCTATCTCCGGTACCACACCTCCCATTCCATGGTAGTCCCGAAGGTTATACGATTGCGGCGGAGCATCGGCCCCAAAGATCTTTGTGGGCGCGACACAATGGCGAAGAACGGTGGTGGAGGTTTGGGTATTCACCGAAGAAACGTTACATAGATAGGAAGGCCTGTGACTGATCTCCCGCAATAACATGGAGGAAAGCATCATACATACATCAGCTTCGCATGTAGCGCACACTCCTTCGTCCCTCAACCTTGTGAAGGCAAGGCATGGAGTCGGCAGTATTCTATCGAAGCTAAAGGTGTAACTCAGACAATCTATGGAAATTGCGGACAGTCCTTCCTCATCGACAATAGATCGTAATAATACATATAGTCTGGATGAATCAAGAATCGCTTGGTCTGCAGGCTCAACGATTTCTACCGCTTCCCTTTTCCACCTCTCCATTTCCTTCCTGGCGGCCCCCTCATCCACGTCCTTTATAAGTTCTTTCAGCTCTTCTATGGGCCGGTGTTCTATCCGGACGCCCGTTCGCTTATACACGTAATCCTCATCTAAGTTGGGTGCCGGCACACTGGTTGATCTAAACGGTTTGCCGAATATCAGGGCACGTTGGCCTTCGAGAGGTCTCGGGGCCGCCACGATCTTTATTAGTTCAATGGCATGCTCTTTCGAATTGGCAAGCAGGGCATTCGTACACTTTGTACGAAACGATGCCGCCAGATCAGTTTCCCACATGATCAGGTCAAGATTTAAAGGCAGAAGTATTACAGGAATATCCAGAGTACCCATGCCTTCGGCAATATGTCTGGAGGAGAAGCCTACACCCGGCAGGCGGATAAAAAGAATATCCGCATTTTTATACTGGATGGACTTGAGGATATCCTTAGGCTTTTGAAAATCGACCTTCATTGGGGTCACAAGAATTTGATATTCCTTGATTGATTCAATCGACTTAATCAGCCCTTCATAATTCTCCGGAACATCACTCAGAAAAAGCAGATTTCTTTTCGTACCCACAGGACTCGGTTTTGATCCACTTACAGTGCTTTGCCCCGCAAGACTTGTTACCGGAAGAGTTGCCGCCATACTCGCCAGAGCAGTTGTTTTAATAAAGCCACGTCTGCTGACACGGATGCCTTCTTGATCATTTCCCATCTTTGTTTCCCCCTTTTTAGTCCTCAGCCTATACGGCTATTCCCATACATGACATATTCAGCATTCACCACAGGATGCGTGTAAATGAATTTCCAAGCAAAATGTGATATTACTTATAGTATCGTATATCGAGGGAGTCAAATCTATTTATATTTTTTGCGTTCATTCCAGGACTAAACTTTAAGATCACAGGCCAATCGGAGAAGAAAATGGTAAGGACAAAAATCACCCTTGTAAGTTTTCTTAAAATGGGGGGCCGATCAAATATCAGTGCTAGTCAAGAAAGTAGTTAAAAAGCCGTTGAAGGGTCAGGGATGCATGGTTGATCACTAAATAGGCTCTAATTCACATTTAGAGGATGACGGTTCAGTTGCAAGCCATTCTCCGGTAAGTTCCATTATCTTGATCTTAGCTTCAAGATTTTGACGGCGTACCGGTATCATATCCACAACATCAAAACTGCAGGTCTGCAGGATTCTTTCAAGATTCATACAACATGAGGTTGTTCCATTTCCGCTTCCCCCCGCGTAGCATAAACCGACAGCAATGGTACCAGTGTCATTGTTGAAAGGGCCGGGAGGACCACCTGTTGGTAATGGTCCTTTGGGAATTGTTGTCCTTACCCTGCGGAACCTGTCAAGAAAGGCTTTCATGCTTTCGCTGAGGTCGCCGAAATAAACAGGATTGGCGAATACCACTGCATCAGCGTTATCAATTTTTTCCACAACTGACATGAAATCATCATCTATAATACATTTTGTTTCCTCTCTGCATATACCCCAGCCATCATCATTACATTGCCTGCAGACTTCAATGTTTATTTGCGGCAGGTATATAACTTCTGAATCATTTCCTGCAGCTGTAATTCCACGGCATAAAGCATCTATCAAGGATGCGGTTCTGCCTTCGGGATTTCTGCTGCCGGAGATAACTAATGTTTTCATAAAAATGCCTCCTTATTATAATTACGGTAAAAGGAATATAATACGGTGTAAAGTTTAAGGTATTTGCTATAATTAAGGTTCACCCTACACTGTAAATCCTATACCGTAAACCGATTTTTTATCATTTGCTTCACCTTTTTGGGGATCTGCCTTTCCCTGTGTTTTCTTCATAACCTACCCCATGACACAATCAGTTGGTTTTGTCTCTCCAATCTTAATCTGGGATACACCATCCGGGAATTCCTTCTAAACCTCACCAAGTATTTTGTCGAACTGGATTTGTGGGAGGTTAAGCCTAAACCCCCACCCAAAACAAAAGGAATTTTGTCCCCCTAGGCGTGGGTTGCCTGGAGGGACAATCCCCCTGATTCTCCAAATGGAAAGGCGAGTTAAGTGGATATGATTTCCAGAAAAGATGAAGATCTACCACATGATGCGCTGACTTCATCATTGACATACAAGGCCAAGTCACCTATACTTCGGCCCTAAAAACGGGGGTTCCTATCACCGACTGTTTTTCGATAGATCTAAATGTTGTTCTCAAATAATTAATTTATAGCATTAACTTTTTTAATGGAGAGATATATATGTCGCCTAAAGAAGAAGAAGTAAAAACTTATTATGAACCAGCTTTATCAACCCAAGAACTTGTTCGTAAAATATCAGCTCTTGGTATAAAAAAGGCTAATACAAAAGTCTGGCAATTATTGATACTGGGAATGCTTGCAGGGCTTTATATCGGATTTGGCGGTCATGTCTTTCTTGTAGCCCTTGAACAAGGGATGGGGAAGATAGTAGGCGGAATGGTATTCAGCGTTGGTCTGGTTCTTGTTGTAATAGCAGGAGCAGAGCTATTTACAGGAAATATCATGATGATTGTAAGTACTATTCTATCTCTTTATACAGTAAAAAAGATCCTGAAAAACTGGCTGTCAGTTTATATTGGTAATTTTATAGGGTCTTTGCTTTTTGCAATACTCATATGGAAATCCGGTCTCCTGGGGAATCTGGATGGATTAACAAGCCTGGGGAATGTCGCTGTAAGCGTAGCTGAAGCTAAACTTGGCCTTACTTTTAGCGAAGCATTTATAAGAGGAATTTTCTGTAATATGCTGGTAATACTTGCCATTATTCTGGCGACCATTTCAAAAGACGTTATATCAAAGATAGCCAGTTGTGTACTTCCAATAATGGTCTTCGTAGCGTGCGGCTTTGAACACTGTGTTGCGAATATGTTTCTTATTCCTGTAGGTTTACTTGCAAAAGGAGTAAATGGTACAGGACTCTTCAGCATGTTTGAAAATATCTTACCAGTAACCCTTGGAAACATAGTGGGAGGGATATTAATAATTGTTGTACATCCCAACAGGATAAGGCAGCTTATATATCTTTTCAGACAAAAAAAGGCTGTCAAGGCGGAATGAAAAGACGGAAAAAAAGCGCGTCCTTATCAACTTATACCTTTTTTCTATTGACTTTAAAATCCCATTTGTCCGATTATGTATCTATTCATGTCTTACCAGCCTCATGTTTTCAACCTGGGGTGTTATCAAAACCTCCAGTTAAGCTTCATTATTAGATGCCTATTTTGCTGATGATATCCTTTAGTTTTCGTCTTTAAACTTCTACGGGAATTTATTTAAATGGAAGTCCTCGATCGCCGGTGGCCCTCTTTTTAAAAGTGAAATGGGGCAGACGGCTAAACGCTTTTTTATTCTCATAAGTGGAATGGATTTTCGAACATGTGTTAGGGGTCGGATGGTTGAACTACCCCGGCAACCACCCGGCGATTCATTAGGGGCAAGAAAGGAGAATGACATGAACTGGTATCTTGAGGTCCTTAAAAAATATGCTGTGTTTAGTGGGAGGGCAAGACGAAGGGAATTCTGGTTTTTCGTCTTGTTCAACTTTATCATCATGATTATTCTAATGATCATTGCCCAGGCGATCAACTCCGCGATTCTCAGTACCATATATAGTCTGGCAGTTTTAATACCCAGCATTGCTGTCACTGTACGGCGCCTGCATGATACAAACCGCACCGGATGGTGGGTGCTGATTGGGTTGATACCAGTCATTGGCTTTATTGTTCTTCTCATTTTCACGGTTCAGGACAGTCAAGAGGGCGAAAATCAGCACGGTCCCAATCCAAAAGGTGCTGCTGTATAAAAGGCATTTTTGAGAATTCCGGAATAAATAAAAGGGGCGGTCATTCATGTATGAATGAAAATATTGAAGGTCTGCCCCACAGCCCAATCTTAGGATTAGATAACTGCTACGCCTTCCTGAATAACAAATCACTTTCTAGATTATAAAGGTGGAAATATGACTATTCAATATATCGCTCCATTTTCGAGCGCATGGAAAAGAATGATAACGATTCTTTTCAAGCCTTTCAATATCGGCAAATGGTTCGCCATTGGTTTTACTTCATTTCTTGCCGAACTTTTACGGACAGGCCGGACAGGAAGCGGCAATTACAGGTTCAGTAAAGGAGGTTTTGATTGGGGCGAATTTTATGAAGCCCCATGGAGGATTATGCAATGGCTCTCCCAACATCCGATTTGGACTGCTGTAATTATAGTCGGACTTGTTATTGGTATCGCGCTGTTTGTGCTATTAGCATGGCTAAGCTCAAGGGGCATGTTCATGTTTCTCGATAATGTTGTTCACAACCGGTCTCTTATTGAAAAACCCTGGCGTGAATTTAAAACTATCGGCGACTCTTTGTTTCTCTGGCGATTGGCATTCAGTGTTATCTGCTTTATTATTTCTATAGGGCTCGTAGTTGTTGCATTTTTTGTCTCCCGCAATATTTATTTCAGCGGAAATGGTCCTGTTTCTTATTTAGTGCTGATACCGGCGGGCGTTCTTATCGGTTTGCTGCTGTTCCTGGTAATCGCTTATATTTCGATGTTCCTTAATAATTTTGTCGTTCCCATCATGTATAAGAGCGGATTAACAGCTAATGACGCATGGCGAAGATTTCTAATGCTGTTCGGCAAACATCCATGGCATTTCATTTTATACGGAGTTTTTATATTTTGTTTATATATCCTTGTCGTAATCGGGATTATTGTCGGCGGCCTAATAACTTGCTGCTGCGGGTTTATTTTGTTGATTATCCCCTATATCGGGTCTGTTTTGATGCTGCCGGTTTCCGTTACGTTCCGGGCATTAAGCCTGGAATACCTTGAACAGTTCGGGGATGAATACAAAATATTTCCGGCCGGTTCAGGTGATTCCGTTATTACCGCAGATGGGAATATGAATCCGGTTGTATAATTCGGATAGTATAATGAAAAAGATAATATATGTTCCTTTGTCGAAAGATAAAGTCATTATTCGTACAGCCGGCATAGTTCTGATATTTGCCTTTTTAATCGCGGCCAAATGCTATAATCCGTTTGAATCGGGATTGATAACGTGTCGTTTTAAAGAGTTGACAGGATATGAATGTCCCACTTGCGGTATGTCACGTTCAATATATTCCCTTATATCATTGAATATTGCCGATTCCATCAGGTATAATCCTCTCGGCATTGTCCTGGTTATGGGACTGTTTACCCTTTTAATAAAATTTGCCGCTGAATTGATATCAAAAAAAGAGATCATTGTTCCTGTGACGAAATCTTCCCGGAAGATAATAGTCATTTCTTTAGTGTTACTGGTTTTTTCAACATGGATATTAAGATTGTATCTAAAAGCATGATTCTGGTTAGGATCATGCAGGATCAGTGGTAATTTCGAGCGTTAGTTAAGGAGGTATTATGGCGGAGAGATTAAAGAAGTCGTTGCTTTATACATTCGGAGTCGGGGATCTGAGCTTTACCCTGCTGGCCACTATGGAGTTATTCTATTTTACCGCGTTTCTTACTGATTACGCTGAGTTCTCGCTGATCATTTTCACCATCATTCTATATGTCACGGGTGGTTTCGATATCATATGCGCCCTAGTGGCCGGAGTCGTTCTCCAGAAGACCTCACTTAAGAAGTTCGGAGGGAAGTACCGATCGTGGCTTGTCCTGGGCCCCCCGATTGTCGCTCTATTATTCATCTTCCAGTTTTCAAAAATCGGCAGCGAATACATCGCAGCGGCAATCATTATTTTCGGATTTCTCGCCAGCCATCTACTGTGGAATGTAGTATTCGCCTCGACAGGAGCCCTTGTGGGCACTATCACTCATGATTCCGATGAAAGGACCATACTGTCCAGCAGCCGAGCGCAGGGAATATCTGCCGCCAGTTTGATATTCGCGCTTACAGGTCCATTCATGATTTTTTCGTTTTTCGGTCCACGCACCAGCGAAATCATGGGCTTTTCCATCACCGCGGCAATCTTTGGAATCGTGATGATACTCGGATACCTGTACGTATACAGGATTACGGCTGTTGGAGATACGCCTGAAAACAGAGTCATCAATACAGAAAAAAAGGAAACCAAAAAGACCTTGTGGGAAATTGTAAGGCTTGTTTTTAAAAACCCTCCTCTTTTGTGGCTTATTATTGCCGAGACATTCAGAAACACATGTATCTTCATGATTACATCATTTGCCTTCTATTATTTCGGATACGTCTTGGATAATCCAGAGTTTTTTTCGTCCTACTTTATTTTGGCAATCAGCGTGGCCTTACTGATTGGCACCTTTGCTGCCCCATGGATCGGTGTTAGAATAGGCAAACGCAATGCCTACTGGATAACTCTTATTCTAAGTGCGTTTGCCTTTCTTTCAGCGGCCTTTATTGAAGCAAACGCCTGGAGTTTCACGGTCATCTTTTGCATTGCTTCTATGCTCGGCATGATTGCCGGATCCATGAGCACGGCATTATTCGTGGACACTGTCGTATATGGGGAGTGGAAAACAGGTAAAAACATTCAGGCCTTTACCATGTCTCTATTGGTTCTGCCGATAAAGCTCGGCCTATTAATCCGAGCCGGAGTCATGTCAATAGGATTTATAACTATTGGATTCGTCGCGAATGCTACTCCCACACCGGAAGTAGTTAACGGCATAAACTCAATCATGATTTATGCTCCCGCGATAGCAGCCGCTTTGGCAGCTGCCGTATTCTATTTCGGATACAGGATCGACGAGAAACAAGTCCAAAAGATGCAGGAAGAGATCGCGGCCAGGTAACCGCCTTGCGAGAAGAGACATAGGCATGAACAGAATATTCAGAGGGTGCTAATATGGGGGGAAAAGAACATTTTGAACACCGCTTTGGATTAGTGGCGGTGAAAAAAGGATTTGTCACATCTGAGCAGTTTATTAAGGCCGTCGATATTCAGTTCAAGGAAAATCTATCGAGTCTAAAGCACAGACGCATTGGAGAGATCTTTGTTGATATGGGACTTATGAGCGAATCACAAGTCAATGAAGTGCTTGAGACTTTGTCAAAAGAAAATTCTCTGAGTGAAGATTAGCAATTAAATGACACCCCTTTTCTATTATGATCATTAAAATCTTTGGTACTGAATCTTTGGGAGTTCGCGGGCTTTCTTGTTCGGTTGAATTAAATAGCAGGAAAATATTCATCGACCCCGGCATAGCGTTAGGCTGGTCTCGGTACGGGTTTTTACCCCATCCTTTTCAGATCGCAATTGGGGTGGAAATTAGGAAGAAGATCATTAAGGAATTGGAAGATGCCAGTGATGTGATTTTCAGCCACTTTGACGGCGACCATTGTCCTTTGCACGATCCGAACCCTTATCAATTAGGGATAGATGAGGTAAAACACAGTCTATCAGATTGCAGAATCTGGGCCAAAGGTCCTAATAACAGTCCGCCGACTCAACAACAAAGAAGGGAAAAACTAGGTGAAATAATAAAGAAAGATCTGCAGAATGCTGAAGGGATGAAAGAAGGCCCTTTGGAATTCTCTCCCCCTGTTCCCCACGGTCCACAAGATCGAGAAGACAGCATGGTGATGATGAGTAAGATTGAAGAGGAAGGGGTCACTTTTGTTCATGCTTCAGATATCCAGCTCTTGGATGAGAGAACAGTAGAAAAGGTTCTGGATTGGAAACCTGATATTGTTTTAGCCTCTGGTCCCCCTCTATATCATTACCGTTCTTCATCATTCCAAATGGAAAGGGAAAGCGCCTGGAAAAACGCGATAGAGCTATCTAAAAACGTTGATACTTTGATTATTGACCACCACCTCTTGAGATCCGAGGAAGGGATAGAGTGGTTGGAAGAATTAAAACATACGGCTAAAAGAAAGGTCCTTTGTGCGGCGGATTTTATGAAAAGGGAACCTATTTTTCTCGAGGCCTGGCGGAAGGAATTAAACGAATGGCTTCCGGTTTCCAAAGACTGGCATGAAGATTATAAACAAGGAAATATCGATCTTGATCGATATCGAATCAGAGGCTGGGAGTCCTTAATCACAAATCAAAAAATTAAACCATGCAAATGGTATTATGCTTGTCCAATTAGGCAATACACGGAAAAGGGTAAATTAGAAAGATACTGGATAGAAAATTATTGTCTGGTTAATAATAATAATTGTATTCGGTATCAGATGGAAGAGAAAGGTGAATATCATCCGGATAACATGTTGCCGGATGGCGCAATAAGGAAAGATCTATAGCAAAAAATAATTCCTCCACAGTTTTGGTTCATCCGCCCGCCTGGGTGGCACCTTACGTAATTAGCATGCTGATAATATTTTCGCCGCCTAAAAGAGAACCCCATGGGCCATATAAGGACCTCTACCTCCCTAGTATACCTTTCAAAAGACCCTTGACAGTATCCTCTGTTGACTTTGTCTCTTCGCCTTTTTCTCCTGTCCCCCGCTTGATCAGTTCTTCCACTCCCTTTTCAACAGACTTTTTGAGCATTCCGTCAAGATCCGGGCTAAATCTTGGTTTTGTAAAAGAACCACTTACCAGTACCGGCACAGTGACCCCGCTCCTCCCCTCAGCATCTCCCTGGCCCTTGAGCGTTGCCACAAAGGTGGGTTCAATCCTGAAATCAATCGTCTCCTTTGAAAAGTCAGCCTTCCCTTTGGCCAAGACCCTCAAGCCCGGTGAGACCAGAGAGGCATTTTGAGTGTTTACAACGCCTTTTTCTATTTCAAAGGGGAGGATTAACTCTGAAAAATCCGTCCTGCTAGTGTCTTCCCCGAATTGTGCCATGCCGAAGGCTGATTTTATGTTATTAACCATGCCTGAAAGATCTATGCCCACAATGGCCCCGTTTCTAAAAACCAGTTCTCCCGTGCCCGTCAAGGTCCGCTTTATCTGGTCCGCTTTATCACCGGACATGGACAGATTAACAGAGGCGGTTGTTTGCCCCTCCAGAAAATCTTTTTTCATAAAATCAGAGATAATTCCCCTTACCTGAACCCCCTTGACCTCCATCTTTGTTTTTGTGACAGGGACTTCTCCCCTAAAATCCAGGTCGGCTACCCCCGCCATATTGCCTTCGTAGGCCTTAAGAGAAACAGGGTCCAGATTAAATACACCGTTTTTACCCTTGACGCCGATCCGTATATCCTTGATCTGGACGCCCTTTATGGTAAGTTCGCCTATGTTGATCACGCTGTCCAGCACCATCTTTCTCAAAGGCCCGTAGTCTGTTTTGGTCTGTTTCCCGGGCTTCTTTTCTTCTTTCTTTTCCTTAGCAGGCGGCAGATAACGATCAGCGTCGATCTTATCGAGGTCCACCCTAAAGGTAAGATCAGGTTTGGAAAGATCTTTTGCCGAAGCTGAGAAGGTCATCCTAGATTGATCTAGTTCTATGACGGCGTCAAATACCTGGATGTTTTGGGTTGTGCCTTTTATATTCATATTTACGGACATGGCCGTCAAGACCTCCGGATCCCTTGTCTTAAGCTCCAAATCAGGGACCAACGCGTTCTTCAGGTCCATCGGCGAAAAAGTGTCCGTTGACACACCAAGATCAAACCCAGGCCGGCCTGCCAAATCCGTCACAGAACCTTCGATATGCATGGAAAGCAGGTCCATTGCCTGGACAACAAGGTTTACCATCATCTTACCCTTACCCGGTTCCTTGCCGATCGGTCCTACCTCTCCCTCGATAGAAAGGGGTTTCCCCTCGGCATTTGCTGAGATGAATAGTTCTACAGGTTGTTGAAGGGAGACATCCTTAAGTTCAATGTTTAGATCCTTGATTTCCTTGCGTGTATCAGAGGCATGGTCGATATAAAGGAGTTCTCCTTCCCTTACCGCGAATTCAGCCACTGCCAGGCCTCTGATCGGGAGATTCCCCAGGGAATCCAGAGAAACCTCCCCCGCCTGTTTCTTTTCCTCTACAGAAGCGTCTGTGGGGTCCCTCTTGCTCAGCCCTTCCCAGTTTGCCTTGCCCCCTTTTGTCTTTTCCAGGGTAATCTTGGGCCCGACTATCACAAACCTTTTGACCTGAATATCCTTGGATATAAGGGGCAGAAATTTAACCTTCACATCAAATGATTCTATGGATACAAAATCCTTTTCTGTAAAACCAGCAGGGTTTCCCATATGGAGGTCTGAAAAGGCAACCCCCGCCCATGGAAATAATGAAAGCTTTAGATCACCGCCTATGGTAAAAGGACGACCCGTAGCCTTGGTCACCTCCTGTTCAATCCTGGGTTTATATCGTTCTATATCAAAGAATAAGCGTACAATGATACCCGCCAAGATTATCAGAAGTACCAAGCCGCCTGCAATTAACGCCAGCCATTTTATTACTCTTTTCATATCTTGCCCCCATCTACTGTCCAAACCGTTGTCAAACCACCTAGAATCCAGATTATCTCCAAATCAGTCCACCCCCCCCCACAGTGCTCTGGAGGACGGGTTATTGGCCTGAACAACCAGTATTTTGATGTATCATACACCATTACTTGCCATATTTAAAGAATCTTAACTTAATTTATATATGGAATCTTGCCTAAGCAGTCTTGAACGGATTTTAAAACCTATCAAAATCAATAACTTAAGCCATATTTTCCAAATAGGAAAATAGCCATCAGACATTTATGGACCTCCCTCTGAATATCAAAGATTATTCATATCTTTCTCTAAAAACCAAATTCTTTGAGATCTTTATACAGTCCTAACCTACCGATATTCAAAATATTATCTTCAGTCCCGGTGAAAAAACCCTTAATACAACAGCTGAATCGGGGTATATTTCTGTTTGCATCAAGATCTATTTCAAGTAAAATAGTTTAATAGAGATTAAGCTCCATCCGGTTAATGAGTACGCTAGTTAATGATATCTGAGTATTTTGTGCTATATGGACCATGGGGTTCTCTTTTAAGCGGCGAACTCGTTTATGTGCTATGACCCTGCACAAAACAAGACGAGGCGGGCGGGTAGCCTTTTCCAGACTTAGCCGGAATCGAGAATTTTCTATTATCTCACAAGTACTCCGCCCGCCTGGGTGGCACCTTACGTAATTACCATGCTGTTAATATTTTCGTCGGTTAAAAGAGAGCCGCATGGGCCATTAAGGTACTTATAATAAGTTCTGATCTCTTACTTCTTTACGTAATCATTAACCGGATGAAACGAGATTAGAATCATAATCACGGATTTACGGGACATCCTTCTATCGGTGGGATACTAGGGATGTATAAGGTGTAACATGAACCAAGACCAGCTCTACATTACCGCTCTTCGGGCCGCATTGCTGGCAGGGCGTGAGATTATGGATGTGTACTACTCGGACTTTGCGGTTGAGCACAAACCGGATGATTCTCCCCTGACCCAGGCCGACAAGCGTGCCCACAAACTCATCACAAATCTCCTCGCGCCCTTGGGGATCCCCGTTTTGAGTGAAGAGGGTAAAGATGTCCCCTATTCCGAGAGGTGTAAGTGGGACACCCTCTGGATCGTCGATCCGTTGGACGGGACAAAAGAATTCGTTAAAAAGAACGACGAATTTACCGTAAACATTGCCCTGATTCAGCACCAGATTCCCATATTCGGGGTCATTTATGTGCCGGTAAAGAACAGCCTCTATTTTGGAATCTCAGGTAAAGGCGCCTATCTCCTCGAAGATGTCAGAATACTGACCCGCCTCTCCGCTATCGAGGAGTCTGCCGACCACCTCCCGAATATTACTGAGGTTATCCGAAAAAGCCGATGCCTTCCTGTTGCGCGGCCCGGCCGGTCTCCCTATGTTATCGTGGGTAGCCGATCACACCCCACCCCTGAGCTTGAACTGTTTGTGGAAGACCAAAAGAAATACTTTGAAAAGGTAGAATTCGTTTCTGCCGGAAGCTCCCTGAAATTCTGCCTGGTGGCGGAGGGGAAGGCAGCCATTTACCCCAGGCTGGGCCCCACCATGGAATGGGATACGGCCGCAGGTCATGTTATCGCTACCGCTTCGGGTGCAAGGATCTACCGCCATGACACCGGTGGCCCCTTATCATACAACCGCCCCGACCTGATGAACCCGTGGTTTGTTGTCGAGTTCCAGGGGCTCAG
>CAYQNR010000003.1:18571-95609 GCA_964418945.1 uncultured Desulfobacteraceae bacterium
TATGTTACCCTTTTTTTAATTTTTCGATCTCTTCTTCTACCTCTTCTGCTCCTTCTTTATAGTATTTCTCTTCGTCCGGCGCCAGTTCTCTTAGCAGACGCAAAAACTCGCCGGCATGTACTCTCTCTTCATCGGCAATATCCGTTAACACCTCGATTGCCAACTTGTTATCAATTGATTCGGCCAATTGCATGTATAACTGGACCGCCTCATATTCAGCGGCTATCATAAAACGGATAGCGCGAATCAACTCTTCTTCGGTGAGTTTTCTATCCTCAGCAAGTCCTGAAAATGGATTACCGAAATCCGGCATAATGCACCTCCTTTTTGGTTCAGTTGTTTAATCAACTCCTTCCCGCTCCAGGCTGGCCCTGAAGCAAACAGCATCCGCACCACTCTTAATATGGTTGTGATCAGGAATAAATCTAATATCCTTATAGCCAGTTTAATCTTCATGCTGCCAAACTTGGATATACCCGAAATAATTGATAATCCTATTTTGTGTAACATGTTATTTATCCTATGTAAAATCATTTTGCAACCTTCAAGATTCATATCCTAATTCCTTTACCTGAACCATGTCTTCTCGGGCTATACCCCGTTTGGATCTCCCCTTCTGGATACCGAAGCGGTTCCCCATAACGCCGAGAATGCCTGTCTGTGGGGAAGGGGCGTCTTAACCAGCGCCAAGGCGGGAATAGCCCTTTAAATATTACCCTTGAATTACCGACAGTTAAATGTAATATTAGTTGATATACTTTATTGGATACCCGGTGGGGACAGCATCCAGAAGCTAGAATATTGTTGAGAATAGAGGAATCTTGGCAATGTCAATAAGACACGAATCCAAAAACCTGCCTGTGCATACTTTGGACAGCGTCAGCAAAGGTGAAAGCAGTTTCAATATCAGCCAATTTGATCAGATGGGCGCACTATCCCACTCTCCATTCCCGCATCGTCATGCCTTTTATGAAATTATATACATAGAAGGGGGGAAAGGAACACATATAATAGATTTTGAACCCTATTCGGTGGCACCTGATTCGCTGGTCTATTTATTGCCGGGCCAGACCCACTTCTGGAGACTAACCTCTCCGCTTGAGGGCCGTACCATAAGGTTTACTGAGAATTTTCTGTTATTTTCGCCCTCTGAACCGTTTCTCCATTCGGATCTGGATCTTTTTCACAACGTATCATATCCTCCCCATATCAAACTGGGCAAAAGCAGGGGAGAAAAGATAAAACTTCTTTTCAATCAAATAGAGAAAGAGTACCGGTCGAATGATCATGGCCGCGAGCTTAACATAAGATCGTATCTGGTTATCTTGCTTATTGAGATACAGCGTCTTCTTATCGCGGATAATCACAGAAAAACCATGATGAAAAGCTCCGCCCTTATAAACATGTTTAAGAAAATGGTTTCAAACGAATCCCTTCCTAAAAGACCCGTAGGCTATTATGCCGGCAAACTGGGGGTAAGTGAGGCCTACTTACATGAACTCTCAAAACAGAATACGGGATTAACCCCGGGCCAGATCATCCGTAAGGAAATAGCCCTGGAAGCGAAACGCCAGCTGGCACACACCGACAGTACGGTCGCGGAGATCGGCTATAAACTTCATTTTGATGATCCCTCATATTTTGGGCGCTTTTTCAAGCGAGAAACAGGCCACAGCCCCAAGACCTTCAGGTCCTATATCCGAAAAAAGTACCAGATTTTATAGAATTAGTACCTTCACATATATGGGTTCATTTATAATAATAGTTTGTTATTTTCCAGTAATTACAGCAGAAATTCCGGGCCGGAGGGCCCGGCTTTGATTTCACCTGTTTATCTTTTCAAAGATTTACGGTGATATCTTTCCGAAAGTTCCACTGAATATTGATTTAATAGGGGGATATAATGTCTGAACAGGTATTCACTAGCTGTACCAATGAAGGTCCTATAACGGTGTACGTGAGGGACGGAAAGGTAGTAAGGATAAGGCCTTTGGTTGCAGATGAAAAGGATTTCAAGCCATGGACCATTAAAGCCGGAGGAAAATCCTATACTCCGCCAAAGAAATTTAATCTGGCCCCCTTCGTGCACGCCGAGAGAACAAGATTGTATGCAGACGACCGCATAAGATATCCCATGAAGAGAAAAGATTTCGACCCACAAGGTAAAAGAAATCAGGATAAAAGAGGGATATCAGGATATGAACGTATAACCTGGGATGAGGCCCTGGATATTGTTTCGGGAGAGATTAAGCGCATCAGGGAGCAGCACGGGGGGCCGGCAATAACCGGGATGACCTCCTCCCATCACAACTGGGGGCTTGTCGGCTACAAGATGGGGCCGTTTTCCCGTTTCATGGACATGCTTGAATACACTCCGGTATTTGACAATCCGGACAGCTGGGAGGGCTGGCACTGGGGGGCCACCCATGCCTGGGGATTCTTCTGGCGACTCGGTGTGCCGGAACAATATGATCTTTTGCAGGATGCGCTCAATAACACCGAAATGATAGTATTCTGGTCGAATGATCCGGATTCAACAAGAGCAATCTATTCGGGGCAGGATTCGGTTATATGGAGACAGTGGCTTAAGGAAAGAGGCATTAAGATGGTCTTCCTGGATCCCTATTTCAACTATACGGCGGCCCATATGGATGCCACATGGTTTCCCCTGCGTCCGGATTCCGGCACCGCCATAGCACAGGCCATAGCCTATGTATGGATCACCGACGATACTTATGACAAGGAATTCGTCACAAAAAGGACCATAGGATTTGAAGAATTTAAAAGGCATATACTGGGCAAAGACGACGGAAAACCCAAGACACCTGAATATGCATCCGAAGAGTCAGGCATCCCTGCAAGAAAGATAAGATCCCTCGCAAGGGAGTGGGCCTCTAAACGTACGGTGCTTTCCGCTGGGACCAGGGGAGGTGAGGGGAGCGCTTGCAGGCAGGCCTATGCCACTGAATGGGCAAGGATGATGGTCCTTCTTCAGGCCATGCAGGGGCTCGGTAGACCAGGAGTAAGCATATGGGGGACCACAATGGGTGCCCCGTCAAACACAAATGTCTATTTTCCCGGTTATGCGGACCCGGACTCAAGGATGGGTATTTCACGAGCCGCGGACAGGCAGATAATAAACCCGACCAAACAGCGACTTTACAGGCTGACATTGCCGGACGCCATACTTAATCCTCCTGTTGAGTGGGATGGAGAAGGGTTTTGCGGCCAATCGCTTGAACAGCAGTTTATCCATTATACCTATCCCATGGATGGATATCCCGAGGTCAAGATGTTTTACCGTTACGGGAGCAGCTTTATAGGCACAATGATTGATACCAGTAAATGGGTACGGATGTATCAGAGCCCGAAGCTCGAGTTCGTGGTCAACCAGGATGTGTGGTGGGGCGGAGAAACACGATTTGCAGATATAATACTTCCCGCCTGCACAAGCCTCGAACGGGAGGATATAAGCGAATCCTCATCTGCCGGCGGTTACAGCATACACGGATATATCGGTAATAATTTCAGGGTTGTTGTGCGCCAGAAAAAATGCGTGGAACCGCTGTGGGAATCAAAACCGGATTATGAGATATTCACACTGCTTTCCGAAAAACTGGGCATGAAGAATCTATACGCTGAAGGTAAAACCGCTCTTGACTGGGCTAAAAAGTATTTCGAAATATCCGATCTGCCTAAATACATCAGTTGGGAAGAATTAGACAAAAAAGGATATTTTATCATTAATCCTGATAAAGATTACAAGCCGACACCGGCATTCCGATGGTTTTATGAAGGGCGCCCCTGCGACACCCCTGATCCGTTGAACAAGAAACGGGGCACCGATAAGGCGGACGAGTTCAGCACCTACAGTGGAAAAATAGAGTTTGTGTCCCAGAGCCTTCTAAAGAACTTTCCGGATGATGACGAGCGCCCGCCGCTGCCGCATCATATTCCAAGCTGGGAAGGCTACAGGAGCGATCTGTATAAAAGATATCCCCTGCAGCTTGTAAGCCCTCATCCGCGATTTTCATTTCATACCCATTATGACAAGCACACGGCATGGCTGAACGATATACCTACGCACCGAATCGTCAAAGACGGTTATGCCTGGTGGCCGGCCCGTGTCCATCCTGAAAACGCCGCCAAGAGGGCTATTAAAAACGGAGATATTATAAAGCTTTATAATGACCGGGGTGCGGTCTTGTGTATTGCCGTTATAACGGAGAGGGTGATGCCCGGAATTGTTCACAGTTATGTCTCTTCGGCAAATTACGATCCATTGGAGCCCGGAAAAGCGAATTCAATTGACCGGGGAGGATGTGTTAACATCCTTACATCTTCCAGGATGATTTCGAAACATGCGCCGGGCATGGCACCCAATTCATGTTTGATAGAGATCGCTAAGTGGGAGGATTAAGAATGTCCAGATACGGTATGGTAATAGATATTGATAAATGCAATGGTTGTTATAATTGCCTCCTGGCGTGCAGGGATGAGTTTGAAGGTAATGATTACCTGCCTTATTCGATTTCCAAAGCTATTGAAGGCAAATCATGGATGCGCATCCTTGAAAGGGAGAGGGGATCCACGCCCAAGGTAAAAGTGGATTATATCCCCATGCCCTGTCTCCAATGCGAGGATGCGCCGTGCGTAAAGAATTCTTCAAACGGCGCGGTTTACCGACGGCCTGACGGCATTGTAATAATAGATCCTGAAAAGGCAAAGGATGACAGGAGCATCGTTTCCAATTGCCCTCATCGGCTTATCTACTGGAACGAAGAGAAAGACACCCCTCAGAAGTGTACATTCTGTGCACATTTACTGGATAAAGGTTGGAAAGAGCCCCGTTGCGTCGAGGCGTGCCCGAGCGGGGCCCTGGTATTCGGTGATCTTGATGATCCCGAATCCGAGATCTCCAGGCTTAAGGCTTCCTCCAAGACAGAAGAGCTCAACCCGGAATTCGGATTGAAGCCCGGTGTCACCTATATCGGACTGCCCCGGAGATTTATTGCCGGCGAAATAGTTCTGGGTGATAAGAATGATGAATGCGCGGCAGGTATTAAGGTTTCCTTAAGTGACGGCGACAGCGAGATGGAATGCGAAACAGACGGTTTCGGCGATTTCGAGTTTGAGGGGCTAGACCAGGGGAGAAAATATACCATAAGGGTTCACCACACGGGATACCTGGCCAGGGAAATCCCCGTTGTCACCCATACCGATGTAAATATGGGAGTCATTGAGCTAGAGCCGGAAACATAATCAGGGAAAAGGGTGTCTCTTTTCGGATTATCCCCCTGACCAGGGAAGATGCGGGTGAAATGATTCCACAAATATGATCTTATCCTCTGCTTGAGGGTAACAGGGGACAGGAATCTGTTGACATAGAGCACCTTGAGGATTATTTTGAATTTATAGGATCTTATTGAACATAATCCTCAGATTAAAGAAATGGACATCAATCCCCTTATTGCATATGGAAAAAGGGGCGGTTGCTGCTGACTCAAGGATTATTCTGGAAGATGATGTGGTTAATAGGGTGGAGACAGCCGAATAGGCTTAAAGGTAATCGGTAAAATGTATCGGAAATCATTATTCTTAACAAGACAGGAGGTCATTACTCAATGAGAAAAGTCATAATAACGGTTTCATTAACCGGCGGAGTTCAGACCAAAGCCAAGAATCCCAATCTACCGGAGCAACCGGATGAGATTGCCGAGGACGCTTATAATTGTTACAATGAGGGCGCAGCCATCGCCCATATTCATGCGCGTGATAAAGAGGGTAAACCCACCGGCGATGTGGAAGTATTCAAGGAGATACATGAGACGATTCGCGCAAAATGCAATATGATCCTTCAGGACAGCACGGGCGGCGGTCCGGGGCTTACTTTCGAACAGAGGCTCTCGTGCCTTGATGCCGCCCCTGAAATGGCGTCCTTGAACATGGGTTCCATGCTGAGGACCATAGGAAAAACTGCTGGCACCACATGGGCCAATCCGCGGCATGAACTGGAAAGATTCGCACAGGAAATGGCAAAAAGGAACATCAAGGCGGAGATGGAGATCTACCATCACGGCATGCTCAGGGAAATGAAGAATTTTATTGATAAAGGACTTATTCAAAAGCCTTACTATGTCAATCTGGTAATGGGCATGGCCTATCAGGGCGCGGTTGACGCCACTGCGGAAAACCTGATCACCCTTACCAACCTATTGCCACCTGACACAATCTTTAATTGCTGTGCGATCGGGAGAGCACAGATACCCATCACCACCCTTTCCGTGCTCCTGGGAGGCAACGCCAGGGTGGGTATGGAAGATAATATATATTATTCAAAGGGAGTACTTGCAAAAAGCAACGCGCAGCTTGTGGGGAAAAGCGTCGGCATCATCAAGGAACTCGGTTATGAGATTGCTTCGCCACAGGAAGCACGTGAGATACTTGGTACCATTGCCTAGTATCTATGCGACAATAATCAATTAATCAATCTATAATAGGAGGAGATTATTATGGCCTATATGCCTCTTGACAAAAGCAAATTGTATCTTGACAGGAATAAGATGACAAAAATTTATGACCTCAGCCAGCCCTGGGGCGTGGACACGCCCCTGTGGCCTTTTCCCGGCCCCCGACAGGATCTTATTTTCCCCCGCGGACAGTATCTGGGTCGTTTCCACAAGCGTACCATGACCTATACCGGTACGCTCCACGCCGGCACTCATATAGATGCCCCTAACCACGTCCTGCATGAGGAGGAGGTCGACCGTGAACGAAACGGGTATTCTCTCAACGAGATTCCCCTTGAATACTGCATCGGCTCCGGCGTGATCCTGGATATGCGCCATCTGAGGGATGATTTCGAGAAGAACTTCGGTGACGGCTTCAACGGCGATCTGTGGACAATACTGATGCCCGAGGATTTCGATAAGGCCTGCAAAAAGGACGGTCTCGAGATCCGCGAGAACGACTGGGTAGTCGTCAATACAGGCTGGCACCACTACTGGAGAAAAAACAACGATAAGTACTATAACTACTATGCCGGCATGGGGCCCGAGCTCGCAAAGTGGCTCACCTATGAGAAGCACATCAAGGGTATCGGCGGTACATGGGGGGCGACCGACTCCCCTCTATGGCATTCTCCCCTCAAGGAGCAGATGCCCTGGCTTGACAAGGCGTATCGCAAGGCCACCGGTAAGGACCCGGATGTTGAGTTCCCGGATTATGAGCCCTGCCATCGCATCTACATGCAGGCCGGCGTCGTCACCGTTGAGAACGCCGGCGGCGACATCGACGATGTTACTGGCAAGCGCATGACTATCGCTGCTTTCCCGTTCCGCTGCGAGATGGCAGACGGTGGGTTTGTGCGCCTAGTCGCCTGGGAAGAGGGATCATTCTAAGCCGGCTTTCCCTTTCATTGCGAGATCCTGGAGGCCGGGTGTGTTTGACCTGTGCCTCCAGCCATAAGCCGTGTGCTGGCCGGCAAAATCTGGATGGCCTGTACAATCGGCAGATTATTCAAATAGCTTAATTATTATATAATCATATTTTCGGAGGTTGCTATGTTCAGACTTGAAAATAAAATCGCTGTTGTCATAGGCGGAGCGGGTGGTATCGGTAAAGCCTGCTCAACCGCCCTGGCGCAACAGGGCGCAAAGGTAGTGGTTGCCGATATGAACCTAGAAAAAGGGAAGGAAGTCGCTGAAAAGATCAATTCGGATACGGATTCCCAAGCCGTTGCAATGCCGCTTGATGTTGGGAAAGAGGAAAGCGTTGTAACTCTTGCGGATAATGTAATAAAGAAATACGGCACGATCGATATCCTGGTTAACTCACAGGGTATCAATGCCAAGATGCCGGCAGTCGATATTGATATTAACACATGGGACTCTCTGTTCAATGTTAACGTAAGAGGGGTTGTCCTGCCATGTAAGATAATTGGTAAGATAATGGTAGAAAAGAAACAGGGCAAGATAATCAATCTCTCTTCGGTCCGTGGCATACGCGGGACAGACGGGGGTAACGTGACTTACGGCGCAACAAAAGGATCAGTGGACATGATTACCCGCATGCTCGCCGCGGAATGGGCTCCATACAATATCAACGTTAACGCGATCGGGCCTTCTGTTGTAATGACTGAGATGATCAAGAAGGCTATTCCACCGGAACGTTTGGAGATGCTCCTTTCCAAAACGCTTTTTAAAAGATTTGTCACACCGGAAGATGTGGCGGCTGCGTGTGTCTATCTTGCATCCAATGAGGCGGATAACATAACCGGTCATATACTCTATGTTGACGGTGGACTTACGGCGATAGGTTAGTGTTAATTAGCCGACTGCTGATCGCCTTTCGGCCCTGAGCGACGCGACATGAGCCATTCGGCCTCGAGCTCATGGCCGAGAGGCTCGTCGACATGTCTCAAGGCCGATGGGCTGACCGCTGAAAGTTTCATCCTGAGATCTCAGATTTATGGATGTAAAGCAGACAGAGAATCTTATTAGAGGATCATTATGAAAATCAAAGATATAAAAAAGGTATTCATAGTCGGCGCGGGGACAATGGGCCACGGCATAGCCCAGGTATTCGCCACTGAAGGATATGATGTTTCCCTTTTTTCACGAACCCGCCAGACCCTGGACAGGGCTACATCCCTTCTGGAATCCAGCCTGGCTACCCTTACACAGGAAGGACTGGTGGATAAAGAAGATATCCCGGAAATAATGGGGCGGATCAATATGACGCAGTCCCTTGAGGAAGCGTCAGCCGATGCTGATATCGCCTTTGAAACGGTTGTGGAAAACAGGGAAGCAAAGACGGATATATTCAATAAGCTGGATCAGCTATGTCCTGAAAGGACTCTCCTTGCCAGCAACACAACGGCACTCAATATCTTTGATTTCGTGAAGACCTCCAGACCGGATAAGGTCCTTATAGGCCATTGGTATACACCTCCCCAATTGATACCTCTGGTGGATATTGTTAAGGGACCGGAGACCAGCGATGAGTCTGTTATGTTAATGGCAGAATTGATCAAACAGGTAGGGAAAACCCCGCTTCTTATGAAAAAATTCAGTTCAGGCTATGTTGTTCCACGCATCCAGATCGCCACCCTCCGCGAGATATTCTACCTCCTGGATAATGATATTGTTACCCCGGAGGGCTTAGATGAAGCAGCCAAAACCGGTCTTGCACTGCGCATGATGGTACTGGGGCTCGTACAGCGCATGGATTTCGGGGGCCTTGATCTGACCTATAAAAGTGTAAATAATCCCTATGTTCAGAGCACCCTGACGCCTCTTGATTATAAGCCAAAAAAACTGGAAGAACTGGTGAAAGCGGGCCACCTGGGAGTAAAAACTGGCAAGGGTTTTTACGACTACGGAGGTCGAAGTGAAGCGGAACTTTGTGAGGAACGAGATATAAAATTGATCAGAATGCTTAAGGCCTTTAAGGCCACGGAAAAGGACAAATAACAAAATAGAGGATGAACAATAAAGCCCCCCGCGATACCAACGGTGAAAAAAAGATAATTAGAGGGCTGGGATTCTGTTCCACTACCGCCGATAGTAACAGCGTTCAGGTGGAAGTAAGCGACGGTAAAATTGTCAGAATAAGGCCCCTGCATTACGATTGGGAATATAAAGATCTCAAGCCCTGGAAGATGAAGGCCAGGGGCAAGATCTTCCAGCCTCCCATGAAAACCCTCATTCCCCCATTCAGCCTAGGATACAAAAACCGCGTCTATTCCCCCAATAGGATTCTCTATCCCATGAAAAGGGTGGACTGGGATCCTGACGGAGAAAGGAACCCCCAAAACAGGGGAGTCAGTAAATATGTCCGTATATCCTGGGATGAGGCTATTGATATTATAGTCAAGGAAATAGAGAGGATAAAAAAACAATACGGCATGGAGGCCATACTCTCCCAATCCGACGGGCACGGGGAGACATATTGCGTGCACGCCGCTCATGGAACCCATAGAAGACTGCTCAGTCTTCTGGGCGGCTATACCCTTCAGACCAGGAACACGGACAGCTGGGAAGGCTGGTACTGGGGCGCCAAGCATGTATGGGGCTGTGAGACAAACGGGTTTATGGATCCCGTGACCAATGTTGTCTGGGATGTCTCCAAGAATTCAGACGCTGTTTTCTTCTGGGGCTGTGACCCCGAGACTACCCCATGGGCATTTGACGGACAACTGGCCAGCCGTTTATGCTATTGGTTTACGGATATAGGAATTAAGTCGGTCTACGTGTGCCCTGATCTCAACTACGGGGCAGCGGTTCATGCGGATAAATGGATCCCTATCCGGCCTAACACCGATGCCGCCCTTTATCTGGCGATTGCCTACATGTGGATAACCGAGGGGTCCTATGACCAGGAGTACTTGAAAACCCATGCCGTAGGCTTTGAAAAATTTAAGGAATATATCCTGGGGATCGAGGACGGCACCCCTAAAACACCAAAATGGGCCGCAGACATAGCCGGGGTTCCATCATATACCATAAAGGCCCTGGCCAGGTACTGGGCCAGACACAGGGTGAGTATCGCCATCGGTAATGGGGGACCCGGAATCAGGGGGCCCTATTCAACGGAACCTGCCAGGCTGCAGGTCTTGCTGCTCGCCATGCAGGGCTTAGGCAAACCCGGAGTCCATCAATTTAAAATGCTCGAATGGGGGTTATATAGTCAAAAGAGGAAAAATCCCCTTCCCTGGCCTAAATATATCCCTGACATACACAACATTCAGCGAGGCTGGAAATATACCGATACCCCACGTCAATTTATCCCCAAGAATCTGATACATGATGCTATATTGCGCCCTCCCATAACATGGTACGGGACCACGCTTTCCCGTGATTATACCGAACAACAATTTATCCAATACCGTTTTCCTTTGGAGGATGCCCCCGAGATACATATGATATGGACCGACAGTCCTTCCTGGGTAACCTGCTGGAACAATACCAACGATTTTGCTCAGGCCATCAGGAGCCCCAAGATCGAATTCATGCTTGCCCAGCACCCATGGTTCGAGAACGACTGTCAGATGGCGGACATCATCCTCCCCACCCCTACGGTAATGGAATGTGATGATTTCGGTGTGGAGGCCATGAGCGGGCAGTTTTGCGCTGTTTTCCCCGAACCCCGGGCCATCGAACCCCTGGGAGAATCTAAAAGCCATTATGAAATCGCCTGCATGATCGCCGAAAGATTCGACCTGCTGGAAGAATATACGGAAGGCAAAGGCGTGGAAGAATGGATCAAGACAGCCTATGAAAACTGTGGCGCATCCTCTGATATAAGCTGGGAACAATTACAGGATAAAGGTTATTATGTAGTCCCTCCTGATGAGAACTGGGAGATGTACGAACCAGGTCTTTCATCGTTTTATCAGGATCCGGAAAAGAATCCCCTTAGCACGCCCAGCGGGAAGATAGAGTTTTATTCCGAAAGATTGGCCGAAAAATTCCCGGGTGATAAGGAACGTCCCCCTGTGCCCCACTGGATATCTCAAGGCGAGCATCACCAGGAAACGCTTTCATGCAAGAGGGCTGAAACCTATCCACTACTCGTGGTTTCTAACCATCCCAGATGGAGGACCCATTCACAGCATGATGATATGACATGGCTCCGGGAAATACATACATGCAAGGTTAAGGGGCCCGACGGGTACCTCTACGAGCCGGTATGGCTTAACCCGGCAGATGCCCGCCCCAGAGATATAAAAGACGGGGATATAATAAAGATATTCAATGATAGAGGCGCTCTTCTGGCCGGTGTATGGCTAACTGAAAGGATCAGGCCCGGGGTAATATATATAAACCACGGCGCGCGCTGGGATCCTATCGTCCCCGGCGAACTTGACAGAGGCGGGAGTATTAACACCATAACCCCCCACAAGACCACATCAAAGAACGCAACCGGCATGGTATCCAGCGGCTTCCTCGTAGATATCGCTGTGGCGGACTTAGATGAGATCAGGAAACAGCATCCGGAGCCTTTCCGCAGGCCGTATCACCAAGGAGCGGGTCTCAAGGTGGACCGCATGCTGATGCACGATGAATCGTAATGGGCAAAGTCTTAATCATAGATCTTACCAAGTGCAATGGATGTCATAACTGCCAGATAGCCTGCAAGGATGAACATGTGGGCAATGATTGGTCTCCCATTGCCGCACCGGAGCCCTTAACCGGGCAATTCTGGGTCAAGGTCTCTGACACAGTCAGAGGATCCTTTCCCAAAGTCAAGGTGGCTTATCTCCTTACCATCTGCCAGCATTGTGATAATGCCCCATGCATAGACGCCTGCCCGAATGGGGCCATATATAAAAGATCCGACGGCATAGTGATAATTGATCCTGAAAAATGTAAAGGGAGTAAGAATTGCATTGAGGCTTGCCCTTATGAAGGCGTGATTTATTTTAATGAGGATCTCAACATAGCACAGAAATGCACCTTCTGTGCGCACCTTATTGATAAAGGCTGGGAAGAGACCAGATGCTCCGATGCCTGTCCCACGGGCGCCCTGACCTTTGGCGAAGAGGATGAACTGGAAGATCTGATTGCCGAGGCCGAAACACTCAAGCCTGAATTGGGAACAAGGCCCAGAGTCTATTACAAAGGCCTGCCCAAGAGATTTATCGCGGGAACCGTCTTTGATCCCAAAGCCGATGAGGTGCTGATAGACGCGGAAGTTGATATTCTCAATATTTCCAACGGGAAACACACATCGGCACGTACCGATGATTTCGGTGACTTCTGGGTGGATGGATTACTCCCGGACAGATATACCGTTATTATCAGAAAAAGCGGCTATTCTGAAAAAAGGTTGGACACTGACATTACCGGCAAAGATGTCAACCTCGGCGATATAGCCATGCACGGCGAGTTATGAGGATAATAGTAAATATACACTCGGACCTGGCCGCCCAAATAGCAGGATGGAGGGCCAAGGCGGTTCAGGTTAATGATAAAAGGGAAGCTGAACTGGAGGAAGCGCTTAAAGCGGTCGCGCTTGCGGATGGGGGCAATCTGTATGACTACATCACCAACGAAGATCGTTTAAGCTGTGATTGGCTATTATTCGTGAACGGAATCCGTATTCCTGTCAATTCCGCCCTTAAAAGAACAATTAAGGATAATGTCCAGATCCACTTAATCGATAATCCGCAAATCACCCCTCTGCCTTCGGCGGGGTGAGTTATTATCTGCTTGATATTGTTTTAAAGATACATGCCCCTATCAACAACCAATGCCGGTCCTGCTATGTGCCTTGAATCAGGGCTTTCCGGGATAATGACCGCTCCTAATCCCCTATTCGCACCTGTTATAATCGCGGCTTTTCCTTTGGTCTGTCCATTCCCATCCTTGGCGTTCACCTGAGTTTAGCCCGGCACGTAATAGTCAAATTACCAAAGCCTGTCTAACCAAAATTGATAATTACTTGATTTTTTTCTTGTTTTTTGTAATCTGTAATGAATTGCCTATGTTCATAAGTTATGGCATATTATGTTTCCATTGGAACATCATGCTGGAGGGGTGGTAGACATTCCGGAAAGCAAGATTACAAGACATTATTAAGATCCTGTTTTGTTATGGAACAAAAAGGCTATTTAAACAAGAACGATAGCAAAAACCGCCTGAAAGCAATTACCGCAGAATCACGGATCCTGCTTGTGGGATTGACCGGTGGGATCGCCACCGGCAAAAGCACGATCGCAAACATGCTGGAAAAGATGGGGGCCCATACTATTGATTTTGATCTCCTGGCAAGGCGTGTGGTTGAAACTGGAAGACCTGCCCGGAAAGCAATAACCGATTATTTCGGCGAGCAGATCCTTCAAAACAACGGTGAAATTGACCGTAAAATGCTTTCACAGATCGTGTTCAGGGACAGCAAAAAAAGGGAAAAACTTGAGAACTTCACATATCCCCACATAGCCGTGGAGTTTATCGACCAGGTATATGAGATCGCATCCAATTATCCCGAGGGGATCATTCAAGCGGTTGTCCCCTTGCTTCTGGAGGCAGGGATGCAGGACCAGTTGCATAAAACAGTTCTTGTTTACGCACCCAGGGAAAAACAAATTGAACGGCTGATTAATCGGGACGGCATCAGCTTCGAACATGCTGTGAATATTCTCCATTCCCAAATGGACATCGATGAGAAGACCGGGGCAGCAGATTTTGTGATATATAACGATAAATCCCTTGAAGAGACAAAAACACAGGTAAACGAGTTGTGGGATAAGCTGAAAGATCTGCAAAACATGAAGCATGGGACAACAGCAAGGCGTTAAAGACTAGCTGCCGCATACCCCCGTCCCTGCTAAGGTATGCATGATGCCTGATGGCTGAGCAGGGGATTATGACCCTTGACAGTAATAACGTGAGATTCTAATATTATATTCTTTCCTGCTCATGCGAGAGGGAGGTTTAAGCCGAGGATAACAGGGGTTGCTGTAAATGATGATGGGGTGAGTGATGGGACTTGAACCCACGACCGCTGGGGCCACAACCCAGTGCTCTTCCGACTGAGCTACACTCACCACAGTATACGGTATATATTTAACATTCTTAAGACATTTTGCAACCATAAAATATACAAATTAGGAAAAAAGTCATGTCATATAACAAGACAGATATGTTCAGGATGATACCGGCGGTAGACCGGTTGCTGGACAGCCCCGATTTAAAGGATATATCAGCATGTTATCCTAGAAATCTCATCCTCAGGGCCATAAACGAAGTGCTTGACGAGCTGCGTAAGGAGATAGGCAAAGACTCCGATATAACTGGCCCCTCAGCCCTGTCCATAGGAACTGTATCAGGCCTTGTAAAAAAAAGGCTGGAACTTATTTCTCGATCAAGCCTGCGCCAAGTTATAAACGCTACCGGCGTGGTTATCCATACAAACCTCGGCAGATCAATCCTTGCCCAAAGGGCCATTGAGATGTTCAGGCCCTTGACCGGCGGATACTCTAACCTTGAATACGATCTTGAACAGGGCAAAAGGGGCATCAGATATGTTCATGTCGAGGGAATCCTTAAGGAGCTTACCTCTGCGGAGGCAGCCATGGTGGTTAATAACAATGCCGCGGCAGTCCTTATATCCTTGGAAACGCTTGCCAAAGGTCGAGAGGTAATCGTATCCAGGGGTGAACTCGTGGAGATAGGCGGTTCTTTCCGGATCCCCGACGTAATGAAAAAGAGCGGAGCAAAGATGGTAGAGGTGGGGACTACCAACAAGACCCATATAGAAGACTATGAAGAGGTGATAGGCCCTGACACCGCCCTTATTCTGAAGGCCCATAAGAGCAATTTTCAGATCCTCGGTTTTGCCGAGGAAGTAGAGATCTCTAGGTTATCGGAACTCGGCAAAAAATACGGCATCCCTGTAATGGAGGATCTGGGCAGCGGGTGTTTGGTTGACCTGTCAAGGTATGGGCTTAAAAAGGAACCGACGGTACAGGAGGTCCTGGAGGCAGGCGCGGATCTGGTTACATTCAGCGGCGATAAACTGCTGGGCGGGCCTCAGGCGGGCATCATACTGGGGAGGCAGGATCTGGTGGAAGCCATAAAGAGAAACCAGCTTAACCGGGCACTCAGGATAGATAAACTAACACTACTCGCCCTGGAGCAGACCCTTAAGATATACAGGGATGAAAGGGTAGCCCTGAAGGAGATACCTACGCTAAGAATGATATGTCAGCCTTACCCCGGCCTCAAAAAAAAGGCCGGTCGCCTACGCAGAATGATAGGAAATCTGGACTCCGGCAATTTCGATGTTGATCTCGCGGATGGGAATTCCATGGTGGGTGGGGGCGCTTTGCCCTTTACGGATCTGCCTACGCGTCTTCTGTCCCTGATTCCAAAAAAAATATCGGCCCGTTCCATGGATGAATGGTTGAAATCTTACGACCCCCCCATTATTGTGAGGGTTGATCAGGATAAAGTGGTTCTGGATGTAAGGACTATCCAAGATAACGAAATGAAGACGGTGGCCGGAGCAATCAAAAAACTGGCCTCCACCACGATGCCCAAGCACGAGGTATCTAGATGAAAGAAATCATCAAAAATTCCCTTTATGACAGTCTAAAGGTAAAGGAGGCCTTTGTTAATAATAATATTTCAGAGATTATTCTTATAGCCGAGAAGATTGTTGTGGCCTTTACAAACGACCACAAGCTTATGCTTTGTGGAAACGGAGGCAGCGCCGCGGACGCCCAGCACATAGCAGCGGAATTTATAGGCCGTTTTGAACTGGAGCGCCCTCCCCTTCCGGCCATTGCACTTACTACAGATACATCCGTTATTACTTGCATCGGCAACGATTATTCCTTCAATGATATATTTTCCAAACAGGTGAAGGCCATTGGTCTTGAAGACGATGTACTCATGGCCATAAGCACCAGTGGAAATTCCCCTAATATTATCTGCGCTGTCGAAGCGGCAAAGGATATGGGAATCTTTGTTGTGGGGCTCGCCGGGAATGATGGAGGAAAACTGAAGGATCTTTCTGATTCCTGTCTGGTCGTCAATAGTAATTCTACAGCCCGTATACAGGAAAGCCATATTCTAGCAGGCCATATTATTCGCAGACTCGTTGACTACCTCCTTTTTCAAAAGCATATACCTAAGGATCAAGAAGGCACAGTGCAATGACAGGCAAGAGGATTAGAGCCCTATGAAAAAATGGGAACCCATATCTCTTCAGGGCATAAAGACCTATCCCCTTAAACAAAGAAAGAGCAAGGTAGGAATTGATGATTTCGGGAAACCATGGACACCGGGCCAAGGCATGAGAACCTGGATCAAGTCACTTCCCGGGATACTGGCGGGGAATGATCTTATAGAAATCGCCGAGAGCATAATAAGAGCCGTAAAAACCGACAAGACGGTTCTCCTTGCCATGGGCGCCCACGCCATAAAAGTGGGGCTGAATCCACTTATTATAGACCTGATGGAAAGGGGGGTCATCAGCGGTCTGGCAATGAACGGCGCCGGCATAATACATGATGCTGAACTGGCCATGGAAGGTTGTACCTCGGAAGATGTAACCACTTCTATCCGGGAGGGTGAATTCGGGATGGCCGAAGAAACCGCCACGTTTCTCAACGGAGCGATATCAGAGGGCGCCGAAAAGGGTTTAGGACTGGGTAAAGCGGTGGGAGCCATGCTTGTCACAGAAGATTTCCCTTACAACCGTTTCAGCCTCCTGGCAAGGGCATTTGATCTGAATATCCCGGTAACGGTTCACGTGGCAATAGGAACCGATATTATTCACTTTCACCCCTCTTCGGACGGATCCTCAGTCGGTAAGACATCACACCTTGATTTCAGGATCTTTGCCGGTTTGGTCGCCAGTATGGAGGGCGGTGTGTTTATCAATATGGGTTCCGCTGTCATAATACCCGAGGTCTTCCTGAAGGCTCTAACTCTGGCAAGGAACCTGGGGCATAAGGTAAAAAATATAACAACGGTGAATATGGATTTTATAAGGGGTTACCGGCCTATAACCAACGTTGTTCAAAGGGCCACGCTTGAGGGAGGGAAAGGTTATTCCCTGGTGGGGCATCACGAGATCATGTTCCCTCTTCTGGCTGCAGCTGTTATTGAAGGACTGGAAAAGAAGCCAGAATAATACAGGGTGTTCAACTTGTTCCAGCAGCAGTTATTCCTCCTGTCATTGATAATTAAATATCATTTTACAAACAATTAGAGATAAGGACAAACCTTGTTCCGGATAGGTTTAGGATATGACGCCCATCGTCTTGTAAAAGGACGCCCCCTTATTATAGGGGGCGTCCGAATACCATTCGATTCAGGCCTGGCGGGACATTCGGACTCGGATGTCCTGACACATGCTATCATTGACGCTTTGCTCGGTGCGCTGGCAATGGGAGATATCGGTGTCCATTTCCCTGATGATGATCCGGATTACAAGGATGCGGATAGTATAGTAATGCTGGAAAAGGTAATGGAAATGGTCAAGGGAGAGGGTTACATAATAAATAACCTGGACAATACCATAATAGCTGAAAAGCCTAAGCTCGTGCCCTACATCAGGGGAATAAAAGAAGGGTTGTCCGGGGTTCTGGGAATCCCCAGCAATAAGATAAGTATAAAGGCCACCACTACAGAGGGAATGGGATTCTGCGGCCGCGGGGAAGGGATAGCCGCCTTTTCTGTGGTCAGTCTTGTCAAATCGGATACAGGTGATTCAGCCGGGGGCGGAGGATGACAATACGGCTATACAATACAGCTTCTAGAAGCAAAGAGGACTTTACACCAATCACGGAGGGAAAGGTCGGTATCTATGTGTGCGGTGTCACGGTCTACGACCTTTGCCATATAGGCCATGCCAGATCGGCAATCGTATTCGATGTCTTGGTAAGGTACCTCCGGGCAAGAGGTTTTGATGTTACCTACGTACGGAATTTCACTGATGTAGATGACAAGATTATTGAAAGGTCCCTTCAGTTTGGCAAGGAGAGCACTGAACTGGCCCAGGAGTACATTGACGCTTTTTATAAAGACATGGACAGGCTGGGAGTCCTGAGCCCCGATAAAGAGCCTAGGGCTACCGAACATATCGATGACATGATAGGCATGATAAAGACATTAATAGAAAAGGGTTTTGCCTATGTTGAGGGTCCTGATGTCTTCTTCTCGGTCCAAAAATTCGAAACCTACGGAAGACTATCCGGGAGACGGCTGGAAGACATGAAGGCCGGAAGCAGGATCGCTGTAAATAAAAGGAAAAGACACCCCATGGATTTTGCCCTGTGGAAAGGGGCAAAACCCGGTGAACCCCGGTGGGAAAGCCCATGGGGTCCTGGGAGACCGGGGTGGCACATGGAATGTTCGGTCATGAGCAATTTTTATCTTGGTCCCACATTTGATATCCATGGCGGCGGCAAAGACCTCCTCTTTCCCCATCATGAGAACGAGAGGGCCCAATCCATGGCTGCTAACGAAGACTCGGAATTCGCCCGTTACTGGGTTCATAACGGATTTGTAACTGTTGAGTCGGAAAAGATGTCAAAGTCATTGGGCAATTTCATTACCATACGAGACGCTCTTGACCAATACCATCCCGAGGTCTTGCGTCTCTTCCTCCTTTCCAGACATTACAGGAGCCCTTTGGATTTTTCCAGAAAGGATATCTTGAACCTGCAACAGGGATTTATAAAAATATACAGGACCCTCCAACGATTTGACGTTATGACCGGGGAAGATGATGTAAAAGATGAGAAACCTTCCCTACCGGGCTCTCTCACAGGTAGCCAAGATGATGAATTCCTGAGAGAGTTCGTTAACACTATGGATGATGATCTCAATACAGCCGGCGCAGTTGGACTTTTATTTGAAAAGGTCAAGGAAATGAACAGGCTTATGAATAATCTTAATGGACAGACTGATCCACTCACCCTTAGTCGGCTGAAAAATGACAGAAGGCATCTCCTGAGAGCGGCGGGTGTACTTGGAGTCCTGGGAAGCAGCCCTCAAGATTTCCTCGCGGATCTATCCCAAACATCCGATATTGACCCGGCGGAGATTGATGCGATGGTCCGCGAAAGGGCAAAGGCAAGGGACCGCAAAAACTGGGCCGAAGCAGACGCCATAAGACAGGAGTTGAAGGAGAAAGACATAATCCTGGAGGATGGTCCTGAAGGCACCTCCTGGAGGATGGATGTTTGAGATTGTCTCAGATCTCAAGCCATGCGGCGACCAGCCCCGGGCCATCGACGATCTCTCAAGAGGCATAGAAAAGGGGCTCAAAGCCCAGGCCCTGTTGGGGGTGACCGGATCAGGAAAGACGTTTACCATGGCCCATGTCATAGCGCGCACCCGGAAATCCACCCTTATTATCGCTCCCAATAAGACCCTAGCCGCCCAGCTTTATGGAGAGTTTAAAAGACTCTTTCCCAATAACGCTGTAGAATATTTCGTCAGCTACTACGATTACTATCAACCCGAGGCCTATATACCCCAATCTGACACCTATATTCAGAAAGATTCCAGCATTAACGAAAACATCGACAAGATGAGACATTCCGCCACCCGCTCTCTTCTTGACAGGGATGACGTTATCATTGTCGCAAGCGTCTCGTGTATCTACGGGCTTGGTTCTCCCGAGGCATACCACAACATGCTCCTTTACGTGGAAAAGGGAGCGACCCTTCCCAGGGAAGATGCCATAAAAAGGCTGGTAGATATACATTACCAGCGGGGAGATTATGACTTTTTCAGGGGCAAATTCAGAGTAAGGGGAGATGTGCTGGATATCTATCCCGCACACGAGGAGGAGAGGGCGATTCGCATCACGTTTTTCGGGGACGAGGTTGAATCCATACAGGAGATAGACCCTCTTACCGGAAAAGGGATGAAAGAATTGAATCGCGTCACAATCTATCCCGCCACCCATTATGTTACAACTGTGGAGATACGCGAAAAGGCTATAAGAGGAATCAAGGAGGAGCTAAAAGAGAGGATTGAGACCTTCCGTTCCCTTAACAAATATATCCAGGCCCAGAGGATTGAAGAACGCACTCTATTTGACCTGGAGATGATGATAGAGATGGGTTACTGCCAAGGGATTGAAAACTATTCCCGACACCTGACAGGAAGGGCGCCCGGAGAACCGCCGCCGACCCTGCTTGACTATTTCCCCCGGGACTCCCTTGTTATAATAGATGAAAGCCATATCACTATCCCCCAGTTGAACGGGATGTACAATGGTGATCGATCGAGGAAGGAGACCCTCGTGGAATTCGGCTTTCGTCTTCCCTCGGCGCTTGACAACAGGCCCCTTAAATTCGAGGAATTTGAGGGAAAGGTGAAACAGAGCATATATGTATCGGCAACTCCCGGCCCCTATGAACTGCGGGTAAGTGAGGCGCTTACCGAACAAATCATAAGACCCACAGGTCTGATGGATCCGGAGATGGTTGTTTCAGAGGCGGCTGGTCAAGTCGATGATCTCCTCGGAAGGATAAGGGAGAACGTAAACAAAAATGAGCGTGTCCTCGTCACAACCCTCACAAAACGAATGGCGGAAGATCTTGCAGAATACTATGCGGATCTGGGCATAAAGGTACAATATCTGCACTCTGACGTAAAAACTATTGAGAGAATGGAGATTATCAGGGATCTCCGACTGGGAATCTTTGACGTACTAATCGGTATCAATCTCTTAAGGGAAGGACTCGACCTGCCCGAGGTCTCCCTGGTAGCCATCCTGGATGCCGACAAGGAGGGTTTTCTTAGATCCGAAAAGTCCCTGATTCAGACCAGCGGAAGGGCCGCGAGAAATATCCACGGCACGGTGGTGCTTTACGCGGACCAGGTTACCGGCTCCATGAAGAGGGCCATAGATGAGTGCGATCGCCGCCGCCGCATACAGCTTGACCATAATCTTGATAATAATATTACCCCGGAGTCCATTCAAAAAAACATAGACAATATCCTTGTCTCTGCCTATGAGGCGGATTATGTAACCGTCCCTGTAGCGGCCGAAAAGGCGACAGAATATATGAGTCCCGATGTTATAAGACACATGATAAATAACCTCGAAAAAGAAATGAAGGAAGCCGCCGCCAAGATGAAGTTTGAAGAGGCCGCGCTACTGAGAGATGAAATAAAGGAACTTCGAAACTATGAGCTTGAGGTAAGGGGATAAAAGAGCGATACTCAGAGATACTGGGCAGCCTACCATTATCTGTTCATGGTGTTGCTATCCCATACTCCTGATCCTCATGAATTACCCAATCCTTTACGTGATATGTGATCAGGTCTCCATTGGCTTTCCTTGTGATCACCTTCTCCAAACCCGCATTAATAATCACTCTTTTACACAGCCTGCATGGTTCGGCTCCAGCGGGAAGCGGTTTCCCTTCTTTCTTGCTCACTCCCATAAGATACATGGTCCCACCTATCATATATCTCCTTGAGGAATGAATGACGGCATTCATCTCGGCATGTACGGATCTGCACAGCTCATATCTTTCGCCGGAAGGCACTCCCAACTGTGATCGGAGACAATATCCTATATCCACGCAGTTCCTTGTTCCCCTGGGGGCCCCAGTGTATCCGGTCGAAATGATCTCGTCATTATTTACAATAACGGCCCCATAATTTCTCCGGAGGCACGTGCCTCGTTGTAAGACCTCCAGGGCGATGTTGAGATAATAATCATCCTTACTGATTCGATCCATCAACTCACCTTCCCTGCATCAACACCGGCATGTTCTTGAGATTTTCCCTGAAAAGGTATGCTCCTGAATTTACCCCCCTATACTGTTCATGGAGCGAGCGCATTTCCGCAGATTGTATATATTAATGCCATGGTCTTCCGGTTTATTCTTGATCGTATCCTTTATCAATTCCAGCAAATAGCTGTCCTCTTTCCCCTGCCTCAGGGGTGTTTTGATATCCGTCTCATGATCAGAGAAAAGACATCCCCTCAAATTGCCATCCGCCGTTAAACGGAGCCGGTTGCACTTTTCGCAAAAATGATGGCTTAAGGCCCCTATGAATCCTATTTCCCCTTTGGCCCCTTCCAGGATATACCGCCGGGCAGGGCCGTCAAGGGACTCTGAATCCACACGCCTGAGAGGCCCCAAGCACCTGATCCGAGCAAGGATTTCTTCGACAGAGAGGAATATCTCGGGGTTCCATATATTTCTTTCACCAAGAGGCATCATTTCGATAAAACGCACATGGTAGGGCTTGTTATAGGTAAGCCGTGCAAAATCAAGTATCTCGTCGTCGTTTACCCCTTTCATTGCTACTATGTTGATTTTGATGGGATTTAATCCGACAGTCTCAGCTTCTTCAATCCCTCTCCATACCCGATCAAAATAATCCCGCCTCGTAATATGGCGGAATCTTTCCGGTCTCAGGGTGTCCATGCTCACGTTAATACGGCGAATTCCGCAATTATACAGGGGACGGGCAAATTCCTTGAGAAGAACACCGTTGGTGGTCAATGTGATCTCCTCCAATCCATCGATGTAACCAAGCCTCTCGATAAAGGATATAATACCCTTTCTAACTAAAGGCTCCCCGCCGGTGAGCCTTACCTTCCGGATACCGTGCATGGCACAGAGACCAACCACCTGGAGAATTTCTTCGTAACTCAATATTTCGCTGTGGGGAGTAAAACTTACGCCTTCCTCAGGCATGCAATAAATACACCTCAGGTTACAACGATCGGTCAGGGAAAGTCGCAGGTAGTTGATGATCCGGTGGTTGTTATCCAGGAAACCGTCCATCGAATTGGAAATATTTGGTGATATCATTTTCTGCATCAATCATTATCTCTCGAAGCAGCAAGACCAGCGATAATCAAAGATCAGGTGTTTTCCTGATTCTTGAGCGTCACAAAATGCCCGTCCATGAGGCTTACGATCTGGATGGCCCCTTCGATAAATCTCCTTTCTCCGAAAAGGTTCATCAGCCAGAAACCCCGGCCCTCGGCCTCGATCCGGGCAACATCTTTCATAATCTCCTCCTGCTTATCCCCGGAATCCATATAAACAGTGCTCAAACACATATCTACCTCCGATAAAATTACTCCTTAATCTGCTCAATCCATCTCCGGTTAGCATTCTATAGTGATAACCCTTAATTCTCAAGGTTTCTTTTCATGTCTTATTCTTCTGACAGTACGGCATCGCATATCTTCTCGGCCGAATTAAATGCCTCTCCCCGGTCAATGGCACGGCCTTCCAAACAGGAATCAAACACCAGGGGATCATTTGGAATGGATCCAATAACCTCTATGTTCTTATTACTCAATTCCCTCTCCAGCTTGTGAGCGACCACATCCGAGGGAACCTTGTTTAATACGGCACGGGCTTTCTTGTCCATACCGGTGGCGAGGCTTTGTACCTTTTCAGCTACGGTCAGGGACTCAAAAGACGGTTCGACCACAAGGATAACCTGATCAATAGCCTCATCTATCCCCCGACCGAAATGCTCCACCCCTGCTTCCATGTCAACAATGGCAATCTCATCTTTCATCAGCCGCAGTTTCTTTAAAAATTCCCGGGTTAATACACCCATAGGGCAGGCACATCCTTCAAATGATTGTAGGACCTTTCCTATGCTTACCAGCTTGACTCCATCCCTACCGTGGATATATGGAGAAGGAATCGCCTCAACGGTAATTTCATCTTGCTCAAGCACATTAGGCTCCCCCATCTTTCTCCTCAGGGCGGCCTTGCCTCCCACAAGTTCCATGAGAGGAACAGGCGGGCTCTCTAAACCAAGCATCCTGAAAAGCCCTGAGTTCGACTCATCGGAATCGATGATCAAAACAGAAACACCCCGGTCTCTTATGGCGTTGGCCAACAGGGCAACAACGGTGCTCTTGCCGCTTCCCCCTTTTCCACAGACAGATACCTTCATGGGTTCACACTCCGCCTGCAGCCCCATCCATCGCTACAGGGCGGGGTCTCACAGCGTTCCTCTTTCCCGCAGCAGGTTCTACCGGGCATGCGTCCGTAAGACTGCAACGTAAACGAAGAGGCGGACAGGATCCTGTTCATTTCATGACTGCCGCACTGCCTGCATGTTATTGGCTCGTCATTTCCCCTTCCCACCAGGTATTCCGATACGGCACCGCAGGTTTCACAACGATATTCGTAGATAGGCATTTCAGTTCTCCTTTTGATTCCTTCCTCAGGAAGAGGCCTGTATCACCACAAAAGATCCTTCACCATACCCGGGCCTTACAGGTTCGTCTTCAGCAGTCTCGCCCAAGTTCCCGAAAATCGTTTGTTTAAAACGCGGATCGGTAAAGCCCGCATTATTCATGTGTTCAACAAGCTCGTCTACCGAAAAAAAAGTTGCCTTTTTATAGAACACGTTTTCTTCTTTGCGTTCCAGATAGATCCGCCCCATTTTACTGTTGCGATCCACAAAACCGATAATGATTGCGCGACCGTCGGAAAGGACCCGATGGGCCTCTTCCAAGCTCTTGCCGATGTTGTCCACAAAGCAGACTGTCGTAACCATCAAAATAAAATCGAACCTTGAATCACCGAATGGTAATTCCTCGGCCACGGCATTCAAGACCTGAATCCCCCGTTTTCGGGCGATATCAGCCATGCTTTTTGAAGGTTCTACACCGCTTTTGATACCCAGGGGTCCTGCAAAGCGGCCCGTACCTACCCCTACTTCCAGGCCCAGGCCTCCGGTGGGAATCATGCCTCTTACCGCCCGCAACTCGGCTTCATAGACCCGGCGATGTTGCACAAACCATTGCTCGTATTGATCCACGTACTTGTCAAAAGGGGATATTCTGGGCATCTATCATTCTTCTTTTTTCTAAGGATATACTTATTCCAGGCCCCCTAATGTCTTTTCTCCCTCTACATCATCCTGGGACGTAATGAAAGGGCACCCTGTGGGCATACATCAACACATGTGCCACAGCCTTTACACCGCCGTGGATCTACGCGGGCAGTCCTGTTGACAATAATAGCCCCTTCAGGACATACATCTTCACAAATTCCGCAACCTACACACCGATCCGAATCGACAACAGCCTTAAAATCGCGGATTCCCTGCCGGCCTTGGATCTCTCCTATTCGTTTGTCAAGTAAATGGAGGCGAGCTTTAATGGCCTGAGCCCTTTCTTTAAGACTATGCAATTCAGCTATCTGGTTCATATCCTTCTCTCTCTTTGCCTCCAGCCGGATCCGGTCCTTACGCGAGATACCCCTTTTTAAGCTTCCTGTTTCTTGTTTTCTACTCAGTAACCTTGAGCTAATCTATACCCTCCCTGTACCGCGGCAAGAATATCCTGGATATCGCCTGCATCCCCGATCGCAGGGAGACGTGTTCACGCCAGCCTAATAATCGACCGAAGGGAAAAGCTTCCTGTCCGTGTGGGGAATGAACATGGCCGCCACATATTCATCCATGAACGGCTGATAATTAGACAGCTCGAGATTGGTCATGTTTTTTGCCACCCACAGGGCACGTTCCATGGTATGCGTCGATAAAAGGCACATGCGGGCGCCCATAAGGGAGCTGTTGCCCACGAACTGTATCCTTTCCGGATCAATGTCCGGTAAGAGCCCTATGCCGATCGCTTTGGGTATATCCAGATAGCTCCCGAAACCGCCGGCCACATAGAAAATAGAGATATCCTCAAACCCCAAACCCACATAATCCATCAGGGATTTTATGGCCGCAAACACCGCTCCCTTGGATCGAATCAGATGGCTGACGTCCGATTGGGTGATGACAATATCCCGGCCTGTTTCCGTTTGGTCGGCAGGGGCTACTAGGAACTGGATCTCGCCGTCTTTCTCCAGGAACCTCTCATCCTGTTCAGAGGGTCGAAATTTGCCTCCCCCGTCGATGAGATGATTTCGGGCCAGTTCATACAGGCAGTCTATCAACCCTGAACCACAAATACCATTGACCTTTGATTTGCCGATAGTTTCATACTCTACCTGGCCGTCGGAGATTATAAGCTTCTCAATAGCTCCCCCGGTAGCACGCATTCCGTGGGTGATACCCCCGCCTTCGAAAGCCGGCCCGGCAGAGGCGGAGCAACACAGCATCCAGTCATTATTTCCTATGGCTATTTCGCCGTTGGTCCCTACATCAATAAGAACCTTGATTTCAGGTCTGTCGGCAATTCCGCAGGCAATGACCCCGGACACAATATCCCCGCCCACATAGCTGGCCACTCCGGGCAATACCTCAAGGATGGCCTCCGGGTGAATGTTAATCCCGATTTCGGCGGCACGCACCTGGGGATATGCATTCACAGTGGGCACATAAGGATTCAGACGAATCGAGCAAGGGATCAGAGAAAGCAGCAAATGGCTCATGGTGGTATTTCCCGCCGCCACCATGCAGGTAATTTCGCTGGGATCAATCCCCTTCCCCTCTATAAGCCTGTTTATTAGTTGGTTTATATTCTTCACCACGGCCCTGTGTAAGGGATTGAGCCCTTCATCCTTGCCGCATGCGTATATCATCCTGGAGATGACATCCTCGCCAAAACGGGACTGCTGGTTGTAGCTTCCGGCCACGCTGAGAACATTTCCTGATTTCAGATGGATCAACTGGGCAACGATGGTTGTAGTGCCCACATCTACCGCAAGGCCATAGTTCTTCTCAGTAGTGTCCCCTCCCTCCACCTGCAGAATTCTATGGATATCGCCGTGTTTGGCAATGGTTGCCGTTGCCTTCCACTTGTTACTCCTCAATTTGTAGGCAAGTCCTTGAAGACAACGCAAAGAGATCTCGAAATCTTTATATCCCGTCTTCTTCCTCAACCCCCTGACGACCCGATCAATATCACTTATATTGTCATCAATCGAAGGTTCTTTGACCTCCACATAGATCTTTTGCACCAGAGGTTCATATAACGTCATGGGGTCGACGGCAACCCGGTGGAGAGAGATCTTCTCCGGTTCACCATATTCAACGGGGGTGTGCTCCAGGAGTATCTGGGCTTCGGCAAGACGGGATTCGGCCGGGATCAACACCTCCATGTCTGAATCCACCTTTGTCTGGCAGGCAAGGACATAGCCTTCCATAACCTCTTCCTTGGACAGCAGGCTTATGGAGTGCTTATCTGCGCGTATCCTGCCGTTGCTTACTTTGACCCGACACCTCCCGCAGACGCCTTTCCCCCCGCAGAGATTATTGATATGGACCTCCGCCTTTTCCGCGGCCTCCATCAAGGTCTTGCCTTTTTCGATCTCCACAACCCTATCATCTGGTAAGAATGTTACCTTACACGTTTCCATATGTTAAAGAATTCCCTCTAAAGTAAATACCAAAATAGCTTATCAAGCATAGTGTTTTATCAAAACAGTTCGTCCAGGCTATCTTGGTCCATTTTCAGCCAGACCCTGTACAACCTTTCCCCGGCCTCCTCGAAACACTTGAATCCTCTTGAGTCTATCTCTTCCACCTGCACCTCTCCCAGCTCCTTGAACTGTTCAAGCCAATTCTTACAGTGCTCCCCGCCTCCGAAATAGATCTTCTGCCACCTTTTGCCGTCTTCATCGATACGCTCCCGGACACGGTCCTCTTCGGCCATACGTTCCTGAATGGTTTGGTCCTTTTTCCCCTCACCCGGATCCATGTTCCTCTTCCTGATCTTTTGCCCTTTTTATTCCCTGGTCATGGCTGATCCGCACTTGGGACATTTCTGCTCATAACAGGCTTGCCCCAGCTGATGGGGTGCTTTTTCACCGCAATTGGGACAAACGCAATAACCGCCCGGTCCAGCCGCAAAACCGCCTCCCAGGCCTTGTCCGCCGCCACCACCTCGGCCGCTGCCCGCGCCGCCTCTACCACGCATTCCTCTTCCTGTTCCTGGTCCCTGACCCCTAGGGCCCGTTCCGTCTCCTCTGGGCATATTGGTTAACCTCCTTTAATCAAACATTTTATGAAGCCAAAAGCTTCCCGATTCATATCCCAAGGGCCTGTGCCACACCATCCCATAATTTTCTGACAGCCTCGGCCCCCTCGGAATGCCCGTCATATTCAAAGATATTCTTTCCCTGTACCATAGACTTTGTAAAAATCGGATCAAAAGGAATTCGGCCCATTACCTTGATCTGCCTTTCCCGGGCAAAGTCTTCTATGGCCAATGCCTCATCAGGATTAAGATCAAATTTGTTGACACAGACCATGGCCGGGATCTTGAAAAAGGCGGCCAGGTCCGCCACTCGCTCCATATCATGCCTGCCCGAGACCGTCGGTTCAGCCACGATGAGCACCGCCGTGGCCCCGCCAAGAGAGGCGATCACCGGGCAACCTATCCCCGGAGGACCATCCGTGATAAGCATATCCAGATTGTTCTTTTCCACAAGCTTCTTTCCTTCCTGCCGGATAAGGGTCACCAGTTTCCCCGAGTTTTCTTCCGCAATGCCCAGCATGGCATAGGCCATGGGGCCGAAGCGGGTGTCGGCGATAAACCACTCCCCGCATGTGTTAAGGGGAAAGTCAATTGCCTCTTCAGGACAAAAATAATAACAGACCCCACATCCCTCGCACTGGATCGGGTCCACTACAAACTCTTCGCTAATCGCATTCCACCTGCACAAATCTCTGCAAAGGCCGCATTGTGTACATTTATCCTGATTGACGACGGCGGTATGACCTGACTGAAAATCATGGCGCTCCCTGACCTGAGGATCCACAATCAAATGAAGATCAGCCGCATCCACATCCGCATCGCAAAGCACCTTATTCCTTGCCAGGGACGCGAAGGCCGCCATGATGCTCGTTTTCCCTGTACCGCCCTTTCCGCTTATAACAACCAGTTCTTTCATCCCAAAATACCCCGCCTTACTTTTTTGTTTATAAGAGTGCATCTATCATGGACTTGATGGTTGACTCGGGCACAGCCCCTATGACCTGATCCGCCTCTTGTCCTTTTATAAACCCCTTCCTATTTCCGACGGGAAGCGATTTCTTCAATTTGATGCAATAGATCCTTGAATCTCTCCTTCCACTCCGGGAAGGCCTCTACGATCATCTCTCCCTTTGAGTAGGCCTCCGCTATCTTACGATCAAAAGGGATCTCCATCAAAATGGGCATCCTCTCGGTATTTGCGTATTCCCTGACGTGATCATCCCCTATGTCGGACCGGTTGATAACCAGCCCGCAGGGGATCTTCAGGATTTTCACTGCTCCCACGGCCAGCTTGAGATCGTGCAGACCGAAAGGGGTTGGTTCCGTAACCAGTAAAACAAAATCCGCATCCTTCATGGAGGCAATTACAGGACATGAGGTCCCGGGCGGGGCATCGATAATAGTCAGGACACCCGGTCGGGTATATTCCCGCACCTTTCTGATCAGAGGGGGTGACATGGCCTCCCCTATCCTTAACCTTCCGTGTATGAATTCCAGGCCGTCCCTATGTCCATACTCAATCACCCCAAGTTCCCGATCTACTTCGGTGATAGCCTTCTCGGGGCATACCTCCACACACCCTCCGCAACTATGGCAGAGTTCGTGGAAGGGCAAAACAGTTTCACCAATAACCACAATGGCCTTAAACTGGCAGATCTCGCCGCACTTTCCACACAGGGTGCATTTTTCCATATCCACCTCGGGTACTGGCGTGGATATAGTTTTAGTGCCTTCAACCAAAGGCCTGATAAAGAGATGACTGTTAGGTTCTTCCACGTCACAATCCAAGAGCTGAACGTCGTTTTCAAGTGATGCGGCCAGATTGGTAGCCACGGTGGTCTTTCCGGTCCCTCCTTTTCCGCTTGCTATGCTGATGATCATCTGTCGCTCCTGTTGTCTTTGTTAAATCTCGTTATCATATACATTATTGTCAGACCCACGGGTAAAAGGGACCCCCTCATCCATTTTCCATATCCCTGATCCTGGCTTCAATGGACTCTATCTGGTTGCGCAGATCCACAGCCATTTTCTTCAGGTCCTCTATCTTCTGTTTGCGGGAGGAATCGCCTATATCTACAGCCGTTTCCGGGTCCATTGACTGGCGAAAGCCCCCGCCTATGCCCCGCCCCATCCCGAAATGGCTCTGGGCGCTCGGGGCCGAAGAATAGGTCAACTTTTCTGCTTTAAACTGCTCAACCGCCTCCCGGACACGGCCGGAGACCCCGGTAATCACCTGGATACCCGCGGCCCCGAAGGTCCGGAAGGCATTGGGCCCGCAATTGCCGGTCAACACGACCGACACACCCTTGCTCGACATCAACTGAGCTGACTGGATTCCTGCGCCCCCACCCAGTGAGATATTGGGGTTCTGGATCGACTCTATTTCCATGGTCTCCGGTTCCACAATCAGAAAATAGGGACACCTTCCAAAACGGGCCTCCACTGTATCCTCCAGTTTTGGCCCAGTGGATGTAACAGCTATCTTCATATTTCTTGTCTCCTGTGATTGAAATACACTACTACTCTAATCATTATCTATGTCTTTTGCCAGATCAATGTCCTTGTTTTCTACTGGGCTGCTCCGGCGCCGCCTTATCCTTCCTCCTTACGGCCGTATAATACACGGTATTGTTTTTCCGTTCCTCCCTGATTTGACCCAAGCGCATCAGATTGCCGAGATATTTTGAAACCTCATTAATATGCATCCCGAATGCGCTGGCGATCTGACCGGCCGTGCAAGGTCGACGTCGCAACATAGACAGGACAGTCTCCTTATTTGCCTCTAACTTAAGATCTTTCTCTAAATTAAATTCCGCAATTACTTCCGCATTAGGGTGAAACAGGGGGCAAAGAGACAACATACGGTCCATGGAGAGGGGCTCGGCAAATCCTTCCGCCGGCGGCCTCACCGCCGTATTGATCTGGATCCGATCCGGCTTGATCTCACCCGCCAGGGAGGCAATGCGGCTTACATCGGAAGGCGTGGAGTTCATTCCCCAGACCAGAAAGACTTCCATCCACAGTCCGCCCCGGAATTGTCTCCGAAAGGCCTTCTGCCCTTCCACCAGCTGGTGGAATTTCAATTGTGGATGTGGACGATTTACCCATTCATAAGATGCCTGGTCCCAGGCGCTCAGGGAAACCTTCACGATATCGGCATGTGATGCCGCATCCCTTACTTCAGGGAGATAAAGCAAGGTCCCATTGGTCAAGAGAACAGCAGGGATAGTACTTTTTGCCCGTATAAATTGGAGCACCTCCCCGAAGCGCGAATGGAGCGTGGGCTCGCCTGAACCGGAAAGGGTTATATAATCCGCCTCTTCTTTTGTTTTCAGCCACTCATCGATCTCTTGGATAACATCCTCCGTAGAGACATATTCTTCCCGGTTGATGGTCTTGTTTGTGGTTCTCCCCAACTGACAGAACACGCAATCCAGATCGCATGTCTTGTAAGGTGTCAGGTCCACACCCAGCGATCTCCCCAACCGTCGAGAAGGCACAGGGCCGAATATGTTTTTCCTCTCTGCCATAGATCCGTTTTTATCTATAATGTTGTATCGTTACCAGTTTCACATCCCGGCATTCTGTAATCTTTTCTATAAATATTGCCGTTAACATACGCCTCAAGGATCTCGTCAACAGCACCCGCTGCAAACGATACAATCTTGATCCCGCGCCTCTCCGCCCAGCACCCTGCCTTTCTCGTCCTTGAGTAAAGAGGTACATACCACCACCGGGATCCGGCGTTTCTGGCTATCCACAATATATGTAGAGGTATCAGCAAAGGCCTTTCCCATTTGCTAGTCGACCTCCAGTGAAAACCTGGACATAAAAGAATTAAATTTAAAACGTAATAGTATACTAAATATATCAACATAATTCAATATTAAACCTCCCCAAACACCCAGCCTCGGCTTGAGGTGCTGCCAGTGTCCATGATGGATAATTTGGGAAAATCAAGGCCCTAAAAAGATGGTTCATCCGGTTAATGAGTACACCTAATTATAAAAACCTTTTAACCTTGGAAAGGGTCATGGTGTCTTTTCGGAGTGACTGGCGGAAGGCCTTCGTCATTTCAGGATGTTAGAGAATGGGGGACCCCCTGGCCCCGAGCGGAAGCGAGGGGAACAGCGGAGGGGGGAGGGTTCACCCGTCTCTAACATCTTGAAATGACCAGGCCGTGAGACTTAGAAACGGAGAAAAGATACCATGGCCAGTGGCGGCTTTTAGCACTAATTTTGAATATATTTACCCCTTCTATCGTACTCGTTAACCGGATAAACCAAAAAATAATGAGCATAATATGTAAAAAAACTATTGACATTTATTGGATAAATTCTATATTATGGGCATACGCTCATAATAGGAAAAAGGAATGCCAAGACCTAGAAAGCCAAGATTCGTTCAGGGACATCCTATTGTGGAGGCCTTTGTCCCTGCCAGCACGCCTCCATGGGGCAGAAAAGAGGCCTTTCTTACCATTGAGGGGCTTGAGGCCATCAGGTTAATCGATTTTCAGGGGATGGATCAGGAGACAGCCGCTAAGATGATGAATGTCTCTCGCCAGACCTTTGGGAGAATCTTGGCTGAGGCCAGGGCAATTGTTGCTGATGCCCTGGTTATGGGCAAGATACTCAGGATAGAGGGTGGACATTTTGACATGCCGCCCAGAGGAAGGGGCCGGCACGGCCGCGGTTGGGGCGGCAGATTTTAGAGAAAAGGAGGTGTTTATTATGCCAGGATTGAATGGAACAGGACCCAGGGGCGAAGGCCCCATGACCGGTGGTGCTCGCGGTTATTGCAACCCGGCCTATGCAGGTTACGGTGCCCCATATGGCCGAGGATACGGACTAGGCGGGGGTAGAGGTTTCAGGAGAGGCTCCGGACCCGGCTTCGGTTGGGGCCGCGGCTACGGTTATGGAAGAGGTTTTGGCCGGAGAGGTGCTTATCCTCCTGCCGGAGGATGGTATGGACCAGCCTACGATGCCCCGTATGGAAACCCCTATGGCATGAAACCCGAGGATGAAGTCAATATGCTTAAGAACGACGCATCAGCCATAAAGGACGAACTCGATGCGATAAACAAACGTATCGAAGAGATTGAGTCGCAATCTTCGGAATCATAATCATGACCGAGGGGAAAATAGTGGCCGGGCCTAAGGATACCTATCTCAAGATATCTTATCCTGGGCCCGGTGCCTCTAACTGGCCGGCATATAACAGATAACGGTTAACAGAGACACCGGAAAGACGGCGAAAAGATGAGGAATATTTCAACAATAATCTCCAAGGTGCTTCCGCCCGCCATATTAATACCAATAGTATTGATTACATTTTCATTGCAATACAATCAGGCATGGACAGGGCCAGTCCATAAGGACACAGCACAGCTTGTAATAGTCTATGACAACAATATATGGGAACAGGGTTTAACACCCGCCTGGGGCTTTTCATGCCTGGTAATCCTTCCTGAATATCGTATCCTCTTTGATACAGGGGGTGACCCCTCCATATTGCTTGAGAATATGGATGAGATGGGTATTGATCCCGAAGACATAGAAAGCGTGGTACTATCGCATATACACGGGGACCATATAGGCGGCCTTTCAGGGTTGCTTTCCCATAAAAACCGTCCCGTCACCGTCTACCTCCCTGAATCCTTCCCTCATAACACCAAGGAACAGATAGCCCTTATGGAGGCCGATATTAAGGAAGTGGGAGGCCCCTTGATGATCCATCCGGGTGTTCACACTACCGGGGAACTCGGGGAGACCATAAAAGAGCAATCCCTTGTCCTTCAAACCCGCAAAGGCCTTGTGGTTATTACCGGTTGCGCTCACCCCGGTATCGTGGAGATCGTTGATTTCGCCCGAAGCCATTTTAAGGAAAATGTCTATCTTCTTATCGGCGGCTTTCATCTCATAGGAAAATCTCAGAATGAGATAAAAGGAATCGCGGAGCAGTTAGATAAACTGGAGATAGACAGGATAGCTCCATGTCATTGCAGCGGAGATACGGCAAGGGAGGTTTTCAGGGATTATTATGGAGAAAACTACATTGAATGCGGGGCGGGCCTGGTATTGAATATTCCGGATATTAGAGAATGAAAGGGGGCCTTTCCAGATACGACCTGGCCCGCTCATAGATCTCCGAAACACGGGTGGATTCTTTGGGAAGTGCGTTTCGGATCTTTTCAAGATATCCACGTTCCCGGACGATTTGAAATGTCCGCGGGAAGTTTAAATCATATACCCACCCCATCTGAAGTAACTTGAAATCGTTCAGTGTCTTGAGGTCGGCCATCTGCGCCAGCTTCCCGTTCATAAGCGCATTATAGACCGGTTCCGAAACCCGATCTGTATCAGGCAAATCCAATTCAATAGTATGGTTACGTTTTTCCCCCCTACGTTGATAGTAGTCTGTTACCACACGCCAGATATCGACTTTATCAGCATCCCTGAGGAGTTTCAGGAAAAAGAGGCAACGCTCTTCTTCTCCTGGTGGCAAAGAGGCACGATTATGGTATCCCACAACCTTCAGGATTATTTGGGCCGTACCCGGTTCAAGTCCAGCCAGGAGCCGGTTATCTTTTATAACTTTGACTCCAAGGGCAGCATGGTCCTCCGACCGGTAATCCGAAAATGTCCTATACTGGATATATTGTTGGAATCGACCGATATCGTGTAACAACGCGGATGCCTCAGCCACGCACAGGTCTTCTTCGCATAGATCGAGGCTCCCCCCAATATCTATGATTGCCTCGCAGACACGGAGGGTGTGGGCTACTTTTAGATCAATGTTTTCCCGGATAACCGGGTCATCGGAAGAGAACTGACCGACATAGCCCTCAAATCGTTCTTTAAGCCTCGGAAGCATGGACTGCGCGTTCATCTTTGCTTCTCATCCCTGCCCGCCCGGCAGGCCATTAATACCTGATTCGTCATGAAGGGCACGCCCCCGGGCCTATCCTCGATTTCTTGGTCCCCCTCGCGATCCATTCTAAAAGCCTGTGCATGAATCCCTGTTTTTGAGTTCCCTGCAGGGAGGGATCGCTATGCGAAGGTTTAATAGCGCTGTTTCCTTCTGGGTTTTTAACTCTTTCCTTGATCTCCATTAAATCCTTCGGCTTTCAAGACAATATCACCTTCATTAACGCCGATATCGGCGGCAATTACATTACACTTAGCCTTTAACAAAAACAATATGGGCCGTCTTTTCCCTGACAGGGCCTCATAGTTGCCCTGCCCCTTACTTATGATTAATTCTGAATTGTCATAAAGTCTCTTGAATCCATCATTACAAGTTTCAAGGACGGTCCCGGGCGCGTCGGTCCCGGAAGATAATATGGTGGCAACCTTATCAATACCTGCTTCTGCTGCGTCTTCGTATATGGCGTCATTTATAACCGGCACCTCCCTTACTATATATATAACCGGTTTCTTTATTTCCTCTATCAGAATTCTGTCAAAGACACATTCACCGGCATTATCTCCAATATATAAGATTGTGCTGACTTTATTCAGGTTTTCTTTGAATGTCCCATAGTCACATATGGCGAAATCCTTATCAAGGACATCATCCATATCATCCTTCAGATCAAAATTCGAATTAACTCCAAAGTCTATCACATTTCCGGCAATAGCAATTCTAATAGCGCTCAGAAGTCTGTCCTTTGACTTCTCCAGATGTTTTTTCATATAGGGATAAAGAGACAGCGCCTTTTTGGTATTTTCCTTTTTTATTTCTCTATAGGGGTCAGGATTCCCCGTAATCTCACTTATCTTTTTATAGATTATCCTCCCGGTTTCAGGGGGAGAGCTCTCCAGAGGGATCTCCCTAAGCATCATGCCCACTTCGTCTAATACCTCCTTGATCTTCTTTTTATCATCTGTTGCTATCCTCGCGGCTCGGAGCGCCTGGGACATAAAGCAGGGGAAACAGTCAAGATATGTCTTCATTTTCCCAAATCCTATCTTCAAAAATGTGGTTCATCCGCTTAATGAGTACATAAAGAAATAAAAGATCAGACCTTATTTTCTGAGTAGGTTAATGGCCCATGGAGGCTCTCTTTTACGCGGCGAAAGTATTAACAGCATGCTAATTACGCAAGGTGCCACCCAGGCGGGCGGAATAGTTATGAGATAATAGAGAATTTTTGACTGGGGCCAAGTCTGACAAAGGGTACCCGCCCGCCTCGTCTTGTCTTATGCAGGGTCACTGCACATAAACGAGTTCGCCGCTTAAAACAGAACCCCATGGCCCATATAGCACAATATATCATCACGTAAGGTCACGGCTGTTCTTGGAAAGACGACATCTCAAAAAGAATTCCACCCAAGGCCTGCAGTGGGCTTATTTTCAAGGGTTTGCTCTACCAGACCCCTGGCAGAATATACCGTTGGAACCAGGAAAAGGTTTGCCAAACCCTTGAAAATAAGAGCACGTCCACTGAATGCCATAGATGTCGTCTTGAAAAGAACCAGCTGTGACCGGATATTAGGGATACCTTTATCCAGTCATGATATTTTGGTCCAATCGGTTAATGAGTACGTAAAGAAATAAAAGATTAAACCTTATTGTAAGTACCTTAATGGCCCATGGAGGCTCTCTTTTACGCGGCGAAAGTATTAACAGCATGCTAATTACGCAAGGTGCCACCCAGGCGGGCGGAATAGTTATGAGATAATAGAGAATTTTTGACTGGGGCCAAGTCTGACAAAGGGTACCCGCCCGCCTCGTCTTGTCTTATGCAGGGTCACTGCACATAAACGAGTTCGCCGCTTAAAACAGAACCCCATGGCCCATATAGCGCAAAATGTTTAGTTTAGATATCATCAACTAGCGTACTCATTAACCGGATGAACCAAAATGTCTTGTTTTATTTTTCCGGTCTTCGTCGAGATCATATATAATTATTTACCTTTTTCTTTCAAGGCACTAATTAATATGCCTTATTGTAATGGCATGTAATCGACAGGCCTCCAAACAATCCCCGCAGCCCATGCACATATCCTGAAATACAATGGGAGGCTCGAAAGCTCCGTCTATCTGGGTCAGAACCTTATGTGTACACGCCTTTGCTGCTTCGCAAATACCTGTCTCCGGGTTGCACTTGCTTGGATCACATATATCGTAATCTACAAAAGCGAATTCCTTTTTTGGCTGAATAGACATTTGAACCTTCTATTAAATATAATATTTAACATAAATATAAAAGTGGCACATTTCAAGATGGGCGAATCCTATATTAAGTCGTTTTAATGCTTAGAATCATATAAGTATCAAATATCTAAACATGTAAAATGCTCAAAACATCCTTCTGTTAGGAATAAGAGGGACCAATCTTCCTAAAGAAATAGACGCCGACCATCTATAATCAGGAGAATTAGATAAACTTATGAATGGTAGGGGGTCCGAATCAAACAGGGAATTAGATGGAGGCTCTTACAGATTAGTATTACGCAAGATTTTAACCGGGCCCTGTTGCTTCTAATTCAGTTCATTAAGGAGCCCGCAAATAATCAAGAAGATAAATGTCTGTCTATTCCCTCCGCGGCTATTTTGGCGTCAGCAATGGCGGTTACCGCATCCAGATTTGTATTGACAATATCGCCGCCGGCAAAGACCTTTTCTATGGTGGTCTGTCCGTTCTCATCAACCTTAACCTTCCTTCTCTCGGTAAACTCAAGTTTCGCGAAAAGTTCTTCAGGTATAAATGAAAAATCTGTCCTCTGGCCGATGGCCTCGATTATCATATTCCCTTCCAGGAACATCTCTTTATCCTCATAAAAGGTAGGACTGAATCTGCCTTGCTCATCAAACACCGATTTTACCTTCACGCACTGAAGACCTTTTACCTCTCCTTCTTCACCTAAGACGACCTCCTTCGGCCCCCAGGCGGGATTAAAGCGGATTCCCTCCTCTTTTGCCTCTTCTATCTCATCTTCTTTTGCCGGCATTATATCCCAGTCTTCCAGAGACACGGTCTGGGTCATAATCTCTTTTCCCGGGTGCTGAATATTCTGCAGTCGGAGGGCCACCCTGGCCACATCCATGGCTACATTACCTCCGCCTATCACAACGGTCTTTTCACCTACTTCAACGGCCCTCCCGAGCTTATTATCTTCCAAGAAATTAAGCGCCAAAAGGCACTTTTCAGCATTCTTGACCCTGGTTGAATTGCTCCTGGTAGTCCCTATTCCCAGATAGACCGCATCGTAATCTCTCCTAATATCCTCGAATAGAAGATCTTCCCCCACAGTTGTATTAAACCTGAATTCAACCCCAAGAGAAGCAATATAATCCACATCTTGATCAATCGCCTCTATGGGCAATCTATAAACCGGGGGACCGATTCTCATGGTTCCTCCTCCACCCGGCAGAGAATCAAATACTGTTACCTCATGTCCTTTAAGCCTCAAAAAATAGGCCACTGACAGGCCCCCTGGTCCCGCGCCGATAACAGCAACCTTTTTGCCCGTAGGTTTACCCGGTTTAAGCTCTAAAGCAGTCTTGTAATCCCCAATAATATCAGCGACATATCTCTTCAGCCACCTTACAGCTACGGCCTCTCCTCTTATACTCAGGGAACATGCGTCTTCACAGTATTTCATGCATACCCTTCCACAGATAGCAGGAATCGGATTATCTTCAAATATCTTCTTTAAAGACTCTTCCGGTTTATCTTCGTAGATTGCCCGGATATAGTCGGAAATCTTTAAATGGGCCGGACAGGCCTCTTCACATAATCTACATTCCAGGCATCTGGATGCCTCCTTCTTTGCCTCCTCTTTGCTATAACCTATAACCTGCTCTATAAAGGATAGTTTCCTTGCCTCAGGCCTTACCTCAGGCATTGGGACTCGTTCCGGTTCAAATAAGGAATATTCGAGATCGGATGAAAACCCCTCATAATCCTTTTTACGGTGGCTCAGGCTTGCCTTGAGCACGGAATATTCCTCAGCAGGGAAAAAATGTTCATTGTCCAACTTTTCATCTTTGGGGATGAAAGTAAAAGTGTCTGTATCAAAATGGATATGAAAATAGTCCCTGGAGAGGCTTAAGGACCCGGGAGGACATATATCTACACAGAGACCGCAAAAACAGCATCTGCCATAGTCAAGCCTGGGTCTTTCATTTTTTATCCCCTCTTTTGGTTTGCTCGCTAATTCAGGTATCTCTACCATCTCAATTGCTTCGTTAGGGCATATATCAGCACAATTACCGCACCCGGTGCATTTATCCCAGTCGTTAAGATGGAAACCCCTATATCTTAAAGCAGGCTCTTTAGGTTCGAAAGGATACCTCAAGGTCTTCGGTCTCTTCCAGAGAAACCTGATAGCTTTGAATGCCCCTAAAAAACTCCCTTTGTTTTTTTCTAATTTTTCCATCATCTGTCTATTTCCGGAGCAACAACATATAGGCTTATCATGATATTGCCCACATCGGCAATGCTGGCATCTTTTAACAACCTTTCCAGAATGGTCAACCCATGAGTATATGAAGGGGTCCTAAAGTTTACCCTATAGGGTTTATCCCCGCCATTGCTTACCATATAAAGACCTAACTCTCCTCTGGAAGACTCAATTCTTACATAGGCCTCTCCTTTTGGAATTTTCCATTTGAACGGGTTAAGCACCTTACTATATGCCTTTCCTTGAGGCATAGCGTCAAGGAGCTTGAATATCATATGAACGCTTTCTATCATCTCGTTCCTTATTACCCATATCCTCGAATAGGCGTCACCGTCTTCCCTTGTATGAACATCCCAGTCTATACTATCATAAGCGGCATAGCTTTCGACTTTCCTTACGTCATATTTTACGCCTGTAGCCCTCAGGACCTGGCCCATCGCCCCGAGCTTCTTTGCGTCTTCCCGGGTTATTTTCCCTATATCCTTGGCCCTATCGTAAAATAAACGGTTGTTAAAAAAGGTGGAATCATAATCCGGCACACAGCCCCCTATGGAATGCAGGGTATTCACAATCCTATCCTTGAATCCCTCCGGGAAATCGCGCCTTACTCCACCGGGCCAGATATATATATGATATACCCTCCCCCCTGTAAGTTCCTCAAAAAGGTCCAGGATAAGATCCCTGTGATACATGGCCCATTGAGCAACAGTATCAAAACCAAGCATATTGGAATAGGCCCACAAACCAAACAGGTGGGAAGAGACCCTGGAAAGCTCCAGATATACGCTCCTTATATAGTGCGCCCTTTCCGGGACCTCTATATTGGCCAGTTTCTCAACGGCCATTGCATATACCATTTCCATTGGATCAGGTTCCACCACATTTATCCTGCATACCAATGGAAAGTTCTGTATCCAGGTCCTCAGTTCCATGAGTTTTTCAAAACCTCTATGCAAATACCCGGGGTTGGCAGTCGCCTCCAGGATACGATCGCCTTCAACCTTTAAGGTAATGCTGAAGTTGCCTACCATCCCCAGATGCTGGGGTCCAAAATATAGTTCAAGTTCTCTCATTTCTCTTTATTCTCTACAAACGGGATTTCGTCAAAAAAGTCCTTAACATATTTTCTCGTATCAAAATCCTTTCTAAAAGGAGGTATTTCATATTCCCTTTCCAGAAAAAGCGGAATCAGTCTTGGATGCCCCTCAAAATCTATTCCGAAGAGCTCGTGTATCTCACGCTCATAGGCTTCAGCGTTTTCAAAAACAGGGATTGCGGTAATAAATCTGGGGTCTTCCCTGGGGATTCTTGTCTTCAAGATTATGTTTAACCTGTTATCAACACCTGCCCTTTGATCAACCGGTTCATCAGGCATCTTGTTTCCAACCGGGGTTATGTCTGCTTTATAAGAACTGATTATGTAAATCAGCTCGAATTCGTTTTCTTCTATCCAGTCCGTACAGGATATTAGGGCCAGGTGGTCATATCCCTTATCCTTAAGAAAATTCAGTATGGTCAGGATCATAGCCCCCCGGGCGCTTATAATCAGCCTGCTGTTCTCTGGAACGAATATTTGAATGTCTTTAAATATAGATTCCAACTCATTTTTTAAAGCGCTAATCATTCCCGCCCCCTATTGAGTATAATGGCGGCCAATCAAGCTTGCCAAGCACCCTTTCCTGGTTCTCTCGATAATACTTGTATTTCTCCCTGTAGTTTACATACGCCTTGGCCTTTCCCTGATCAATTAATGTCCAGAGGTGTGTTACAGCGACAAATATTGCCTCGGGCCTGGGCATACACCCGGCAATCCAGCCATCTATAGGGATATATTTGTCAAGATGCTTTATGGTATTGTATGAATCCCAGTACATGCCGCCGTTTATAGGGCAGGAGCCGAAACCTACTGCGTATTTTGGATCAGGCATCTGTTCATATGTCCTTATAATGGCCCTCAGGGTCTTTACCGAGACATATCCTGTAATTAGAAATAGATTTGCCTGCCTGGGAGTAGCTACAGGTATAACCCCAAACCTTTCCGCGTCCCACCTTGCGGTTATAACCGGGGGTATCTCTATAATCCCGCAACCTGTACAAAAGTATATGGCCCAGAGGGAATACTTGTGTCCCATCTTGCCGGGAGCTTTAAACCATTTTTTAATATCTTTTCTGTCCATTGAATTATCTTATTATCATAACCAGGATTAATCCCAAGAGAGATATGATCACAGGCCATTTCCACAGGTATTTAATTGCCTGCTCGATTCTAAATCTCGGGAAGACTCCATGAATAAAGGTTAATAAAATAAACACAACTAACATCTTTATAAAGAAGGTCAACGGGTTACTCCCGCCTCCCAGGAATAGATCCACGAATAAGGCGATATAAATAAATAAGCTGAAGGCGTGCCATATGTGAAATAGACCCAGATGCCTGCCCCCGTATTCTACCGCGGGTCCTGATGAAATCTCTTGTGGCGCGCCTGCAACATCAAAAGGCCGAATCCCCAACATGGCCGGCAGGATTAAAAAATAGGCTATCCCTGATAAGGCCAGCGGTGAGAACAAGGCCCACTGAAAATTCCTTTGATTCTCAACTATATCCACAATAGAGATCGTATTATAATAGGTCATCAATGTAAGCAATACTAATAGAAATGAAACCTCATATCCCAAGGCTAATATAAGCTTCCTGGAAACCCCAATGCTGATATTCGGATTTGCGCCCTCGCCGCCGGATAGGGCAATCCCTAAAGGCGCAAAAAGCATAATATAAAGTATAACAAGTAATCCTCCTGAATTGCTCAGGGGGCATATTCCGCCAAATGGAATAAAAAGCACCAGAATTATAGAACCTGCTAAAGCTAGGATTATGCCCAGATCAAAAACAGGGCCATGCGAGAACCCCTGCTGGTGAAATAATTTAATCAAATCCAAAACGGGCTGAATGATCGGCGGACCGTAACGCCAATGGAGCCTTGCTGTAATCTTTCTGAACAGGCCTAAGAAAAATACCCCGACTATAAAGGCTAAAATGGGTGATACAATTATTTCCAATACTTTTATTACCATAGCTTCAATCCCATCTTAAGAATAATTAAGACGGCAAAAAACAGTACGATATAGGTTATATAGTAACCCAGGTCTCCACAATATATCTTTCTTGTCTTATCACTTACGTTCTTAACTCCATTTGCCAGCCATTGGTAAAAGTCATCTACAAAATCCCTGAAATAGGGCCTGATCATTGCTGATAACGGGTTGTAAAATTCAACCGTGTGATGATATTTATCCCTTGGCACATGGGCCCCTGCCGCGTAACTGTTATCCTGGGAGATATTTACCTTTTTATCTCCTATAAAAAACAACAGCCAGGCAATGATTAATGCCACGCAGATTGCGGCAAATATGTTTACCATGTTCAAGATCCCTGTTTCGGAAGCGATCCCCCAGATTTCAACATTCTGAGGCTGAAAGCCAAAAGAAGTCGAGATCGTATCTATAACTTTAAGAGGGATTCCGGGGAGGATCCCAAAGACTACAACAACAAGGCTTAAAAAAATTACCGGGATCCTCATGGTAACAGGGGACTTTTGGACATTGCTGAATTTTTCCGGCAACTGCCCTAAGAATATATTATGGATAAGCTTATATGAATAAAGGATTGTTCCCCATGTTCCAAAAAGAGCTATAAAGGCAAGGAACGGATGTTTCCCTAAAATCAAGGTCTTGTATATCAGCCACTTGGATACAAAACCATTAGTTGACGGGACACCAATTAAGCCTAATGCCCCTATCAAGGCACAAGTGAAGGTTATGGGCATTCTTTTTATCAGGCCGCCAAGAGAATTTAGATCTCTTGTCCCTGTCCTGTATTCTACCGCGCCTATGCTCAAGAAAAGCAAGGATTTAAATGCGGCATGATTGAAGAAATGGAATACCCCTCCCACAAAACCCAGACTCGTCCCGATAGTTATGCCTAAGATTATATATCCTACCTGGGCGATGCTTGACCAGGCCAGGAGTCTTTTGGCATCATCCTGTAAAACAGCAATGAACGTGGGGACAATAATAGTTATCGCTGCCAGTACGCAAAACAGGTAATGGAAACTTCCTCCTCCTATATTCAGAAACAGGTTTAAGCCCGCGATTGCGTACATAAAAAGGATAAAACCATATGTGCCCATTTTAATTAATATCCCGGAAAGAACAGCACTAAAAGGAGAAGGTGCTTCGGAGTGGGCATCAGGAAGCCAGGTATGAAAAGGCGCAATCGCGTTCTTAATCCCAAAGGCAATACAAAAGGAAATTAAAATAAACAAGGTGTAGCCGGAGGAGGCTTGTGTAATAAAGGAAGAAACTAGTGTTATATCCAGACTTCCACAGTTTGCATAAAGGGATAATATCCCGATAAGCATAGCTACGGAGCCGATAATAGACATGATAATATATTTCATGCCTGCCTGCAATGCAGGACCTTTATTATAACTTATTAAAAGAAATGTGGACCAGGACATAATCTCCCAGAAGATATAGAAGGAAACCAGGTCAGCGCTGAGAACAATGCCTAACATTCCGGCATTCACTAAAAGTAGCATTAAATAATAAAAGTCAAGCCTCTCTCTTCCCTTCATATAGCTTAAAGAAAAGATCACAGAAAGAGATGTTATTGTCTGAATAGCTATGGCAAAAATCCAGGAAAGAGGGTTTATCCTTAAAAGAAGGGGTAGCCCTAAAAAAGAGAAATAGGTTAATTCCTCGGTTTTTCCATAGAAATACAAGATAGGAATAATCAGGATCAAAGAGATAAAGACGGCGAAAGCATCCCTTAACTTGGATGAGACCTTACCCAAAAGATAGGTAAGAAATGCGCCACCAAAAGAAATAAAACCTAACTGTGCTAAATTCACCTCAGTACTCCCTGGATGTATTTTATTCTATCAAGAAGCTCCAGGGAGGAAGAATTGAGAATATCACCCAAAAACTTCGGATAGATACCTATACCGATAATAAGCAATACGAGAATAACCATGGGGATCAAAGCCACTATAGGTGCCCCTGTCTTTACAGCGTTAGAACTCTTTACCTCTTGTACCACAGAGGCTTCCGGGATCTTATTTACGATGGGGTCTGTCTCTTCGGTGTCTCCCTTGAAATAGAGAACCTGAATTACTTTAAAAAAATATGCCGCCTCGATCACTGTCCCCAACAGGACAATCCCTATAAAAACAATGTATAAAGTACTATGTTTTTCCAAGACAGAGAGCACAATCCAAAATTTGCTGGGAAAGCCTACAAAAGGCGGAAGCCCTATCAAGGAAAAAGCGCCGATGGTAAAACATAACGAAGACAGCGGCATCTTTTTCCCTATTCCTTCCAATGAAGAGATTTCCATCGAGCCTACTCGATAGATCATGTATCCTGTAGCCAAAAACAGAAGGGACTTAGAAAGGGCATGGGTTATAAACTGAAACAGGCCGGCAGCTATTCCATAATCCGTACCGATTCCTAAGGCAAAAAGGATAAGTCCTATCTGGCCGATACTGGAGTAGGCAAGCATCCTTTTTATATTGTTTTGGCTGAACGCAGATAACTCTCCCACCAACAGGGTTAAAAGACCTAAAAGGACCAGGAAAAGCAACATATCAGATGCCCCAAAAATGGTGAACACCACCCTTGCTATGGCATAAATCCCTATCTTTATGGCTATCCCTGAAAGAACAGCGCTTATGGTGGAAGGAGCGGAAGAATGGGCATCCGGAAGCCAGGCATTCAAAGGAAAGATGGCCCCTTCAATTCCAAATCCGACGATGAATAGAACAAGAGGTATGAATATTTGAATCGGGCTTACTGAATGTATATTTCCGGCGATATCAGCCATGTTGAGGGTCCCGAACTGTCCGTACAGAAGCGCGATCCCGATCAAAATAAAGGCAGAGCCTACGGAACCCTGAATCAGGTATTTGGCGGCAGATTCTACGCCCGCTCTATTTCCTAAATAACCTACCAGGGCGTAAGAGGAGATGCATAGGATCTCAAAAAAGACAAAAAGATTGAATATATCCCCTGTCAAAACAACCCCTGTGGCACCTGTAAGAAGCGACAGATAAAGCATGTGATACTTCTCTTCAGCACCTTCCTTTATATAATCAAGCGCATATATGGAGACAAGAAAACCAACCAGGGCGATAACAGCGGAAAATAGGATACCTACCGGGCCCGCAAACAGGTTTATGCAGAAAGGGGGAGGGAATCCCGCAAGGGACACGACTATAGGTCTTTTGATAACTTCCGGCATTAGAATAAGAGAGATAACCAGATTAAACAGCATGGCAAGGGGAGGGATGAACCTTTCCACCCTTTTAGAAATAAATCCAAACAGAGGAATAGAAAAGGCAAATGCCAGAGGAACAGCTATAAGAAGGATGGGGTTTACCCAATTAGAGATTTCCATTTATACCGACCATGCTCCTTGAAAAAACATAATCATTGTCACCAACATAACATTTCTAACAGGTCTTACCACCTCTGCTCTTTGATCTTTCTCATATCAAGGGTTCCATAATGCTGATACAACCTGATGGCTAGAGACAAGGCCATGGCCATGACCGCCACACCAATAACAATCGCTGTTAAGACAAGCGCCTGGACGGTCGGATCGACCATATTCTCTGAAGCAAGTCCCGGCTTAGAAAATATAGGCGCTGTTCCATCCTTTATATATCCTAAAGATACAAGTAAAAGGTTAACCCCTGTATCCAAGACACAAATTCCTATTATCATCTTGATCAGATTATGTTTGGTTAAAAGGATATATAATCCGATCAATATAAGACCGAAAGCCCCGATGTAATAGATATAATCGGCCAAAAAACTCATTCGCTTTCCTCTATCAAGCCATCGATGATTCCGGTCAACTCGGAACCTACCTTAAAACCGATGGCGATATATATTATGGGGATGATGCCAGCGCTCAAAAGGGTATTTGGAATTCCCCTGGGCAGAAAATTAAAAAGAAAATACCCGCTTACAGCCAATCCTAAAAACCCTATAATTACGAATATCAATCCTGCCGAGGATTCTATAGCTTTGATACTCCTCTCTTTTACCCTTCTTTCACGACAACCTAAATAGACCAAAAGGAAAGCCGAAGCAATAATTGCTCCACCCTGAAAACCACCTCCTGGCGTGAGGTGTCCGTGTAAAAATATGTAAGCGGCAAAGAGCAAGATAAAAGGGAAAAGGGATCTACAACCCGTACTAAGCACAAGGCTTGAAGGCACAAATTCCCTTCCGGGTTTTTTCTTGACGGTGGCAAGGATAGCGCCCAATCCCGTGGCAGCGATAAAAAGCACGGTAACCTCGCCGAGGGTATCAAATCCCCTATAGTTTAAAACTACCGATGTCACTATATTTACGGCGCCCGTCTGATCGATCCCTTTATCTATATAATACCTGCCTACCTTGGTTTTTGGTACGGCAAAGGGGATTTCCGTAAGAGATAAACCAAACCCTAAAGCTATAATTATCAATAAAATAAGGCCTATTATTCTTCTCATTCTTCTCTCTTTGTTCTCCTGATCGCAATGACAAAAATAGCGGTTACCAACGCCGCGCCGATAGAGGCTTCAGCCATAGCCACATCCGGCGCCTGTAAAAGGAAAAAAAGTATGGCGGCTATCAAACTAACAATACAGCAGGCAATTACCGCACTCAGTAAATCCGAAAATATACAGGCGGAGATGGCGGCCACTAACATGACAAATACCAAAAGGACAATAAAGATCATATCTTTCTCCTCCACCCGTTTAGAAATATATTTCTAATGGGTCTTGTATTCGTCGAATTCCTCACTTTTATCCACCACGCTTATTTTACACAAAGGCACCCCTATCTTTTTAGACGCCCTGCCTAAGGCATGATTGGATATCGGATTAGTCAAAAGGATGAATAAGGCAATAATTAAGGTCTTCCAAAACCAGGAAGGCTCCATTATGCCTACCCCGATAATGGTAAAGAAGGAACCGAAGGTGGTACACTTTGTCCCTGCCTGGAGCCTATTATAGACATCGGGTAACCTGAATATTCCCAGACTCCCCAAAAAGAGAAACATCGTGCCGATTCCGGTGACAATCACCCCTACCACGTGCATCTAAATCCCTCTTTCTAAAAATCTAGCTATGGCCACAGAACCCACAAAAATTAGAACCGCATACACCAGAGAAACATCCAGATAGACACTTCTTTTATAAAAATAACCCAACAGGACAAGTAAACCGACAGTAACCGTGGAAAGCGTATCTAATGCTACAGCCCTGTCCGGAGCAGTAGGCCCTTTAAGCATTCTCAGGAGACAAAGCACGATTCCGGCACCCACAAAACCAAGAAAGATAATCTCAATCATAAGGTAATCCTCTTAATATTCTAATATACAAATAATGCTATATACACATAATAGGATATATATCTCAAAAAAATTATCCTTTATCGATAATTTTCATAAATTCTTTCGTCCACTTGTTGACCACCTTGTAACATACCCTTGTGCCTTCTCTCCTCCCCCTGATTATCCCGCCGTCTTTTAAAATCCTTAGATGTTGCGAAATGGTGGATTGAGGAAGTCCCAAAGACTGCTGAACCTGAGAAACATTACATTCATTTTTAAGGAGCCCTGCTACAATCTGTAACCGGGCTGGATGAGCTAATGTCTTTAATACCCTACTCATTCGCTCAAATTTTTTCATTCAAATAACACCTTCAAATATTTTTCGAATTTTTCCCCTATGATTTTTGTCGCCTCCTCTATATCTTCCGCCTTTACATTAATCCAATGAACAACTAGATTATCACCCAATATATCTAAGGTAAAAGTCCCCGGCGTAAGCGTAATAGAATTTGCTAAAAACAGCTTTGCTATATCTTGCTTTAATCCTGTCTTAATAGTCACAATCCCCGGTTTTATAGGCATCTTGGGGTGTAATATCCTATAAGCAACATCTAAATTTGCTTTGACAATCTCTTTAAAAAGAACAGCTATATAAACTATAAGATATACCAATCTTTTGAGGCTTAAAGAAGGGAGTCCCAGGTCGAGGTAAAATTTATTGCAGAATAACGCCAGGATAAAACTAACAACAAGCCCTGTTAAAAGCTCCTGAATCCTTAAGGATGAAGTGAGGCATAGCCATACTAAAAAAAGAAATAAAAATAAGTAAATAAAATTTTTAGCTTTTTCTTTTATCATACACTTGCTCTAAAAAATTGCATTACGATAATCTTCACACCATTTTCAATGATTAGAAAAATATTTGATATATTCGCATACCACAAAATTTCCGTATTGCAAACAAAAATATCTTCGCATCGGAGCCCCTGTGTATCCGATCATTACGAGCATAGCCCCTTTAACATAAAGAGAGATCTTGTGTCAAGGTCATTTTTAACGCTTAAATATTTACCCTTTTCTAGCCTTGTTTGCAGCAATCAGGATAGGATCCCATGCCGGTGCAAAGGGCGGTGCATAACCCAGATCCAGATGATACACATCCTCTGCCGTCATTCCTGCTTGTAAGGCCGCAGCCATCACATCGATTCTATGGGCAACTCCTTCCCTGCCTATCATCTGAGCGCCCAGTAATCTACGGATACCTGTTTCCGTGATAAAATGAACGGTTATTAAATAACCCCCCGGATAATGCTTGGATCTGGACCTGTGACGTATAGTGGTTGCATAGGCATCGAATCCCTCCCGTTCCGCCTCTTTTAGACTGAGCCCGGTTCGTGCAACCTCCAGGTCAAATATCTTTGATACGGCGGTACCCACAATACCGGGGAATTCGGTATTAAGCCCTCCGATATTCTCACCTGCCACCCTTCCCGCCTTATTGGCTGTGGTTCCAAGCGGTATATACGCCGGTTTCCTGCTTATTATATGATATGCCTCGGCACAATCACCCCCTGAATACACCCGATCCAGATTTGTTTGCTGGCGCTTGTTTACAGCAATCGCACCTGTCGCCCCTATTTCCACTCCTATTTGCTTTCCGAGAGCTGTGTTGGGAAGAGCGCCCTTTGCAACAAGTACCGTCTCACTCTTTACCTCCCCATGGTTGGTCACTACCTTCTCCACCCTTCCGGAACCCTCGAAGGAAAGCACATCCGTATCAGTATGAATCTCCACCCCCTTTGATCTCACCTCTTCCTCAACCAAAGCGGACATTTCCGGATCAAAGTTCAACAGCATCTGGGATGTCTTCTTCAATATGGTAACATGCTTTCCCATACTCACAAAAGCCTCTGCCATCTCAAGGCCTATATACCCTCCACCACAAATTACAACATTCCCCGCATGGCGGGCGCTGTCCCGAATAGCAATAGCGTCCTCCACGGTCCGCAAGGTATATACACCCGTCAATTCTTCTCCATCAACACCCAGTGTTTTACCGGTAGCCCCGGTGGCAATCATGAGGTAATCGAACGGTTCCCGGAAAGTCCTATGTCCACCCAAATCCTCCACAACCACATACCCATTCTTATAGTCTATCTCAACTACCTCATGTCTCCTGTGGATGGGGATGGAACGTTTCCGTTCAAATTCCTCCGGGGTGACCTCGATAAGATCTTCCGGCTGAGGGACAAGGCCTGACACAAAATAGGGCTCAGAACACGCCCCATAAGATATATACCCCGATCTTTCAAAGACTACGGCGTTCATCTCTTCCTTTTTAAGCCGCTTAGCAGCGCTTGCAGCAGATAGCCCTGCAGCAACCCCGCCTACCACCACCAATCTATCCACAATCGTACCTCCTTAATCCCTTACTAATATGTTTTTCCATTCTACTGTCTAACAGGCTTACCATGGATTATAGGACTCAAAACAAATTGGTGACAGGAATGTCCGTCATAATTTCACCTCAATGTTCTTCAATTATCATTCACGAAGCAACTCGATCTCTTGTAGTGTCTTTTCTGCAATGATCTTTTCACTGTTAAAATGCTTTATCATTCGATTTAGGCACTTCTGCCGTTCTTCGGCATTACCGAGATATTTCTCGCAGGCCTCCATAAAATATTTTGTCTCTTCCACATTCGCTTCAACTCTATCGCCTATCTTTTCGCTGTCATGTCGTACTGCTCCCTGCTCACAACCATCGTGGCATATACCACAGTGAATACATTTATCCATGTGGATTTCCACCACATCATCTTCCATTATTATGGCGTCTACGGGGCATTCTTCAACGCAAATCCCGCAGCCGATACATATATTCCCGTCTACCCACGGCATCTCTATTCCTCCTTTATAACACTGTTAATGCTTATACCGGACTATGTACGTGCATATCGCATACCAACTTCTTGTTTCCGTACCGGCAGCAGTATGTCTTCAGGGTGATAATCCAGATACCACCGATGGATTCAGTTCATAGATCGGCGATCCTTCTCTGTTGACCTCCGGGACCGACCGCAACCTGGGGCTTATAATACCTGCCGCCTTAAGACCGGCAATGAGGCCATCTATCCTATTACCGAGACCTAGCTGGAAGCAAATTATCTTTACCTTATCAGCGGTAATTCTACGGTTAAGCGCCTCTTGGAAAATGTCCCTTACCAGTCCGGGAATCTGTTTATAATCTGGATCCTCCAGTTCTTTAAAGAGCGTAAGAATGCCCTTCTCAGGTTGCCATTTTCCTGTATCAAGGCTGTCTTGTAACAGATAGTGTATTATATTGGGGATCTCGTATAGCTCTCCATGTTTCAGCAATAACAACCGATCCTCCCAACTCGAGCTCTTTGTTGTGCTAATCGGCAAAAGCAATCTCCATTCAAAAGCCAGGAAAACAACCTCCTCTGGATCATCCCTGATAATCTCCGTGATCTCTTCATAAGAAACTACGTCCTTTCCAACAGCATAGGCAAGCACCTGAGATAGATCCCTGGTAACCCCGGCACGACCGAGCATCGCGCTCAGGGCATCTTCTAAACGATCGGAATAATTTCGCCTTGCTTGTCTGTCTCCCATGTAACAGCCTTTAGATGGTTAAGACCTTGCCCGCTCCACCACCAACATATTTCTCGGGGTATAGCGCCTTTATCTCTGATTTATATTGGGTACAATGACAGGGGCAGATCATGTTGAGGTCTTTAACAACATCGAACTGTCGGAAGCCATGAAGCCCCCCCACAAGGGCATGGAGAGGGCCGAACCGGGATGCCGTTTTGAGAATACTCTCCACACCCGGGTGGGAACACCCGGCAATGACTGTCAGACCTTTTTCTGTTCTGACAGCTAAGGACTGCTCAATCCCCTTGAGTTCACCTGTAGAGAAGACACCCTCGCTAATCTCTAAGGCTTCCTTAACTACGATCACCTCTCTTGCTCCCTTTGGCTCAGGACATGTAGCGGGGATGTAGACCTTCACTTCCTTATTTTCATCCAAAAGCCGCGAAAGCCCGCCTGTATGATCCCAATGAGCATGGGAGATAACAACTATACCGATTGAGAGAGGATCCAATCCAAGCTTTTTCATGTTGGACAGAAGGATTGAACCGTTTGCGCCTGTATCAAAAAGGATATTGGGGGTATCTTCCCTTTCTATAAGGCAAGAGAAACCCCAATCCGGTTCCAGGCCCGTGGTATGGACCTCGTTATCATAGACAAGTGTTATCTTCATTCTATTCTGTTCCCCCTTCCTTCAGTGAAAAAACTGGATATCCGGGTTCATAGACACCATAACCTTTATGCTCACACGCCTATTACATAGCAGGCCAATCCTATCAATAGACCTACGATAAAATTAATAATCTTGACAAATACAAAACCTCTCTTTGACTCCGCAAGCAACGGAAGCATTCCATGCCCATCCTGCACGATAGAGCTCGCCAGAAGGACACCAAAGGGAATCGTCCCTCCTGCAAACATGGTTACCAGTATCATATGGGGCCCTGACTCCGGAATAAGCCCGATAAGGCAACCAATCACCATAATTGTCAAGTAATTTGCCTCTATCCAGGAACCGATCTCTAGATAATCAAGCAAGACATGCATTAGCAGCATGGCGCCGAATGTCCACAAAAATACCCTGGGCACATGGACCTTTACTATATGTTGCCAGAGGTGTTCTTCCAGAAAATGTTCAGGCACAGTGGACACGATAAAAAGGGCCAGCAATGAACCTATAAGGAATGTTATCTTTATCCAGTTCCATGCATGGGGTCCTAATTGACCGGCCAGTAATCCCAAGATGAATAGTGTCAGGACAATTATCAATAATCCGCGTTGAAGGGTCAGATCCTTTAACTGGGTCAATACCTCACCCTTCGGAAAACAGACGCATTCATCCTCATCACCATGAAAGGCCAGTTCTCCACCCAAATTTTTTACTATTATTGAGCCCGGCTTAAATATCATATCCGTCACGAGGCCGGCGGCAATCGCTACTAAAAATTGTATGAGGAATATAAGCAATGACTTTTCCGGAAACAACGAAAGCATCACATAGGCTTCATCACCGCTGGTTGCAATCATCACCGTCACCAATGCGCCGACACTGACAATCTTGTGTGCATACAGAGCGACAACCGTAAATGCTCCCAGACAGCCGGGTATAACACCGAGGAAGGCGGACAAGATATACTGACCCCATCTTGATTTTTGCAGTGAAGTCTGCCAACTTCCCTTGGTCTGTACATTAATATACTCGATGGCGAGCATCATCACAAAAACAAAGCCGGTAATCATCAAGGCCTGTTTGAGGGATTCAATAATCATCACGAGATCCTATAATTAATCTGTAGGTGTCAGCGTCTTTCCGGATGGAGCCTATTCAGCTAGCTCTTTCTTTTATAGATCTTTTTCCAGGCCAATTCTTTATAATAATTGAGCCTGTTCAATAAGCAGGGACTTGAATCTATCCAGGGAGATAGGATACCCTTGCATAGGGATACTCATCCAGTCGGAATATTCAAGGAATTCTTCCGGCTTTTCCGCCATATACTTGTCAACGTAACCAATGGCATCCAATACTATGGCCCCTCCGGTATGCTTGGGAAAGTTCTCGTTGGCCAGACCCTGGTCCCAGCCCTTGAAGACGTGGTGGCGGAACTTGATCCATCCCGGGGTCATCCACCATACCTTTTCCCCTCCCGCCACCTCCTGTGCGATCTTTTCCCGTTCCGTCTCGCTCGCCAGCATGTCCATGCAGTGCGTGGCATCTACCCTTGCCACACCCCCTCCCTGCTCTTCGATGATTTCACTCATGGTTCTCGTGGGCTTGTCGGCATTAACATAACAAAACTTCCCTCCATAGACCACGAGCACTTTGTCTACCTTTCCCTTGGCCTTTTCTATCCGGTCCATGAGCTGACGTTCCAGTTCGCGGGGATCCTCATGAAGACCTGGTGTCGTGTAAAACAGGTGGTTGGTGTCCAGGAAACCCTGTTCTTTCAGATAGTTCAATTCCAAGCTCAGGGTGCCACAGGAAACAACCGCAATATCGGAAAAAGTTATATTATTCATGGAGCACCTCCTTTAAAAATAACGGGATATCTTCTTAGAGAACTCTGAATTATATAGCCGCTCAACACCCTTGAAGGGCCCTGAGCTTTAGGATGCCGCAAACATTATCATCGACTGAAAGATTGAGGGTCCTGAGATATTCCATGGTGATTTTCGCTTCTATGCTTTCATCGCCCACCTCTACTTCTATTATGGCCATACCCTCGGACTCCCTGACCTTTTTAATCCTGCCTTGAAACCTGTTTACCGGCGGACCCGGGGGGGTAAGATTGGATATAAATACCTCTCGGGGGCTTATGGCGACTCTCTCAAAGGGCTTCCCCTCATCCGGAACAACAAAGCTATGACCCGCCCACTCCACCTCGATTAAACCGTTACCGGTCTCCCTGTGATTGCTGACAAACAGGATGTTGGTCTTTTCCAGAAAAGATTCCTCCGCGGGATCGGCACTCAGCCAGAGGTCATCAGGCTTTACAACCTGGATCAGCCTTCCGTCATTGAGCACGCCTACTCGATCCGCCAATTCCGCGGCCTCCCTCATATTATGTGTCACAAACAGGGCGTTAAACCCCAGCAGTTTTTGAAGACGCTTGAATTCCAGGCGCAGATATCTGGCAATTCGAAAATCCAGGCTGCTGAATGGTTCGTCCAGGAGAAGGATTTCAGGAGAGCTTGCCAGGGCCCTGGCCAATGCTACCCTCTGCTTTTCTCCTCCGCTTAACTCATGGGGGAAACGCCTGACCAGCGGAGCAATCCCCATCAGTTCAAGGAGTTCCGCCGCCCGTTCCATCTTTCGTCTCTTCCCCGCCGTCTCCCGTCCCATAGCAATAATTAGATTTCCTTCCACTGTGAGGTGAGGGAAAAGCAGCAGGTCCTGGAAAAGGTATCCCATACCTCGTTTATAGGGAGGGACCCCGTCCAGGGGCCTGGCGTCGGAAAATATCCGACCCGAGTAGGGGGCAAGGCCGGCCAGCACCTGTAACAGGGTGGTCTTACCCGCACCCGACGGCCCCACCAGCGCGAAGATCTCTCCATCATTAATATCAAAGGATATATCTTTCAGGATCAGGTTCCGTACATTGACCAGGGAGATAACGGCCATTACTCTATCCCTTTCATCGGCAGTTCACGCCTGTGATTATTGCCGATCTGTTTGAGTATAAGGAGGATAATTAAACCCATCGCGATCAATAAAAGGGCACAGGAAAGGGCGATACCCAGTTCACCGCTTGAAATGTTAAGAAAAACCGCGATAGGAAGGGTCTCTGTCTTCATCCTGGTGGCGCCGGCCACCATAAGTGTGGCTCCGAATTCTCCGATGGCCCTGGCCCAGGCCAGTACGATCCCGGACAGTATGCCTTGCCTTGCCATAGGAAGGGTCACCCTGAAAAAGGTCCGAAATGGTCTGAGTCCCAGGGTCTGGGCCGCCCATTCATAACGTGGACTGACCTCCTCAAAGGCCGCCTTGCTGCTCCTGGCCACGATAGGAGCGGCAATAAACGCCTGGGCAATGACAGCCCCCCAGGGAGAGAATATAAAATTTATGCCTACACGGGCGAGATATTTACCCAGATAGGTTTGACCGAAAAGCAGGAGCAGTCCCACTCCGGCCACAAGGGGAGTCATGACAAGTGGTATGTCAATAAGGGTGTCCAGTATGACCTTACCCCGAAAGTTCCTCCTAGCCAGAAGATATCCAGAAGGAAGGCCCAGGATTAAGGCTATTATTATGGCGGCAAGTGAGGTCCAGAGACTCAGGCGAAGTGCAAAGAGGACCTCCGGGGAACTTATAGCGTCTCCCAGTTCTTTGAAGGAAATGCGGAAGATAAGGGCAAACAGCACCCCCGCCACGAGAAGGGCCAGGAGGAAAAGGGCTATGAAACAGAGGCGATGCAACCCTTTCATATTAAACCGACCTTTTATCTTTCCGCCCCGTCAAGATGCAAGAAGCCGAAATGCCGAAAGACCTCTATAGCGTTCTCGCTGCCCATGAAATCACGAAACCTTATGACCTCGGGCCTGTCGGCGGCCTTCTTCAGTAGGGCTATAGCAATGATCTCGGCTTCAAAATATTCTTCCGGTACGGGGATAATCTTTATCCTGTCTTGGTATTGAATTGCGTCCGCGCGACCGATAATGGAAGCGTCCGCGTCTCCCTGCGCCACGTACAGGGCCATTTGTTTACTCGTGGCACCATAGACTACCACATTCTTCACGATCTCGTCCTTTATCTTTGACTTTTCCAGTATCTCCATGGCCACCCTGCCGAAGGCCATTGCCTCGGGATCGCCCAGGGCAAGTCGCACCCCGGGCCGGGCCAGGTCCTGGAAGGAACTGATCAAGTGAGCCTTGCCGCGGTTCACGCCTATCACAGGCGTGTGATACGCGATTATGCTAAAAGAATCAACCAGGCCCTCCTGTTCAAGCCTCTTAATATAATAAAAGGACCCCGGCATGAACAGGTCGCCATGACCGGAGGCTATGATACGCGCCAGTAGATTGCCGGCGCCCGCGTAATCTACAATGACCCTGCATCCGGTCTGTTCCCGGAATAAATCGATCAATTGATCCACTGGCTGGCGAAGCCCGGCGCCCGCGAGCAGATGTATATCTTCGCACCTGGCTTCCCCTCCCGGCCGGGATAAACCCAGTAGAGACAGAAAAGAGAAAAACAATATAAATATCTTAATATTACTTCTTATCATCAGCCCTGCCGGAACGAAAAAAAGCAGCATTTTTTCAAAAGACAAGTTCCCAAATCTTTACTTGCTCTTTTCACAGAACCTATCCCACCCCATCAGGCAAGCTGCACCCGCTATGGTGGTCCCGTAAAAGATTACGGGTTTGCCGCCCAGAAACTTTTCTATGGTGCCGTTTACAAGGGTGGTACCTGTTACCAGCAGGATATCAGCCCATCTCACAGCATCATTGGTGGCCTCCGGAGCCTCAATATCCACCCCGAATTTTCGGGCGCCTATGTTATCAGTATCCATATCAATAAGGCGAAAAGGGAAATGGGGCGCCAGATATTCCACCATGCGGGGCTGGAATCCGATCTGCAGAACCCTTTTCATCCCATAACGGTCATCTATGTAAGCCCTCAGCACCTCCGCGCACCGGGCGGGCTCATTGTCACGGCAATGGATCGTCTTGTCGGCCACCCCCATATACCGTAATACCGCGTTCAGGGTGGCCACGAACACGGCCCTCCTGTAATTGTTTTCAAGGGGCATCTCCAGTATCTCCTGGAGTGTCCCTTCAAAATCCCCGTATTGGTCGGTAAATGCCTGTCCCAGAGCATGATTAAAATCCGCCTGCATGAGCTTCTCATTACCTTTCTGCAAAGGGAAATCATCCTCTTCAGGGTTGCCGATCGCTTCTTCAGTGCTCAGGGGACGGGCCTTTACCCACACCTTCTGGTCCAGGAGGTCCTTTCCCTGCAATAAGCTGCGAGTGCGTCTTTTTATTTCCTTAAAAACATCATCCGACACTCCACGACCTCCGATCACTCTTCATCAATGTTCCACGGTCTCGACAGCCATTTTGCTCATAGGCCTCTCATAACAGCTTAAACTGACTGCCGGCATTATTCAGGAAGAACATATCTCCAAATTCCTTTGCCAGCCACGCTGCAGCCTCGAAACCAGTGCAATGGGAAACCCCTATCCTCTGCACCCCAATTCTTCTCAGATCCGTCACAGTCCGGGTCAGTCTTTCATGGGTGGCACTTATCAGATGGGTTCCACCCATAACGCAATAGACCTGTTCATCCCCTGTGATTTTCTGGAAATGGCGGATGGTATTGATCATTCCCCGATGTGCACACCCCAGTATTATTATCAGGCCTTTATCGGTCCTGATTGCCATGGCAAGATCGTCGGGCAGATCGTCAGGAACTAGATTCCCATCTTTCTTTACATACATTGAACGGTCAACATCTTCATACCCGGTTGTTAAGGATATCTCTCCCGAGGTAACCACATTACGGGTAATCCACACCGGCTCCTTACTCATGCTGAATCGTGCTCCCAGACTCTCCAGTTCCTCCCTGCAAAAAGGGATGCCTATATATCTGGCCCTGTTCTCCCGAACAGCATATTTAGCCTCCCAAACAGCCGGGTGCGATATGATATCAAAGCCATGAGTACCCCTTAAAACACCCCTTAATCCACCTGTATGATCATAATGTCCATGGCTGAGTACTATCCTGTCGATCATTCTAAAATCAACACCGAGGAGTTTTGCGTTATACACCGTGGAGGTACCAGGGCCGGTATCAAGTAGTATCCGCTGGCCCTCCACCTCTATCATTATACTCAAACCCCATTCGGCTATAAACCCAGGGTTCGCGGTATTCTCGACCAATGTTGTAATACTGACCTCCATTAATGACACCTCCCTAAGACTATCTTTTTAACATGGTCAGTCTCCGGATCCCTTTTATCTGTCTGAAATTGGCGCCCTGGCTTACACATCTTAACGCGATCTCGCTGTTTATCACCTTTGTGCCGGAAATGGCGTCCACCCCATAGTCGAACAGGACCGGTGATAAGGGGGCAGAATCACCGAGAACAACCACGAATGCCCGCGGGTCACAGAGTTCCAGCAGGGATTCCATAGTATGATTGGTCAGGGCGGTCCCTGTGATCCCCACAACATGGGCATTAGGAAGCAGATTACCTCTATCTCCTTCCAAAAAATCCCCCTGACGTGGGTTTTTTTCAATGACCCAGAGTTCCTTCGCGGTTTCACGGAGATCGGGTATAAACGGGAAATGCCCGATGATGGCCACCCTCTTTCCTTTACCCTTGTCAGTTATGAGGTCCTGGGCGTTAAGCTCCAGGCAGTTTTTCTCTTCTACCTCCAGCAGGGAATTTATTGTGGCCATGCCGATAGCCGCCTCAAGAAGCCTGTCGGAATAGGCCATCCGCGCCAATTCAGATACATCTATATCCAGCAGAGAGCCGGGTTGTCTTACCAGGGGCGGGTCTTCTCTCAGGGCGTCTCTTGGGAGAGTTGCAGCCAAACCACAATAACGGGTAAGAACTCCGGTGTGAAATACTCCCTGGCGGATATCCTTAACGGTTGTTTTAGAATCCAATAATGAAATCAGGTCTTCAAGAATTTTCATGTATCCCCAAACTTGCAATGAATAAAAAGGTTATTGAGCCGTGTACAGCGAGCGAAGAGCAAGATTACCTGCTCTTCTTTATTCAAATCCCTAATACGTGTTTACAGGCAGCCGGGCTGATACATACAGATGTAAATAGACAGGTGACAGGGCTTTCCAGATTAATTAAAATAGCAAAGCCCTTAAAAAGCTTTGCTATCTTTGTCAAAACAAAACCCTGTTCTCCTGATCAAGTTAATCGTCGCCGATAATTCCCATCAAGATGCTTTTCTGAAAGACAGGATCCTTGCATCAACTTTTTCTATTCCCTCTTTCCTTAATCATATAATCACTCAGGGCCTCTTGGAGCGTCTCAGCGGAAAGGAATGCGCAATGTCCATCCTCTTTTGGCAGTCCCCCCAGCTTTTTCAGTATGGCCTCGCCTGTTATATCTATTAGTTCGTCCGGGCTCTTGCCCAAGGCCATCTCAGCAGCAAATGACCCGCAGACATGACTTGATCCGCAACCGTCCGTCTGGTATAAGGCCTCCCGGACACGTTCGTCTTCAAACTTTAAAAACATCTCTATGGTGTCTCCGCATGTCCCTGTTACTCTAGCGTATCCGTCAGGATCATCCATGGTTCCCATATAAAGAGGATTCAACCAACGTTCAAAAGCCAGCATGCCATAGGCCTTTCTGGTCTCTTCGTAAATCTGCTCCTGTAATTCTTGAACAAAGTCATCAAAGTCGTTGTCCATATATTTCCTCACTCCTGCATTACCTATAAGCTCATTGTTAAAACCATTCTCAACCATAATCATATGTGCCGGATATATCTCCAGTCCGGATTATTCGTCAGTATTTCACCCGGCTTTTCCGCATTGCTGTAAGGAAATACCTGAGATAAATCCTCCTAATGGTCACATAGATTATCACCACTTTCCAGGGTGTTTGACAGATATTGGCTAACCAACGACTCCGGAGACTCCATAGGGGCACCTATTATGACCTTGATGCCGTTCTGTTCGAAAAGATGCCGGGCGCTTTCCCCCATGCCTCCTGCTATAATAATATCCGCTCCCTGCTCATGAAGCCACCTGGGTAAAACACCGGGTTGATGGGCGGGAGGTGTATGAGACGATTTACTTTTAATCGTTCCATTTTCTGTTTCAATCAACACAAACTGTTTACAATGCCCAAAATGTTCACATAGCTTCCCTTCTTCTGCGGGTACTGCAATAACCACTTTATCATTTGTGGTAGCTTCGCCTTTTTCTTCATCCTTATCTTGTTGCTGGATGCTTGTAGAATCTCTTTTTACAGCAAGTTCTTCAATTTGATCAACTAATTTTTGAAATTCTTCGGTAAAAGGAAGATCTTCTTTATCAAGACATGATAGATCCCCCATATCCCCTTTCTTTACAACCTCCGGTTCTATGGGCAGGCTGGCAAGAAGCCTTAAGCCTTCCTTTTTTGCCATCAACTGGCCCCCGTCGCTCCTGAAAAGGTCAATAATCTTTCCGCAGTAAGGACACTTCAGCCCGCTCATATTTTCCACAATCCCCAGTATCCGCATTTTAACCTCACGGCAAAAATTTATTGACTTTCGGACGTCCGCCAGGGATACCTCCTGTGGGGTTGTTACTATCACAGCGCTGGCGTCGGGGATGGTTTGTGCCACCGTGAGAGGTTCATCTCCTGTTCCCGGAGGCGAATCAATAATCAGATAATCAAGATCAGACCATTCAATATCCGAAATGAACTGTCTGATGACTCCTATCTTAAGGGGCCCCCGCCATATAGTGGCGGTGTCCTTGTTTTCACCCATCAGGACCTCGATGGATATAACATGCAGGTTAGGCAATACCTCCACGGGAATTGCTTTTCCCGGAACGGATGAGGGCTGAAGGTTTCCTTTCATACCAAGCATTCGCGGTATGCTCGGACCATGCAGGTCCACATCCATAAGCCCTATCTTTTTGCCCCTTCTAGCCAAAGCTACCGAAAGATATGTTGCGACACTACTCTTTCCAACACCTCCCTTACCGCTCAAGATAAGGATCTTGTTGTCAATATGATGCAATCTGTCTTCAATTTCAACATTCTGGAGTTTATTTTGCTCCTCCCTGCTCAACCCTCCACTCTCTGTTCCTGTAGACATTACTAAGTCTCCTCCTTATTTATTGACTTCCATGAATCCCAACAATTAAAAGTCTCAAGGCCGTATCAAAGACACGCGTAACCTCTTCTTCCCATATAGAAATAGCCATCTTCATGGAATTGGACCCTTCTCACCTTTTTCAGGGCCTATTCTAAATCATCCTTTTCCAGGCTTTTTATTTTTTCTTCAATCTCTTCCATTTGCTTTAATAATTCCACGGACTGTTTTTTAAGAAGATCCAATTCCTGATCCTTTGAAATATTCCTTTGGGAAAACTCCTCTGGTCTATTTCCACCTGCCTTGCCTGTTCCCAAGCCCATGCCCATACCTCGACCGCCGCCCATGCCCATACCGCGACCCATGCCACCGCCGCCGCCCATACCCATACCTCGGCCCATACCAGGACCGCGAGTTGAGAATTGAGCAGGCCCTGTGTTTGCAAACCCCTGTCCGGATGAAATGTCTCCACCCTTGATACCAAAATGATCAGGCACATTGGCTCCGGCCGCCGCTTCCAGCTCGTTATTTTTCATCCTTTCCACAGCCTCTCTCACCGTACCTGATTGGCCTACAAATATCTTTATCCCCGCAGCCCCCAAGGTTCTGTCTGCATTGGGACCGCAGTTACCGGTAACTACAGCCTGAACACCTTTGGAGGCAACAAACTGAGCGGACTGTATCCCGGCTCCGCCACCAAGTAAAGCACTTTCATTTTCAAAGGCCTCACCTTTCATATCATCAGTATCACATATTATAAAATATGCGCATCTCCCGAAACGGGGATCAACTTGTGAATCAAGGTCTTTCCCACTCGAACTGACCGCAACTCTCATATCCGTCCTCCTTATATTATTCTAAAGAAATTTAATAATCCTATAAAATTGTCTAAATTAGATATCCGACCAACATAAGCACATTTGCATCATGTCTGGCCGAATGATGTCTAGTATAACTATTATATTATATACTTTAATCAACCCTTGTACAAAAACAAGTCCGCACCACAAAGAGCATTGGCTGCCCCAATGGTGTAAAGGATTATATGTGTCTGATTAATAATAATCCAGCCCTATCAGATATATCTAAATAACCATAAGAACCAAACAGCATTTTGTCAATTATAACCATATTTTTTGTCTCCGGCCTGAACCCGGAATTGTCAAACAATGATGCATATCTTGCCTTAAAATAAACACAAAAGTAATATTTCTATAACGGACCAGGACTTACTCACTTGCGAGACTAAAGAGGAACGGGTAATTTCCCGGATATTCAAGGATCAGGGTCCTATTTCACGATTCTCAAGGCATGAGTCTCTTTTAACCTTTTCCATAACTCTCCTATTATAAGGGCGAAGATCTCATCTTCATGAACCTCATATCTCTTCAGTGTGTATCGACAGGATTGCATTAATGCCTCGTTTCCCGATAATAAACCGAATTCTGCTTCAATGCGTTTACCCAAGGTCGATTGCAGCGACTCCAGTTCATGTTTGTCCATCCTGGCAATAACAGTCTTTTCCGTCATAGGCACTCTATCCAGGAGAACATGCACCGCCTCCTGAATATCATGCGGAAATCTCCCTGCGATAGCTTCGGGGGGAGGATAAAACAAGGACCTCAGCACGTCTTTTACGTCCTCATAGATCCCGGCGTCCTCACTCGCCCGTGAGCCGGCCACATTTAGCACCTCGATTTGTCTGGCGTCAATCCATCCTTTTATTATCTCCACAGCCTCATACTTGCTCAATTCATCAAGATTTATATGAAGACAGGATTTGTTATGTTTTTTAGCCAGCATCAGTGTCCGTGCGGACCCACCTTTCAAACTCCCGTGGGAAAAAATCACCGTGCCGTCGGAGTCTACCACATTCAATTCTGTTCTTTGATTGTAATCAATGGAATTAATCTCTTTCAGGCGGTATTTTTCAGGCAGTCTTCCGGCCTCGGTCTTCCGGCCTTTGGCTATCCAACCCCCGTGCCGGATGCCCATCTCCATGGCCACATCAAGGGCGGCCTGATCGGCTCCGGTCTGACCTCCTGACACTACCTTTTTGATCATCCCTCTCTGCTCCTCTGATCCTCGACCGCTGGAATCTTCCTGGTCTACCATTAATCTTCCAGCTTATTTTAAACCCTTCTGTTCCCGGATTCGATATTCTTTTTAATGTTTTACACTCGACCCCTTGCATCCTAAAACATAACCACACAAAAAGCACCAAGACCTACACCTTGATAACCAATATAATAAAATCTTGAACCGCAGGTCCCGGCTGGTCTTGACAAGAGCAGCCGGGACCGTAGCACATTTATTCCGTTATCCGGCCATGATACTTTTTTCAAGGTGATATCTATAGCATCCTCAGCAAGCGGTCAGATTTCAGGGGTTTAAAATACATCATCTTTATCATAACGGGAAATTCTTCGTGTTATTACGGGGCGTTAAACCCCTGAAATCAGACCGCGGCTATGCTTGGTTGCACTCTTTTTTTGAGATATCACCTCTCAAAAAGCACCATGACCTTCATATAGGTAAAGCAACCACATTCCTCTTTAGCAACGAAGATCCCGGCTGGTCTTGAAAAGAGCAGGCGAGACCAGCAGCCCCGATATTCTTTTTAAACCATTCCATCTTATCACATGAAGAAATATAGAGGCAACCTATCCGCCACAACGTATCCCTCCCTTGTGGGTATCACCCTGTCGTTAAAGATCTTAACATGCCCTGATTCAATCAGCACCTTTATCTTCCCACTCAATCCCGGATCATGTCCCAACTCTCTCATATCAACACCGCGTCGGGTCCTCAAGCCGAGAGATATTATCTCCATCCTTTTCTGCTCATCACTCAGTTCCTCATCACCCTCAACAGGCATGTTACCCTGTTCGAGTGCCTCGCAATATCTACGGATTGACCTGTAATTCCACCATCTCTTGTCTCCATTAAACGAGTGTGCCGAAGGACCTAGACCCAGATAGGGCACGCGTCTCCAATACTTGCAATTATGCCGGGAAAAGCGGGAGCTTTTCCTTGCAAAGTTGGAGATTTCATAATGTATGTAGCCCTTATCTTCCAGAAACCCTGATGTGGCAACAAAAAAGGATCTTTCCTCTTCTTCTGTCAAGGGCTCGAGAATCCCTTTCTCCTTCATGCGCCAGAACACTGTGCCTCCTTCAATGGTCAACTGATAGCAGGATAGATGTTCCGGGGCAAAGGACACGGCCTTCTTCAGGGTTTCCATCCATCCTTTGATGGTTTGACCGTACAGCCCGTATATCAGATCCATTCCCATGTTATCAAAGCCGGCCAAGCGCAGCCCCTCCAGGGCATCTTCAGCCTCTCTCCCATTGTGCCTTCTCCCTAAAAACGCAAGCTCCTCGTCATTAAAGGACTGGACCCCCAGGTTGATCCTGTTGAATCCCAGCAGCCTTAAACCCGAGATTTTTTCATGGGTCATATCACAGGGGTTGGCCTCTATGGTCCTCTCCATATCCACGGAAAAGTCAAAATTTTCATACAGGCAGTTTAGTGTCCCCTCAAGATCTTTCACCTCCAGCAGGGTGGGTGTGCCCCCGCCGAGGTAGAGGCTGTCAAAAGGCCCAAACCGCCCCTTATAAAAGGCAATCTCTTTTTTTAGGGCTGCCAGATATCTTGAGACATGGGAAGAAGACGCTATGGAATAGAAGCCGCAGTATGGGCACTTGGACCGGCAAAAAGGGATATGGATATAAAGGCCTGGATTTGACATATGTTTATTTTGCCTACTTATCCTCCGACTTGAACACCGCAACAAAGGCGCTCTGGGGTATTGCTACCGATCCAACCATCTTCATCCTCTTTTTACCCCTTTTCTGCTTTTCAAGGAGCTTTCGTTTCCTGGTAATATCTCCACCATAACATTTTGCAGTGACATCCTTTCTAAAGGGGGAAATAGTGGTGCGGGCAATAATGTTTCCGCCTATAGCACCCTGGATAGCTATCTTGAACATGTGCCTGGGAATCTCTTCCTTCAGCCTTTCACAGATATGCAGGGCCCTTGCCCTTGCTCTGTCCCTGCATACTATCTGTGAAAGGGAATCCACCCTCTCCCCGTTAACAAAAATATCCACTTTTACCAGGTCGGTTTCCCTGTAATCCAACATATCGTAATCAAAAGAACCGTAGCCCTGGGTTACCGTCTTTAGGCGGTCGTAGAAATCATAGAGCACCTCTGCCAGGGGAAGATCAAACCTTGCCTCCACCCGGCCGGGGGTGGGATAGCTGAATCTGGTGTTTTCCCCCCTCCTCTCCAGGCAAAGTTCCATTACAGCTCCCATATATTTCTCCGGAATCAGTATGCTTGTCCTGATATAGGGCTCCAGGGACTTTTCAATGGCAGCAGGGTCGGGGTAGTAAAGTGGATTATCGACCTTTATCTCTTCCCCGCTGTTGAGTCTGAAGTGATACTCCACTGATGGAACGGTCATTATGATGGACTGGCCGAACTCCCTTTCAAGACGTGCTTGAACAATCTCCAGGTGGAGGAGCCCCAAAAACCCGCAGCGGAAACCAAGCCCCAGGGCGGCGGAAGAGTCCTTTTGATAAACAAGGGCGGCATCATTAAGCTTGTATTTTTCAAGGGAATCCGCGAGTGTGCTGTAGTCTTCCGAAGATATAGGATATATCGATGAAAAAACCACGGGCTTGGCTTCCCTGAATCCCGACAGAGGCTCAGGAGCCGGGGAATTATCCAGTGTTACTGTATCACCTATCCTGACATCGCTCACCGCCTTGATACCGGCGATAATATAGCCCACCTGGCCGGCTACAATGCCTTTGGTCGGCACACGCTTCAAGTGAAAGATGCCTGTTTCTTCCACCTTATATCCGGATTTGTTGGACATAAAACGAATCATGTCGCCCTGCCTGAGTGTGCCGGAAAAAAGCCTGCAACTAACAATAGTCCCTCTAAAAGAATCATAATGGGCATCAAATACCAATGCCTTTAAAGGATCCTCGATTCTACCTGCTGGCGGAGGGATCTTTTCCACTATGGCTTCCATAACATCTTCTATCCCTCTCCCTTCTTTGGCGGAGCAGAGTATAGTCTGATCGGAATCCAGACCTAGGTCCACCTCGATCTGCTCCTTAACCATTTCTATATCCGCGGACGGCAAATCGATCTTGTTGATAACCGGAATAATCTCCAGATCATATTCCATTGCTGCGTAAAGATTTGCCACTGTCTGGGCCTCCACCCCCTGGGAGGCGTCTATCACCAGCAATACCCCTTCGCAGGACGCCAGGGCGCGGGATACCTCATAGGAAAAATCCACATGACCCGGCGTATCGATTAGATTTAACTCGAAATCTTCTCCTTTGCTGTTCTTGTACGCGAGGGTGATAGATCTGCTTTTTATGGTAATCCCCCTCTCTCTCTCGATATCCATGTCATCCAGGATCTGGTCGCGAAACTCACGCTCATCCACAAGACCGGACATCTGAATAAGGCGATCCGCAAGCGTGGATTTCCCATGGTTAATATGGGCAATAATGCTGAAGTTCCTTATGTTCGGCATACAATCCTAAACGACGTTTAAAATTTTAAGAAAGGAGTATAGGGAAAACAGTCTCGGTCGTCGAGGGAAAAAGAAACACAGATCATAAAAAGAAGTGCTCGTAAAAGATTATGCCCCAGACAATTACTGCTATACAGATACTCAGGAGCACAGCCGCTGATCCCAGGTCTTTGGCCCTGCCCGACAACAGATTGCGCTCAGGCCCCATTCGATCAACAATGGATTCAATTGCTGAATTTATTAGTTCCACAAGCGGTATAATAAGGTAGACGCCTATTAGTAAAGCCCTCTGTGTTCCCGTGGTACCGACCCATAATCCTGCTGGAATCAGCAGTATCGCCAGAATGATCTCCTGGCGAAATCCCTCTTCGTTAACCCAGGCCGCTTTAAACCCGGCCAGGGAATACCAGAATGCCTTAATTAGACGACTAATTCCTCTGTTTTGGTGTTTTGTCATAATCAAATCCATTCTTTAACACTCATCCTGTTTTGTCAATCTTCGCACCGGGAAAAATCTATTACCGTAACCTCGGGAAAGGCAAGGAACCTTATGGGAGGCCCCCATGTCCCCGTGCCTCTGCTTACATACAGATATGAACCATCACCCAAATCAAAGAACCCATTCATATATGGATAAAACAGAGAAACGATGAGAGTGAAGGGGAATATCTGCCCCTTGTGGGTATGACCGGAGAGCTGTATATCGAATTTCCCGATGCTTTTCTTCTCTATTCGAGGTTGGTGTTTCAGAAATATACTAATCCGGTCAGATGAAAGTGTCTCCAGCACACTCTCTTCAGGAACAGGGATTTCATTCCCGAATCTGCCCCCCGTCGGCTCGTCTATTGCCGCTATATTCAAAAAATCGCTCACCTCAACACTCTCATTCCTTAGCAACCTAAATCCGGCCTTTTCGGTGAATTCGCTGCTAGCTTCAATCCCTGCAATAAATTCATGGTTGCCTGTTGTGGCAAATTTTCCGTACGGGGCGTCAATATCCCTCAAAAGTGCGGCGATCTCCTCGACATCCCTAGCTCCCCTGTCTATTAGATCTCCACTAGAAACCACAAGGTCCGGTTCAAGTGCTTTAACTATCTTATAAATCTTCCGCGCCAGCCTAATGCCGCTTGTTGAGCTGAAATGGGTGTCGGACAACTGAACCACCCTGAAGTCTCTCATCTCAGGAGGAAGCTTAGAACTATTAAGACTGATCCTTTCAATCCCTATATTCCCGGCCTCAAACCATCCATATATATTGATCCCCGCTATTATCAAAAGGACTATTATGAAGGTAGTCCTTTCTTCCGGAATATATCTCAAGAATACCGGAGAAAAGAACCGGGACGAGATATGGACAACCATCCGATAGATATCAATGAAGATATGTACGGAGAAAAAAAGGAACAGGACGGACATCCAAAGATAACCGACAAAGGCGAGGATATTGAGCGGAAGAGAGTAATCGGCACCCATGTATATATTCGTGAGAACCGGAGAAAGAAGCAGCAACAGGAGGACCAGTATAAACAACAGGTGCCAGGGCGGACCTATTGCAAATGTGCTTAGGGTTTTTATATAAACATAGAAATGGAGGAAAGCGTAAATGGAGAAGAATATTGTAAAGAATATAATAACTGAGGCTAGTTTATGCAATGGGGTCAAACCTTGATTTGTGATTTAAGCATATGATATTGACCTCTGAGCCTAGGTTCAATAGAAACCCTATCATTAATTATTTTGACACGTTGACTAACTGCCGAATAAGTCAGCCCAAAGTAGGCTCCAATTTCTCTATTCGAAAGCCGTCCTGTTTTCCAAAGTAAATAGATTATTAAATCGCGCTTGTCTTTCTCACCGCTTCCAATCTTTTTAGTATTGCGGGCAGATTTAAGATCCAAACCCAAAATCTTCGAAGCTTCTTCTAATAGCGACTCAGAATCAAATTCTCTAAACAGGCTGTTGTATTGAGGTAACTCTAACTCTCTTTTTCCCTCCAAAAACCGGGCTTTCAAATCTGTAACAAAATCTTGACTACCATAAATGAACCCATGCTTTAAATCCTCCCAAAAACTCTCTTCTTCATTTGAATAATACCCGACCACTCTTCTATAGGCCTTATCCCGTTCAGCACCGGTTACTTGGTCCAGAATGGTTTTGGTTTTTAGCCAAATAGGAGGTTTTCTCTTGTAGGCATAAAACTGATAGCTGCTCAATTGATACTCGGCAAGTCGCTCTATGATTCTAGCCCGTAGTGGATTGCGATGAATATAACAGGATAACCGTAAAAGATAGCGATCATTTTCTACAATGATACTTTTAAACCGCCCCTGGAAAAGATGGCCTCTGGTGTGATTATTCAGATTAAACTTACATGTAAAGCTCGTGCCGAACCATTGCATGGCCTTGGATAAATTAGCATCTCTTGTCTTTAACAACAGATGATAGTGTTATGTTGAGCTCAACATAATATGTGATTGCTCATCAGAACATAGGCATATATTTCGATATTAAAACGCTCAGACAGCTCCTCTAATAAGGCCAAAAATAAATGCCTGTCATCATCTGAAAGAAAAATATCTTGAAGACCATTGCCTCGGGACAATACATGATAAAGCGCCCCGGGAAATTCTATTCTCCATTGTCGCGCCATAGATTTGCATAATATAAATTCACTTTCAATCTGTCAATCTATAATCACAAATCAAGGTTTGACCCTTCTCTTGACTGTAAGATTGTCTAATAGTAGAATATCAACAGTTAATAAAGGAGATTGATGATTATGAAAAAGCGAGTAAAAATAATCGAAGGTGATATAACCAAACAGCGGGTAGATGCCATTGTCAACGCCGCCAACAGCTCTCTTCTGGGTGGGGGTGGCGTGGACGGTGCCATACACAGAGCCGCGGGCCCAGAGCTCCTTGAAGAGAACAGAAAGATCGGCGGGTGCCCCACGGGTGAAGCAAGGGCCAGCAAGGGATACCGTCTTCCCGCCAAATGGGTGATCCACACTGTGGGGCCGGTCTGGACAGGTGGGCATTCAGGAGAGGAAGAGTTGCTGGCAAACTGTTACCGAAACAGCTTCAAGCTTGCCAGCCAACTGGGTGTAAAGAGTATAGCCTTTCCCTCAATAAGCACCGGCGCTTATCGCTTTCCCCTAGAAAGAGCAACCGAAATCGCCCTCGCCGAAACTAGGAGGTTTCTTGAAACGGATAATGATATCACCAAGGTGGTCTTTGTCTGTTTCGGGGAAAGGGTGTTAAGGACCTATCAGGATGTGTTCAAGCGGCTTGGCTATTGATATCGGATTCTATCCCTAGGCGCCAGCCCTCTCCTTTATTAATTCAGCGATGATACTGACGGCTATCTCCTCAGGGGTCTCCGCGCCTATATCAATCCCAACAGGAGAATGGACCCAATCAAGCTGATCCTTGGTAACGCCTTCTTCCCTGAGCTTGCCGTAGATTATCGAAATCTTACGGCTGCTTCCTATCATGCCGATATAGCCTGCCGGTGTTTCAAGCGCCTGGGACAGGACGATTTTATCATAAGAATGGCCGCGGGTCATTATTAATATATAGGATGATTCATCAACAGGGAACCTGTCCATTACGGAATCAAACGGGTAGTTATACACCTCTTCCGCCACGGGAAAATTTTCAGGGAGAGAAAATTCAGGACGGTCGTCTATAACCACCACCTTAAAGCCTACCATGTGGGCAAGGGGAACTACCTGGCTTGACACATGGCCTCCGCCGAATACGTAGAGGACCGGATTGGAAATCACCGGTTCCACGAAAATATTCAACCTATTTTCCTCTTCATCCCTGCATACGATCACAGCCGGCTGTTTTGCGCCAAGCAATTGATCCATCCTGTCTATGATGATGTCTTCTATCTCCTGTACACCCTGAAGGGCGCCTATCCTTTCACCGTCCTGTTTTACAAACATCTTGGGGATCCTTCCCGCCTGCCACCATTCCGGGTCGACCACAGTTAACAACAGCCCGGCGCCACCCCTGCGGATGATCCCTACGATCTCTTTAAACAGATGGACATGGTGCAGGCTGTCCGGGAATACAGGCTCCAGGAACAGTTCGGTATCAGAGCCGCACTTCATATCCGGATCGGGTTCTTCCGTGTCATCAGCAAAGTATGTAAAATACACCGGCAGGCGTGAAGAAAAAACCTTTTTTGCCTCCTCGATGGCCGCCTTCTCCAGAAGCCCCCCTCCTATGGTCCCCACTGAAGAGCCGTCTTCCAGGATCAGGAATTTGGTCCCCACCTGTCGGGGGGCCGGTCCGGCTATTCTAATAATGGTAACCAGCACCGAAAGACGGTTCGCTTCAAACATTTCCACAATTTTATAGTATAAATCTTCCATTACTTTTTTCTCAATACCCTGGTGTCCCCCACCCTTACTGTTACCTTTGCGCGGTCGAAATATTCTATTATGGGGATTGTATATTTTCGAGAGGCCCCTGTCATCTCTTTGAATTGGGGCGTGCTGATCTCTCCTTTTGACTTCAAAAAGGCCACTAATCTCTTTTCAAGGGCATCGATAACATCACGGTGAAAATACAAATCTTCCTTGACTCTGATAAGGACTCCCTCTTTGACCATAAGTTCAAGGATGTCCGATCCCATGCCTGGGGAGAGACTGTCCTTTATTTCCTTGAAATACGCAGGCTGGAGTCCTCCCTTGAGATAAGCATCTTCTATCTTCCGCCTTATGGTTTCTTGATCATCGGCCAGGATTATCCTGTGTCCCTTCAACCGAAGAAGTTCCTTTTCCTGTATGACGGTGTTATCACGAATCAGATCTGAAATAATGAAATTAAAAACCCGTTGATTGCGAGAGCCCATCGTCCTGGAACGAAGCTCTTCCTTGATAAGACCAGCCTTTAGGGGAAAATCATTATGAAATCTTTCAAGCGTAGTTACTATTTCATGGGCACCTTTTTTAATATATTCTAAATGGATAAAGGCCCCGTTTTCCCCGTAATAATACTGAGTAATCCTTTTTTCAGCCAAAAGCTCTTTCAGTACCTCTTCAAGTTTCTCCTTGCTGGTGTTTGTCAGAAATTGCAGTTCACGGGTTTCTTTTCCTTGGAACCTGCTTACCCCAATGAAATGCTCGACTCTCTCCTTAAGGGTTCCCGAATTGAGCAGTTCAAATTGGCTCAATACCGTCTTTAAAAAGCGCTTTTTTTTCAGAGGAAGCGGATCCAGGATCTTGCCTCCACCTATGGTACGGACAGGAGAATAACTCCTTAAGATAAACCGGTCGCCTGAAAGCACGGCAGTAGGAGCGTCAAGCCTGATCTGGCTATAGCAGGTATCACCACGTTCCAGTTCATCACGGTCAAGGAGCACTACCGTGGAGATAATCTCCGTGGTTCCCGAATGGAAGCGGACCTTTGCCCTGTTCTTTAGTTTGCGCGGAGAAGAAGACAATAGTTTAAGCTCTACATCAACCATGTAGGTGGACCTCAGGGAATCCTTGGCGGCGATGATATCACCCCGGTGAAGTTGTGCCTTTTCAGCACCCTGGAGATTTATGGCCGTCCTGAGCCCGGCGCTCACCTGTTCGGCCTTTTGTTTATGTACCTGCATCCCCCTTATGCGGGACGTAATTCCCCGAGGATAGATGGTCACATCATCTCCTATATTGATAGTCCCTGAGATAGTAGTCCCCGTCACTACTGTTCCGAATCCCCTCATGGTAAACACACGGTCTACAGGCATACGAAAAAAAATACCGGGATCTCTTTCCGGTATTACCTTTACAAGGTCATCAATGGCTTTTGCCAGGTCTTTAATACCTTCCCCTGTCATAGAGGAAACCTCTAACACAGGGACCTCTTCCAAGAATGTACCCGTGAGATAAGCCTTTACATCCTCCTTTACCAGTTCAAGCCATTCATCATCCACCATGTCTATCTTGGTAAGGACAACTAGCCCGTTCCTCACACCTAGGAGCTCGCAGATCTCCATGTGCTCCCTGGTCTGGGGCATTATTCCTTCATCAGCGGCGATAGTGAGCACTACTAGGTCAATGCCCGTAGCTCCCGCCACCATGTTCTTGACAAATTTTTCATGACCCGGGACATCCACAATACCCAATAATTGCCCACCCGGCAATTTGAGGTAGGCAAAGCCAAGTTCTATGGTGATACCCCTCTCTTTCTCTTCCTTCAGACGGTCGGTATCTATGTCCGTCAATGCCTTAATAAGAGAGGTTTTGCCATGATCAATATGACCCGCAGTACCGAGTATTACCTGTTTCATCACCTAGAAACCTCTCCCTCTTGCTGTCCTTTTTTCCCATTAAAGTCAACACCGGCCTTGATTATTCCATGCTTTAGCTATTTTAGCAGAGAATTTTCAAATCAACTTTATACTATTTGATAAACAGGTTTTTGTATCATGTCAATCTATAATCGTTTTCCCGGGCATAAAGCCTGTTACACTTCCCTTGGCTTTACCTCTGGTGGAAGACAATGGATGGTATTCTCCTTATCATCAAAAAGCTGGAAAAGGGCCACATCACCATACGCTTTGAACACCATAATCTCGGCGGCTTTCAGAGAACCCTGGAGAATATCTTCAACCGGCTGACCTTTGGAATCATTATTGCGGCGCTCATTATCGGATCGTCCATGATCATTACTACAGGCGTCAGGCCCCATCTATTCGGCTTCTCGGCCCTCGGGATTATCGGGTATATCATCTCCGGTATAGTGGGACTCTGGCTGGTCTTCAACATTATCCGCGGGCGGCGCTATCAGGGATACTGGCGTCCATTATTTCAACAATATATCCCTGTACCACGGAACCGATGATCAAATATACTGCTAATATAACCACAAACCTTATTCCAAAGTAATAAATAATCACCGGTAACAGAGGGATCTTGATAGCCCTGTTATAAAGAAACACGGCAATCAAGCCGCTTTTCATACCCTGATCACGAAGCCTTTTTAACAACGGATACCAGGCATAGATCGGGCCATGACTCAGTATACCTGTGCAGATGGCCAAGAGCCATCCTTTTACCCCAGACCCTTCTCCAACATACTTTGACAACGTCCGGGGATAAACGAAATGATTCACTATTCCCATAAAGAATACGATGAGTACTAACGCCGGCAGGACATGAATAAACATATCCAAGCTTGCGGTCAGAGACTTGGCTATGTTCCCCGGTGTATAGAGAGAAATAATAAGATACAGAAATAGGACAGCTCCCAGGAAATATATACCCGGGTATCTTACTTTTTTGCTTTTTCCCCTTATATTATTCTTCTTTTTGTCCGGTTTCATGGGATCATCATCAATGTTTTAACGGTTACTATTGCCACCAGGATAGAAAGAATAAAACACACCGCATTCCTTACTGCCGCAAACCGTTTTCCCAGGGTAGCCGCTTCCGCAGGAAACTGAATGACACCCACTGTGGCCCATGCCACCATAAATGCCGTTACTGCAATGAGGCTTATGCCTTCCTTTAAAAGTTCCCCTCCTATGATATAGCTGGTAACGGCATTGCCTGCGGAAATACTCCCCACTATTGATGCGAAGACTGTATCCCGCAGTAGGTCTCCGCTAAATACAGCGGAAATCATCCGGTCTGATACAAATGTTCGGAAAAGCCCCAAGAGCAAAATGATACCAAGGAGGATCGGGAATATGTTCCCGAAACTCTTGACCGCTTTATAAAAGGAAAATATTATACTTTTTCTGTCTTCGTTATCCTTTCTGTCACTCATGTCTCTCATCCATTAAACACACCATCAATTTCCGTGCCGCATTCCGGACACTTCCCATCCTCCAATCGGTTTCGCACCAACCCCATGCCACTGCGCTCAAGGACCAGGGCACCGCAAACATGGCAATAGGTATTCTCACTTCCTGCTCCCTGCAGGTTCCCCTCGTACACATATCGCAGCCCCTCCTCCAGGCCAATTTCACGGGCTTTATGCAGGGTGTCCACCGGCGTGGGCGGCCGGTCAATGTACTTGTAGGCGGGATAAAACTGGGTGACATGCCATGGCACCTCACAGCCTACTCCTTTCACAAAGCGGGAGATCCGGCGGAGTTCCTCTTCCCCATCATTTAAGCCCCGTATAATAAGCGTGGTAATTTCTACCCATATACCCAGGCCTTTTATCAACTTGATGGTTTCTAACACTGGCTCAAGACTCGCGCCGCATATCTCCTTATAGGATTTATCGGAATACGCCTTCAAGTCGATATTAACAGCATCCAGAAAGGGGGCGATTTGCCGTACGGCTTCGGGGCTCAGGTAGCCGTTGGTTACAAAAATATTCTTGATCCCCGCGTTTTTGGCAAGGCCGGCAGTATCGTAAACAAATTCATAGAAGACTGTGGGTTCGTTATACGTATAGGCGATTGTCTGGCAGTCACCCGACCTTGCGGCCTCAACGATTCCCTCCGGGGTACGGGTCTTACCGATAATCTCACCCCTGTGGTCAAGAGGATATTGAGAAATATCAGAGTTCTGACAATGCTTGCAAAGGAAATTACAGCCCACTGTCCCAATGGAAAACGCCCTGGAACCGGGTAAAAAATTGAATAAAGGCTTTTTCTCTATGGGATCGATATGTTCCGCGATGACCCTGCCGTATACAAGACTGTATAGCCTTCCATCACGGTTTTCCCTCACACCGCACATACCCCTCTTGCCCTCATGGATCTTGCACTGATGGTTACACAGTGTGCAAAGCACCACCTTTTCATCAAGTGATTGGTAAAACATCGCCTCCTTCATAATTCTACTCCAACTCCTTCCATTATTCCTTTTCCAGGGACTCAATGGAAGATTCAATATCCGCAATTTTTCTTTTCAACTCATCAGCTTGCTTTCTAAGGCGCTCCACCTCCTCCTTTCTGGATAAGGTAGGTGGCTGGCGGCGTCCCATTCCTCTACCCATTCCCTTGCCGCCCCCTGGACCTGCTCCCATGCCGGACGGACCTTGTACACCAGAGGCAGAGGCATTGCCCAGCTTGCCTATATTAAACTGCTCAACAGCCTGCCGAACTTGTCCGCTTGCCCCGGTGATTACCTGGATCCCTGCTGCTCCGAAGGTCCTGACCGCATTCGGACCACAATTCCCGGTCAGTACAACAGATACCCCTTTATCCGCCATGAGCTGGGCGGATTCGGGACCTGCGCCTCCTCCCAGGGACACATTGGGGTTTTCCAGGGATTCAAATTCCAAGTTCTCCGGATCGACAATCAAAAAGTAGGCGGACCTCCCGAACCTTTCGTTTACCATGTCATCAAGTGTAGGACCGGTAGATGTAACTGCTATCTTCATCTTTTTTTTCCTTTGTTCTTCTGGTTAAGGTTTGTATGGATTCACTCTTCTTACGAGATATCGTCTCCCTCGATTTCAAACACCAGACCAAATGATATTCCGCTTCATAAACCGCATGACTTGTTCTTTTGATATCCATGCGGGATATTTTATATGGAAACCTGTGTTCCCTCAAGCATTAAAAAAACCTGTAAGACTTGAGAAAAGTCACCTCTCGCACTTTTCATCTCTAACCAAAAATCGGAGAATTCAAGCGCATTTTTCGTAAACAAAACAGCTTAGGGCTTGACTGTCTTTAAATTACTTGAAAGCATGGTTTAATATAAATAATTCAATGTATTGTGAAGAGATGTGGCATTTGATCAACATTGAGTGCACGGTTTGAAGTGTCTAAAAACTTATGGTTCATCCGGTTAATGAGTACGTAAAGAAGTAAAAGATTAAACCTTATCCGCCTTCGCAGAAGACCACACGCTTGCCCGTGGTTGAATGCGCAAATGATGGCTTGCTACGGCGCGATGTCGCCCC